>CAYUHJ010000104.1:0-20377 GCA_964444365.1 uncultured Alcaligenaceae bacterium | reverse complement strand
CGTCAGATGTGTATAAGAGACAGGATTGGGGTTGTCGGTTCACCCCTCACCCCCAACCCCTCTCCCCAACGGGGAGAGGGGAGGAACACCGATCCCTGCCCTCTGGTCATCTCACGCCGTCAGCAACCCATAATTGACCAGCGTCGCCCGGACCCGTGCCTCGCCGGCGGCGTCCATCGGGCACATCGGCAGCCGCATCTCGCCGTTGCCGCGGCCGAGCAGCTTCATCGCGGTCTTCAGCGGGATCGGGTTCGTCGCGACGCTCAGCATGTCCCGGCACAGCGGGAACAGCTTGCGGTGCCACTTCTGAGCTTCCGAGACGTTCCCGCCGGCGAACGCCCGCACCAGCGCCATCAAGTCCTTCGGCACGATGTTCCCGACCACGCTGACGACGCCCTTGCCGCCGATGCTCATGAGCGGCAGCGTCAGGCTGTCGTCCCCGCTGAGGACGGTCAGGTCCGTGGACGCGACGATCTGCGACGCCTGGTCGAGCGACCCGGTCGCCTCCTTCACGGCCACGATCGTCGGGTACTTCTCGGCCATCCGGGCCATCGTCTCCGGCAGGATGTTCGACCCGGTGCGGCCGGGGATGTTGTAGAGCATCTGCGGCAGGTCGCAGGCGTCCGCGATGGCCCCGAAGTGGCGGTAGTAGCCTTCCTGCGTCGGCTTGTTGTAGTACGGGCCGACCTGCAGCGTGCCGTTCGCGCCGGCCTTCTTCGCGGCCTTCGTCATGCGGATGGCTTCGGCCGTGTTGTTGGACCCCGTGCCCGCCACGATCTTGACCTTGCCCCGCGCCCGCTCGCAGACGAACGCCACGACCCGCTCGTTCTCGTCGTGGGTGAGGGTGGGTGATTCGCCGGTGGTCCCGCACGGGGCGAGGGCGTCGGTCCCCTGCTCGACGTGCCAGTCGACGAGTTTGCCGAGGTCGGCCCAGTCGATTTCGCCGTTCGCGAACGGGGTGACGAGGGCGACGGTGACGCCGGCGAACAGGTCGCCGCGGGTGGGGGTCATGGCGCGTTCCAGGGTTCGGTGTCCGGTGCAAGTCCCGGTTCTGGAAGGGTAGCGGGTTCACCGGCGACCGGCGAGGCACTTGTCGAACCGCGGGCGGGTGCGTTCAATCGCCCTGTCGCCCGCACTTCCACCCCTCCCCGTCGGAGTTCCCGCATGCGGCCCCTCGCACTCGTCGGAATGCTCGCAACCCTGGGCCTGGCGTCCGCCGCGGACCCCGCCGGGAAGCCGGGGA
Source organism: uncultured Alcaligenaceae bacterium (assembly GCA_964444365.1). Classification (GTDB taxonomy): domain Bacteria; phylum Planctomycetota; class Planctomycetia; order Gemmatales; family Gemmataceae; genus CAYUHJ01. Next base: position 19,134 of record CAYUHJ010000104.1, on the reverse strand, counting down.
CCGAGTGGTACCTCGCCGTCGGGCACGGCGGGCACCGGATGCTCTCGAAGGACGGGGAGAAGTGGGAGAAGCACCAGTCCTGGGGCGAGCCGAAGCACGACCAGAACGACCTCAACGTGGCGGCGAACTTCAAGGGCGCGTTCTACGCCGGCGGCGGCTTCTTCAGCGGTCGGATGACCGCCACCCGCGACGGCGAGAAGTGGAGCGACGGCGTCCTCCCCGGCAGTTCCCCGATCTTCGGGCTCGAAGTCCTCGACGACGTGCTGTACGCCATCGACCTGCGCGGGGCCGTCTTCAAGACCGCCGACGGCGAGAAGTGGGAACTCGTCGCCCGCGCGGAGATGCCCACGAAGACCCACTGGATCCGCTCCAGCACGCAGGGGAACGGCGTCATCGTCTCGTCCGGGGACTTCGGCCCGATCGCGCAGTTCGACCCGAAGACCGGGAAGATCACCGTCACGCAGATGGCCGGCCAGAAGGACAAGCAGCCCGGCATCTTCCGCGTCGCGTTCGGCCACGGCGTCTTCGTCGCCGGCGGACAGGCCGGCGTGCTCGCGTTCAGCAAGGACGGCAAGACGTGGGAGAACAACGAGACGAACGACGCCCGCGGGGACGTGCATTCCGTCGTCTTCACCGGCAAGGAGTTCCTCGCCACCACGACGAAGGGGGCGCTGAAGTCCGCGGACGGCAAGGCGTGGTCGCCCGTTGAGACCAAGCTTCCCAATCAGATCCGCCGGGTGAACGGCTGGCTGTACGGCTACGGCTGGCCGCCGAGCAAGGTCAGCCGCAGCAAGACCGGCGAAAAGTGGGAGCCCGTCCCGAACGAGAAGAACTGGCAGGCGAAGGCCTATGCCTTCGGGTCTCTGTCCGGAGGCGAACCGCCCGCGATTCCGCAACCCGCGAAGAAGCCGTAAATCCCTATCTGACTCCGGTTCTGGTTCCCTCCCCCCTTGCGGGGGAGGGTTAGGGTGGGGGGTGAGAGTTCACGACCCAAGCGACCCCCACCCCAACCCTCCCCCCTCCCAGGGGGAGGGAGCAAGATGAAAACAGAGCAACTTTCGTCACACCGCCCCGAGCAACTTGCCGAGGATGTTGTCCTGCGGGTAGCTGTGGCCGAGGTGCTGGCGGAAGCCCTCCGCGTAGGCCACGCCCGCTTCCTTCCCCTGGGTCGCGCCCCAGGCGGTCATCGACGCGACGAGTTCGTCCACGCCGTGGTGCTTGAGCAGCCACGCCCGCTGGCTGTGGTGGCACTCCAGCATCCGCGACTTGTCCGCGATCGCGCCGGAAATGTCGATCCGGAACAGCGGCTTGATCGGCTGGCCGAAGGCGTCCTTCCCCTCGAGCGGGTCGCAGTAGAAGACGTGCGGGATGTGGTCGAGCGGCGGGTCGAGTTCGACCGCGCCGACGCGGTTGTGCAGGAAGTTCGGGATCGGGGCGGCGAACGACGCGGCCCGGACGAGCTTGCTCGTCTGCTCGTGGTCCAGGTGGTAGTCGTCCGGGCTGTGGGTGAAGAGGACGTCCGGCCGAACCTTGTTCAGCAGGCGCACGACCTTTTCCAGCGCCGCCTCGGTGTAGATCACCCGCAGGTCGCGTTCCTCGACGCAGTGAAAGGTTCCCCCAATCGTTTCGGCCGCGGCCTTCCCTTCGCCGCGGCGGATGCGGGCGATCTCGTCCGGCGTGTGCTCCGCGGACCCGCAGTCGCCGGGGGTCATGCTCGCGATGTGGACCTCCCACCCGTGTTCCTTCCGGAGCCGGACGAGGGTGCCGGCACACAGGAACTCCGCGTCGTCCGGGTGGGCCAAAACCGCGAGGGCCTTCATCTTCGGTGACTCCAGAATGACGAAGTTGAGGGTTCGGGAGCGGGTCGGGGGACTTCGCGCCGTGCAGACCCTCGCTTGCGCTTCGGGCTAGTGTAGTTACGAGCCCGAAGCGCAAGCGAGGGTCTTTTCGCCTTTCGCGCAGTGATCGGCCGGTCACCCGCCCGGTTGCGGCGGCGGTGTGGCTTCCGGCGGCGGGGCTTTCTGGCGGACGAGCCCGAGCCGGGTCCGGACGGTCTGCTTCGTCCCCTCGCTCACCCAGGGGATGTCGCGGGCTTCGGACGTGTACGCCTTCAGCCAGTCGAAATCCTTGTTGAGCACTTCCCGCTCGGCCTCGGGGCGGACGCCCGCCCGCAGGCCGGCTTTCAGGGCGGCCAGGATGGCGTCGGTCCGCTTCTGGTCGACGCTGCCGCCGGCGGACCCGACGAGCGCGAACGCCGCCGCGTGGGCACCGGGCAGGGCGGCGGTCGCCTTCTGCTCCGCGACGACGGCCGCCCGCTGCTTCACCCGCGGGTCGAGGGCGGCGACGCGGGCGACGGCCTCGTCTTCCGCGAGGGTCTGGATCACGTCCGCGTCGATCACGTCCGCGAGGCCGGGGAAGAGCACCTGCGTCGCCGCGACGGTCTGCTTCGCCCGCAGGACGGTGGACGGCTCTTCCTTCAACAGCCGGATCAGGTTCACCTCGAACTCGTAGGTCTCTTCCTCGGTCCGGTCGGACTGGCCCGCGCGTTCGTCCCGGCCGGGGTGGTGGAAGTCCGGGTGGGCGGTGAGCACCTCGCGCCACGCGGCGAGGGCGGCGACGTAGTCGCGGACGGCGGCGGCGTTCTCGGCGTTCTGCCGCTCCTCCTCCGCCCGCCAGAGCAGCTTGCGGGCCTCCACCGTGCGGTCGTTCTGCTCGGCGTTGGCGGCCGCGTAGAAGTACGCGAAGTTCGTGATCTGCCGGTTCTGGTCGTAGAACGTCAGCGCCTTCTTCGCGGTGAACTCGTCCCGGCTCAGCCCGAGGGCGGCGAGTTGCGGGTCGGTCAGGTCCTGGTAGCCGGCGTCGGCGGGCACGCGCCGGGCGAGGGATTGCAGGTTCGCCCGCCGGGTGTCGGACAGCAACAGCCCGTTCCGCTCGCCGTGGGCCTTCCACATGGCGAACGCCCGCTGCCACTCGATCTTGGAACTGGCCGGCGTCGTCAGGGTCACGTCCGGGTCGAGCGGGGACCGCTTGAACCAGAGGTTGTTCGGGTTCGCCCGGGCGTCCGGGTTCCAGCCGGACTTGTCGTCGAACCAGCCTTCTTTATCGAGCCGCTCCGCGAGGTAGGTCTGCGCCCGCGGGGCGCTCTGCCGGAAGATGATGTACGCGGGCTTGCGGGGCATCCGGTACTTGTACCGGTCCTCGGTCGAGAGCGTCGGGGCGGTCCAGGGGATGACCTCCCCGTTGGCGTCCTTCTTCGGCGGCGGGATGACGCGGATGGCGTACCCGAACCACGCCCGGGCCGCGTGGAAGGCGTCGAACGTGTCGTCCGTCGGCGACAGCGGGTGGTACTCGTCCTGCTCGGCCTCCCGGTACTGCGGGGGCAGGATGGGGAACTGGTCGATGTCCGCCGCCAGGGTGCCGTCCGGCTTGTACCGGGTGGGGATCTTGACGTTGTCTTCGAGGAACTGGACGATCTCCTCCGGGCGGTCGCAGTTCAGCTTGGCCCGCAGGCGGCGGACGAGTTGCGGGTTCTTCTCGCAGAACTTGCGGAACTTGTCCGGGTCGATCCGGCCGTCCCGCTTGAACGTCCGCGGGTCGCGCTCGGCGGGCGGGATGCACGCCAGCTGCATCAGGGACCGCAGGGTGCTGACCTTGTCCGAGACGCCGAACTTGTTCTGGTAGAAGAAGCCGGCCTCGTGCCGCAGTTCCGGCGAGCCCAGGGCGTACACGACGCCGTCCGGCGCGCGGTACGACTTCGAGTTGATCCGGTCCCCCTCCGCGAGGAGCTCGATCCCGCGGGCGATGTAGTAGAAGGTGTCGCCGAGCTTGTCGTTCTCGACGGACACGTTGTAGCTCGTGTTCCAGCTCTGGAACAGCCACGGGTCGATGAAGTGCGGCTGGAGCAGCGTCACGAGGCGGGAGAGTTGCTCGAACTCGTGGTACTCGCCGCGCTTCTGCTTCTCGATCGTCGTCTTCCACAGGATGGTAGTGACCGGGCCGCGGAGTCCGACCATCGACACCTGCGCGACGCTGGTCCCGAGGTTCGCGTCCCCCTGGTCGAGTTCGCGGAGTTCGAGCCGGTCCGCCTGGCCCAGGATCGTCGCGGCCTGGACCTTCGCGGCGGTCGCGTTGCGGGTCGACAGCGGGACGGCGATCTTGCCGCGCCAGAACAGGCTGACGGTGAACAGCCCGATGATCACGCCGAGGTAGATCACCTTCCGGCGGACGGCGGCTTGCTGGAGGGGGTTGGCCATCGAACCGGCTCCGGGGGCAATCGTGTCGTCGTTCTGGGGTGAGGCCGCAACCCCTCCCCCTACCCCCCTCCCCGAAGCGGAGAGGGGGAACCGTATCGTTTTCCTCCCCTCTCCGCTTCGGGGAGGGGGCGGGGGAGGGGTTCTGCGGTCGGAACTACTCCGCCACTTCCCGCGACCGCATGAGATAGAACGCCAGGATGAACCACGGCAGCAGGTACCCGAACAGCACCACCACGTTCATCACGAGGTACTCGGGCGGGATGTCGAACCCTTCCGAGAGGAAGTGCGTCCACCGGAAGGCGTCCACGTCCGGGATGATGTTGATGACCCGCCGGACGACCCACGCGAACGCGGTGTCGCCCCCCTCGGCCACCCGCGCGAGCGGGTTCGTCGGGTCGGTCGGCATCGTCGCCTGCTTCGCTTCGAGCAGCTGGTTGATCGCCCGCAGCGGCCCGCCGACGTAGCTCTTGCCGGACGCGATGTCCGCGATGTGCTCCGTGAAGAACCCGGCCAGGAACAGCAGCAGCGTCGTCAGCAGCCCGAGCACGCCGGCGAGGTAGGTGCTGCACGCGACCGCGATGCCGAGCACGAGCACCACCCGGCACCAGATGCCGACCGACCACTTGAAGTAGTTGATCGCGAACGCCCGCGGCGACGGGACCGGGTCGTCTTGCAGGAAGTACAGGTCGTCTTCCGACATGCCGAGCATCTGCCCGCGCGTGTTGCACTTCACGTACACCGTGACGAGCGACGGCGGCGGGTCGCCCGGCTTGGCCGCGGGCGGGGTGCCCGTCCGGGCGTTCTCGAACAGCCCGGTCGGCACCGCGATCGCGTCCGGGTGGTAGTCGAACACTTCCTTGCCGTCGAACTCGTAGAAGCCGTACTTCTTCGCGAGCAGGTTGACGACGCCCCACAGCGGGGTGCCCGGCGTCGCCCGCTTCAGCGCGGCTTCCGGGTCTTTCCCCGCGAACCCCGGCCCGAGCTTCGCGACTTCCGCGGCGACGTCCGCCCGGTACTCGGCCTCCTTCCGCGGGTCGTCCCACCGCCACACGCCGGACTTCGGCTCGATCGGCGGGGACTGCGGGCACTGCCACGTCGTGATGCGGATGGTCAGGTCGACGCCGCGGTTCTCCTCGCCCTTGGTCATCCGGAAGATGTCGAAGGTGAATTCGCAGGTGATCGCGTCGCGGCCGCTGCCCAGCCCGGACGGCAGCTTGCGGAAGTTCCACACCGCCCGCTGCGACGACGACGGGTCGCCGCCGATGTACTTGCGGTAGTCGAACTCCCGGCCGACGTTCGTCCCCTCGATCTCGCCCCGGCGGGACTGGAACCGGATGTTCCCGCGGACCGGCTTGCGGGCCATGAACGTCTCGGACGCCGCCTTCTCGTCGACGTTCGACGTGACGATGAACGCCACCCCGACGGCCGTCATCCCGAACAGGCCGAGCGTCAGGATGAAGGCGTACCCCAGGAACCGCCCCAGCACGATCTCGAACCGCTCGACGGGCTTCGACACGATCGTGTAGATGTTCTGGTTCTTGATGTCCGACGGGATCGCGAGGGCACACAGGATCGCGGCGGGCAGGATCAGCAGGAACTGCATGAACAGCGAGGCGTACCCGGTGTTCGACCGCAGCTGGTCTTCCGCCTTCCCGCCGAGGAACACCTGCGGCTGGAACAGGATCGGAAGCAGGAAGATGAGGAACACCCACGGCAACTTCTGCAGCGACACCGCTTCCTTGAACGACAGCTTCGACAGCGCCCAGACCCGCCGCAGCCGCAGCCGGAGCAATCCCGCGACGAACGGCTGGCCGATCCCGAGGACCGAGGCGAGCCCGCCGACCGTCAGGGCGATCGCCTGCGGCGTCACCGACACCTTCGGCGCGGTGTACTTCACGAAGGCGTTCGGGTCGACCGGCGGGCGGTACTCGCCCCCCTTCCCGGTGAGGACCAGGAACCCGTAGGCGGCGTAGCACAGGATGGCCACGACCGCCATCACGAGCATCCACGGCGTGACGCCGGCCCGGTACTTGGCGGACTCCGCCTGCTCCGGGGGCATCCGCAGCGCGTACACGAGGTACGCGAACAGCCCCAGCCCCGCGAACCCGCCGGCGTCCTGGAGCCACACCTGGAACAGGCCCGGCAGGTCCGCGAACTGGAACGGGTCGCGTTCGAGGATCAGCAGTCCGAACAGCGGCAGGCTCGACATCGCCGTGGTTCCCTCGAAAATCTTTGGCGAGCGTCACTCGTAAGAGTGACGAGGTAGCCGGGAAGAACTCGTCACTCTTACGAGTGACGCTCGCCTATTTCGCTTCGACCGGGGGCAGGTACCGCCGGCCCGGGCGGTCCTTCGACTCGTTCACGATCCGCAGGAACAGGGCTTCCAGCGTCGTCGTCGGGTGGCTGAAGGTCTCCAGCTTCCCGCCGTGCCGCTCGATCACCTGGGACAGCTCGGCCTTCAGAGAGTCCGTCAGCGCCACGCCGGTCGCCTGCACTTCCAGGCGTTTCTGGTCCTCGACGAGCTTCTTCACGTCGCCGAGCTCTTGCAGGTCGCCGTTGTACAGGATCGCGATTCGGTCGCAGACGTCCTGCACGTCGTCCAGCCGGTGGCTGCACATCAGGATCGTCTTGCCCTTCCTCTGCAGGTCGCGGATGAGGTCCTTCATCCAGGCCGTGCCGAGCGGGTCGAGGCCGGACGTGGGCTCGTCGAGGATGACGAGGTCGGGGTCGTTGATGAGGGCTTGCGCGAGGCCGATCCGCTGCCGCATCCCCTTGGAGTACTCGCGGAGGATCCGCTTCTTGTCGCGGGCCAGGTCGACGATCTCGATCAGCTCGGCGGCCCGCTTCTTCCGCACGTCCGCGGGGATGTCGAACAGCCGGCCGTAGAAGTCGAGCGTCTCCTCGGCGTTCAGGAACCGGTAGAGGTACGACTCTTCCGGCAGGTAGCCGATCTTCTCGTTCTTCTCGACCTTCGCCGCCGGCTCGCCGAAGACGAAGGCGTCCCCGGCGGTGGGGAACAGCAGCCCGAGGAGGAGCTTGATGGTGGTCGTCTTCCCGGACCCGTTCGGCCCGAGCAGGCCGAAGATTTCGCCCCGGTTGATCTGCAGGTCGAGGGCGTTCAGGGCGGTCTTCTTCTTCCGACCCCAGAAGTCGCGGTAGATCTTCGTCAGGTTGCGGGTCTCGACGATCACGTCGGCGGCCATCGGGGCCCTCCAGGCCACGGCTGCCGTGGCGGGGTCGGGGGTTCGCGGTACTCGTCTGTACGGGCGGCGGGGCGGCGGGGTTCGCGCGGTTTTCCCCGCCGGGGGCCGGTCGCGTGGTCATGCTATGGCCGGGGCCGGGGGCGGACAGGCCGCCTCAAGCCCGGCCGCACGGCGAACTCGGCAATCCGGACGGTCCCGCGGCGAATCACTTCCCTACACCATCTCCCAGAGGTCCACGATGCCCGCCGCCCGCGCGTTCTCCGACGTCCGACTCGTCAACGGGTCCACCGGCGACCCCGTTCTCTACCTCGACTACCCGGGGTCGGACAACGCCCTGCTGTTCGACGCCGGCGAGAACGGCTCCCTGTCCCCGGCCCAACTCGGCGACCTGGAAGCGGTGTTCGTCTCGCACCACCACGTCGACCACTTCGTCGGGCTGGACCGGATCGTCCGGGCCAACGCGGACCGGGACAAGACGCTGCATGTCTTCGGGCCGGCGAACACGATTCGGAAGGTGTTCGACCGCGTGAAGAGCTACGAGTACCCGTTCTTCGCGTTCCAGAAGCTCGCGATTCGGGTGACGGAATTGCTCTCGGGAAGCACCCGCACGGGCACGATCGAGTTCGCGAAGAAGCTGCCCGAGCCGGACGTGCGCGAACTTCCGTGGGCGGGGCGTGTCTGCTACGAGACCGAGTTCCTGACGGTGGAAGCGGTCCACGCGGACCACACGGTGCCGTGTCTCAGTTACGCCCTGACGGAGAAGCCGGGGTTCCACCCGGTCCCGGAGAAGCTCGAAACCGGCCTGCTCCGCCCCGGCGAGTGGGTGACGGAAGCGCTCCGGCTGCTGCGGTCGAACGCGGCCCCGGAGACAACGCTCGACATCCAGGGCGGGTCGTTCCCGCTGGCGACGCTGGCGAAGGCGTACTTCGCCGAGTCGCCGGGGGCACGGGTCGCGTTCGTGACGGACACGTTCTGGTCCGACGCGGTCCGCCCGGAACTGGTCAAGCTCGCGAAGGGGGCCTGGCGGCTGTACTGCGACAGCTTCTACGCCGCCGCCCAAGCGAAGCAGGCGGCGCAGTTCAAGCACATGCTCGCCCCGCAGGCCGCGGAACTGGCGAAGCTGGCGAGAGTCGAGCAACTGGTGCTCATCCACTTCTCGACGCGCTACGCGGGGAAGTACGAGACGCTCATCGAGGAAGCCGCCACCCTGTTTCCGCGGGTGAAGGCGGAAGTTTAAGAAGAAGACTTTCACCACAAAGGCACAAAGTACCACAAAGGAGCACAGAGAAGAAATTTGACAGGATTAACAGGATCAACCGGATCAGATCCAAATCCTGATCATCCTGTTAATCCCGTCCAAAATTCTGAATGGATGTCTCTGTGCTCCTTTGTGTGATCTTTGTGCCTTTGTGGTGAAATCTTCGATTTGGAGGAAACCATGTCCGAAGTCGAACTCACCACCGCGCTCGTCGCGACGCCGGACATCCTTCCGGACGACCCGGCCCCGGCGAAGGCGGAGATGACGCCGCAGGCCGCGCTGGAACTCGTTCGCGCCGGCAAGCCGGTCGAGAACGCGAAGATCCGCCGGCTGAAGTTCCGCGGGGAGTTCGCGCTGCCGGTGCGGTTCCGCAACTGCACGCTGACGCAGCCGGAGTTCGACGCGGCCACCTTCGCCGAGGAAGTCTCGTTCGTCGGCTGCACCCTGGACAAGGTCATCAGCACGAAGCCGACCACCTTCGCGAAGGGGCTCGACCTCGGCGGCTGCGTCGTCAACCGCGGGCAGATGCTGCGCTGGACGGTGACCGGCAAGTTCACGGCCGCCCACGCCGAGTTCCGCGGCAAGGTGCAGATCAACGGCTGCCACTTCCTCGACCGCGTGTCGTTCTGGGAGGCGAAGTTCGTCGCGTGGGCGGACTTCAAGGACTGCCGGTTCCACGGGGAGGCGGACTTCCGGGCGGTCATCTGCGACCACGGGTTCGTCCTCACGAACTGCACCTTCGACGGGGACTTCCTGTTCCGCGGCGGGTGCGTGGACAAGAAGTTCTCCGCGGACGGGTGCCGGTTCGAGCGGGCGTTCGACCTGTCGAAGGCGAAGCTGCACGACTTCGTTTACCTCGAAGACATCGAGCAGGGGAAGCTCCAGACGTTCGCGTTCCTGAACGCCGTGGCCGAGCGGATCCGCGTGCAGCCGAAGCAGCTGGAAGGCCGGCTGGCGAGCGAACTCGCGGGGAAGTACGACGAGGCGATGCAGGAGTACGGGCTGCTGAAGAAGTGCTTCCAGACCCTGCACCGGTTCGACCACGAGGACTGGGCGTTCTACCGGTTCAAGGTGTGCCAGCGGATGGCGAAGCCGAAGAGCCTGGCGCGGCCGTGGGCGCTCGGGCGGGTCTTCGCGGACTGGCTGTTCCTCGACGTGGGGTGCGGGTACGGCACCAACCCGGCGCGGGCCGTGCGGATGGCGCTCGTCATCATCCTCGGGTTCGCGGCGCTGTACGGGTACGGGATCGAGCAGTTCTACGCGGAGAAGCTGCCGTTCCCGGACGCGGACAAGACCGCCCCGGAGAACCGGCTCATGGTCGGGCTCATCACCAGCGTGTCCGTGTTCACGTCCGGGATGGGCGGGATCCGGGAGGTCGCGAAGGGTTGGATGAACGTCCCGGTGATGGTCGAGTCGATCATGGGGACGCTACTGTTCGGGCTGTTCATCGTGGCCTTCTCGCGGAAGGTCATCCGGTAACCACGGTCAGCCGCGAGTCGCAGCCGAGCGAGCGCTTCACGCCCGGTGACGCAACGTCCCGTGGGTGGAAGCGCTCGCTCGGCTTCGCCTCGCGGCTAAACATCGCTAACCGGCGGGGTTCGGATTCTCTAACACCGCCCTCGTTTGCTTCTCGCGGAACGCCTTCACCGCGGCGCGGAACGGCGGGTGTTTCGCCCCCAGGATCGTGGCCGCGAGAATCCCCGCGTTGGTTGCCCCCGCCTTGCCGATGGCGAGCGTCCCGACCGGGACGCCCGCCGGCATCTGCACGATCGACAGCAGCGCGTCGATCCCCCGCAGCATGGAGTGTTCCGTCCCGACCGGCACTCCGAGCACCGGCAGCGCCGTCTTCGCCGCACACATCCCCGGCAGGTGCGCCGCCCCGCCCGCCCCGGCGATGATGACCTCGATCCCCCGCGATTCCGCCGCTTCCGCGTACCGGAACAGCTTGTCCGGCGTCCGGTGCGCGGACACGACTTCCACCTCGTGCGGCACCCCGAGTTCCGCCAGCACCTCGGCCGCGTGTCGCATCGTTTCCCAGTCGGACCGGGAACCCATGATGACGCCGACGAGTGGGGACACGGCTAGACTCCTGAACTGAGAGACGAGGTGGAATCTTATCGGCAGAACCCCTCCCCCGGCCCCCTCCCCTCTCCGCTTCGGGGAGGGGCCGCTTTTCATCCCGAGGTGGCAGGTGCTGCACGTCGCGCTGTGGGAGCCGGAAATCCCGCCGAACACGGGAAACATCGCCCGGCTGTGTGCGGCGACGGGGGCGCGGCTGCACCTGATCGGCCGGCTCGGGTTCCGGCTCGACGACAAGTCGCTGAAGCGGGCCGGGCTCGACTACTGGGACGCCGTCGACGTCGTCCGGCACGTCACGTTCGCGGAGTTCGAAGCGGCCGTCGCCCCGGCCCGGGTCTGGTGCGTCGACAACCCGGCGGAGACGCCGTACACGCGGGCCGACTTCCGCGACGGCGACTGCCTGCTGTTCGGAAGCGAAACGAAAGGGCTACCGGAGGGCGTGCGCGAGAAGTTCGCCGGGCGGTTGCTGGCCATTCCGATGCCGACGGGCCGCGTGCGCAGTCTGAACCTCGCGACCGCGGTGGGCATCGTGCTGTACGAAGCGCTGCGGCAGACCGAGCCGCGGTAGCCGGTTACCCCACCCGGAGCGTGAGCGTCTTGCTCACGGCGCGGCCGGTGGCGGGGTCGCGGACCTCGACCACCGCCTTGTATTCGCCGGGTTTGCCGGGGACGGGGAACCGGAACAGCAGGAAGTAGTCGCGGATCGGCGAGCGGGTGAAGTCCCGTTTCGTCTCGGCGAGGGCGGGCACGGGTTTCCGCGACTGGTCCATGAGTTCGACGACGCCCCCGGCCGTGTCGCGGAGTTGCAGGGTACACGCCAACCGGGTGACGTACCCGTCCCCCTCCGGCGGCGAACTCGTCGGCTCGGACGGGACGTTCTTCACCTCCAGGTACAGTTCCGCGAGCGCCCCCGGCGGGAAGGCGTGGCGGTCCGGGAGCGGGTCGTACCGGCCGAAATTCTTGACCCACCGGCAGAAGCACGCCTTCTCCACGAACAGCGGGCCGCGGGTGGCCAGGGCCGCCGCCGGGGCGTCGAGTTGCCCCGCGAGGACGCCGATCTCGTGCGGCGTCGCCCGGCTCAGGTCCACCTGCGACGCCCGCACCAGCGCGGGGATCAGCTGCAGCATCAGTTCCTGGTTCGTCTTGTCGAGCGCCTTCAGGTGCTTGACGGCTTCGTCCGGCCGGTTGTCCAGGTACGCCCGGATCGCGGCGACGAGCGGCGGGTCGGGCGGGGTGATGACCACCGGGACCGGGCCGATCGGCGGGAGCGTTTGTGGCGGGAAGACGGGGACGGTCCCGACGACCGGGGAAACGGACGGGTCCGCGATCGGCGTGCCGCGGGCGACGACGGTGGTCGGGTCGGACGCGGCGATGCGTTCGCCGGGGGCGTGGATGAGCTCGGCGAACTGCGACCCCCGCGGCGGCGAGGCGGGCGCGACCGCGGCGTTCGCAGCGGGCGGCGGCTCCCGCCGGGCGACCGCCGGGCCGAGGCACGCCGGCACCGCGAGCACCCCCACGGCGACGGCAACCAGCAGTAAGCGGCGGTCGGCGGTCATCCGGTCCCTCGCCCCGAAGGACGGGGGCATACCGTGGGACCGCACGCGCGTCAACCGCCACTGTCCGTGCGGTAAGGTCGGCAACTCGCTCCGCGAGTTGCGGGCTCCTGTCCCGAGAGAGGGACATTCGTTTCTCAGGGTGGAAGCGAGGTCACTCGCGGAGCGAGTGACCGACTGAGCCGGCCACGCTGGAAACACTGCGTCGCGGCCGGTGCCACAAGACAAGCCATTCACAGACAAAACACGATGGGATTCTTGGACGGCGACTTACCGCTGCACCCGCGCGGACCCGCCCTTCGCCAGGGCTTCCACTTCTGCCAATGTCGCCATCGAGGTGTCGCCGGGGAACGTGGTGACGAGCGCCCCGTGCGCCCACCCGAGCCGCAAGGCTTCGTCCGGGGTCTTGCCCGCGATCAGCCCGTAAATCAGCCCCGCGGCGAACCCGTCGCCGCCGCCGATCCGGCAGATCACGCCCAGCTCGCACGTCGGGGCGGTGTACGACTTGCCGTCCAGCCACAGCACCGCGCTCCAGTCGTGGCGGTTCGTCGTGTGAACTTCCCGGAGCGTCGTGGCGACCGCCTTGATGTTCGGGAACGTCTTGACGGTGGCTTCCATCATGCCGAAGAACTGGGCCGTGTCGAGCTTCGACTCGGACTTCTTCGTCACCTCCGGCCCCTTGACGCCGAGCCCCTTTTGCAGGTCTTCCTCGTTGCCGATGAGCACGTCGACGTGCTCGACGATCCGTCGCAGCGTCTCGACGGCCTTCTGCTCGCCGCCGACGGACTTCCACAGTTTCGCCCGGAAGTTCAGGTCGAACGACGTGACCGCGCCGGCGGCCTTCGCGGCTTTCATCCCCTCGATGACGAGTTCCGGCGTCGTCGGGGACAGGGCGGAGAAGATGCCGCCGCTGTGGAACCACTTCACGCCGGGGGCAAAAATCTCCTTCCAGTCGAAGTCGCCGGGCTTGAGCATCGCGCCGGCTTCGTTGGAGCGGTTGTAGAAGACGACCGGCGGGCGGACGCCGTGGCCGCGGTCGGAGAACACCGTGGCGATGTTCGGTCCGCGGACGCCGTCGTGCTCGAACATCTTGTAGAACGGCGTGACGCCGGCTTCCCGCACGCGGGCCTGGACCAGTTCGCCGAGCGGGTAGTCGACCATCGCCGTGGCGACGCCGGTCTTCAGGCCGAAGCACTCGCTCAGGTTCGCGGCGACGTTGTACTCGCCGCCCGAGACGTGGACCTCGACGGAGCGGGCCTTGCGGAACGGGATGACGCCGGGGTCGAGCCGGTGAACGAGGGCCCCGAGGGCGAGGAAGTCCAGCTTGGCGTCGCGGCGAATGGTCAAACTCATGGCCAGTCCTGTACGGGAATCGGAGACGATCCCGCTGTTCTACGACGGACGGCGTGTGCGGAGAACTACTTCGGCTCGGACGTTTGCTTCGCGACTTGCTCGGCGAGGGCCTTCAAGTCGAGTTTGTCCCCCTTCTTCGGAAACGGGTGAGAAAGCAGCCACCATTCTTCGGTGAAGGCCGCGGATTCCCCAGGTTTCAGGCGTTCGCGGGGGCCGATGGGTTCCAGTTCGATGCGCGGGCCGGTCGGATACCACACCGACAGCGTCAGCCCGGCGGCCTCGTTGTAGACGCGGTCGGGGAACGCCGGGAACCGCTTCACGAAGAGCGTGTCGTTCGGCATCGCGTAGGCGAGCCACCCGGCGTAGGTGTCGAACCCGAGCTTCGGCTTCCGCGGCGGGGCCAGGATTTCGAGGAACCCGTCGCGCTCGCGGATGTTCTCGTCCTTCGCCCGCACGTTGATGACCGCGGAGTCCTCGTACATCGCGTACTTGCTCGGGAAGCGGCTCGGCCGGTCGCCGAGGGGGACGACGCAGATCCCGCCGCCGGGGGAGAACGACCGGCCCCAGTGGCACACCTCGCGGACTTCCTTCGAGACGTTCGTGAGCGTCTGCTTGCAGGACAGGCCGACGTACTCGCCGTGGGGAATCAGGCGGAACTCGCGCGTCACTTGGATTCCGCCGTCGTCGCGTGGGCCGGTGAGCTTCGCCCCGCGGGTTGGGGTGAGCTCGGCGGTCCACTCGCCGGCCCAGGTCTTCGGGTGGGGCGTCACGACGAGTTCCGGCCCGTAGTCGAACCGCCCGGCCGTGATCGGCCCCGGCTTGCCCGGCTGCCACTTCTGCTCGGCGTCGTCCAGGTACATCGCGTTGTCGCCGCCGGCGGAGAACTCCAGCACCCGGCCCCCGGCCTGGGGGCCGAGCACCGCGCGTGTTGTCCCGAGCTTCAGTTCGATCGCTTCCGTGTACCCGGAGTACTTCACGACGGCGGCGGACGGTTCGGCCGCCCCGGCCGCCGCGACGAACCCGAAGAACAGACCGACGGTGCGGGAGAGCATGGCGGACCTCCGGAGCGACGGGACAACTCTGGCAGTGTAGGCCGCGTCGGCGGAACGGGTGGCGGTCGCCCCGCGGCGGTCCCGTCCCGCGGTGCTCCCATCCGGCCGCCGCGCCTCGCTAAAGTCGGCCGATTCCTCTAAGATACCCCGTCTCCCGACCGTCTTCCCCGGGCCGTGCGAATGACCGATCTCGCCTTCCAGCGGTGCATCCATCCCACCTGCGGCACCACCGTCGACCTGTCCGACACGTCGTTCCGGTGCCCGAAGTGCGGCGGGTTGCTCGACGTGGCCTACGACTGGGACCGGCTGCCGGTGCCGACGTCGCTCCGCGACTTCGAGGCCGCGTGGTCCGACCGCACGAACCCGCTGAACTTCTCCGGCGTCTGGCGGTTCCGCCGGCTGTTCCCGTTCGCGCCGGAAGACAAGATCATGACCATCGGCGAGGGGCAGACCCTGTGCCAGCGGGCCGACCCGGTCGCGCAGTACGTCGGCATGAAGCCGGGCCGGCTGTTCCTCCAGTACGAGGGCATGAACCCGTCCGGCAGCTTCAAGGACAACGGCATGACCGGGGCGTTCACCCACGCCCGCATGACCGGGGCGAAGCGGGCCGCGTGCGCCAGCACCGGCAACACCTCCGCGAGCCTCGCCATCTACTGCGCCGCGACGAACCTGATGCGGGCGGTCATCTTCATCGGGTCCGGGAAGATCAGCTACGGGAAGCTGTCGCAGGCCCTCGAACACGCGGCCCTGACGCTGCAGATCGCCGGCGACTTCGACGACGCCTTGCGGCAGGTGCAGGACGTGTCCCGGCAGCTCGGCATCTACCTCGTCAACAGCGTCAACCCGTTCCGCCTCGAAGGGCAGAAGTCGATCATGCTCCGGGTGCTGGAGGCGCTCCGCTGGGAAGTCCCGGACTGGATCGTCGTCCCGGGCGGGAACCTCGGGAACTGCTCCGCGTTCGCCAAGGCGTTCCACGAGTTGAAGAAGCTCGGGCTGATCGACCGCACCCCGCGGCTCGCGGTCATCAACGCGGCCGGGGCGAACACCTTTTACCAGCTCTACGAGCGGCACGGCGTCCGGTGGAACGGCGGGGCGTGGGACACGAAGAAGATCGGCGCGTACATGAAGATGCTCGACGACGCCGACGCCCGGGCCGACACCCTGGCCAGCGCCATCGAGATCAACCGGCCGGTGAACCTGCCGAAGGCCCTCCGCGGGCTCGAATGCTGCGGCGGCGTCGTGCGGGAGGTGACGGACCAGGAGATCCTCGACGCGAAGGCCCGCATCGGGGCCGGCGGCCTGGGGTGCGAACCGGCCAGCGCCGCCAGCGTCGCCGGGCTGCTGAAACTGGTCCGGGAGGGCGTCGTGTCCCCGGACGATCGCGTCGTCGGCATCCTGACGGGGCACGTCCTGAAAGACCCGGACGCGACGGTGGCCTACCACACGTCCGACCCGCAGACGTTCGAGGCGAAGCTCGGCAAGCGCGGCGTGAAGCGCGTCGCCTTCGCGAACCGTGCGGTGCAGGTGCCGAACCACCTGGACGACATTGTCAAGGCGATCGAACTGTATGCGTGAGCCGGCCGAGGACGTTACCGCCCGTTACACCGCGGCCGGAATCCGAACCGAACGCTCGCCCGTCTGGTAGGGTAGCGGAGCACTGCCGTTCCTGCCGGAGGTTCGCCATGCGGGTTGTCACCTACGGGTTCGTCGCGGCCCTCGGGTTCGCGTCCACGGCGGCGGGCGCGGACCCGGACCTGGCCAAGAAGGCGACCGAGATCCTGCGGGCCAACTGCTACCGGTGCCACGGGCAGGACGGCACCGTCGAGGGCGGGCTGAACTACGTCCTCGACTTCGCCAAACTGCTCGACCGGCGGAAAGTCCTCCCGGACAACCCCGCCGGGTCGCCGCTCATCCGCCGGATCACGAGCGACACCATGCCCCCCGCCGGGGAGAAGCCGCGGCCGACCGAGGCGGAGGTCGAAACCCTGAAGGAGTGGATCCGTACCGGGGCGGCCCCCGTCTCGCCGGGGGCCGCCCGGACCGCCGTCTCCGCCGCCGACGTGCAGAGCCTGATCCTTTCGGACCTGGAAAAGATCGACCGCCGGGCCCGCCGGTTCCACCGCTACTTCACGCTGACGCACCTGTCCAACGCGGGCCTGGGGGACGACGAACTCCAAACCTACCGCAACGCCCTGTCGAAGCTCGTCAACTCGCTGTCGTGGCACCCGACGGTCCGCGCCCCCGAGCCGATCGACCCGGCCAGGACGATCTTCCGCATCGACCTGCGGTGGTACATGTGGGACGCGACGGTGTGGAACCGCGTCCTGCAGGACTACCCCTACGGCGTGCTCGACGACTCCGCGACCGCGAAGGCCGTCATGATCGGGGCGGGGACGAAGATGCCGGCCGTGCGGGCGGACTGGTTCGTCGCCACGGCCTCCCGCGCCCCGCTGTACTACGACGTGCTGCAAATGCCGGGGAACCTGGCCGAACTCGACCGCCAGCTGCGGGTCGACGCGCAGGTGAACATCCAGCAGGAGCGGGTGATGCGGGTCGGCTTCAACGGGTCCGGGGTGTCGCGGTCGAACCGGCTGCTGGAGCGGCACGACAGCGTCCACGGCGCGTACTGGCGGACCTACGACTTCGAGGAGGTGCCGCAAAACCTGATCGAACGCGGCGGGCTCCAGGCCGACCGCCGCAGCCTGTTCTCGTTCCCGCTCGGGCCGGGGCTGGTCGAGACGCCGTTCACGCACGCCGGCGGGGAGGTCATCTTCGCGCTGCCGAACGGGCTGCACGCCTACTACATCTGCGACAGCGCGAACGCCCGGCTGGACAAGGCCCCGATCAAGATCGTGTCCGACCCGCGGCGGCCGGACCGGGCCGTCGAGGCGGGCGTGTCGTGCATGAGCTGCCACATCACGGGGATTCTGCCGAAGGCGGACCAGGTCCGCGACCACCTGGAGAAGAACCCGAAGGCGTTCGGCCGCGGCGACTCGGACCTGATTAAAGCCCTCTACCCGGCCAAGGAACTGTCCCTCGCCAAGATGGGCGAGGACGCGAAGGCCTACGCCGCCGCCATCGCGAAGACGGGCGGGAAGATCGCGCGGTTCGAGGCGGTCAGCACGATCACGCTGAAGTACGAGGCCGACCTCGACCTGCCGACCGCCGCCGCGGAGGCCGGGGTGTCCCCCGACGAACTCCGCAAAAAGATCGACGAATTCGAGGTGCTGGGCAAGTCCCTCGGGGCGCTGCGGGTCGCGGGCGGGACCGTCGCCCGGCAGGTCTGGGTGCAGACCTTCGGCGACCTCGCCCGCGATCTGCGGCTCGGCACCCTGTTCGCCGCCAGCGCGAACGGCGGCCTGACGGCCGACAACACCGGCGAGGCCGACCCGCTCGAAGCCCAGGGGAACGTCGCGAACCGCGTGGCGTTCTCGCCCGACGGCCGCCGCGCCCTCGTCGCCGCCGGCGACCGCAGCGTCCGCGTCTGGGACGTGGAACGCGCCCTCGACGTGAAGCGGCTCATCGGCCACACCGGGTCCGTCTGGGCGGTCGCGTTCTCCGGGGACGGCACGAGGGCGATCTCCGGCGGCGTCGACGGCACCGTCCGCGTCTGGGACCTCGCCACGAACAGCACGACGGAACTCAAGCGGCTCGACGGCCACGCCGCCCTCGTCACCGGCGTCGCCCTCTCCCCGGACGGCACGAAGGCGCTGTCCGCGGGGTACGACGGCGCGGTGATCTGGTGGGACGTGACGACCGGCAAGGAGATCCGCCGCCAGGAGTGGCCGAACCGCTACGCCCACGCCCTCGACTTCTTCCCCGCGAAGAAGCTCGCCGCGGTCGCGCTCGACCGGCAAGTCGTGCTCTGGAACGTCGCCACCGGCGAGGTGGTGAAGACGTGGGACGCCCACGGGAAAGCCGTCACGGCCGTCCGCTTCGCCGAGGACGGCCGGGTCCTGCTGACCGGCGGCGACGACCGCCTCGTGCGCGTCTGGAACGCCGAGACCGGGGCGGAGGTCGCGAAACTGGCGGGCCACGAAGGGAGCGTCCGGGGGGTGTCACTGAAGCCGGGCGGCCGGTGGCTGCTGTCCGCGTCGTCGGACCGAACCGTCCGGCTGTGGGACGTGTCCAAGCAAGCAGAGGTCGCGGCGTTCCGCAAGCACGCCGCGCCGGTGTTGACCGCCGAGTTCCTGCCGAGCGGCACGAAGACGATCTCCGGGGACCGCGACCTGTCGAACAAGATCTGGGACGTGGCGAAGTTCCTCACCGGCACCGGGACAGCGAACCTCGTCCCGCCCCCGCCGCCGGACACGATCCCGATGGCGAAGGACTGAGTGAGCGTCCGGCGAGCGGCGCGGCGTGAGCCCGCCGTGGGGATGAAGG
>CAYUHJ010000103.1:0-20414 GCA_964444365.1 uncultured Alcaligenaceae bacterium | reverse complement strand
GCTTCACCCACACCGCCACCCCCCAAACCAGCCCTTCCGCGACCGCCCACGACACCGACGGCCGTTCCCGCTGCCGCACCCGCCACCGGCACGCGAGGACCGCCGGGAGGAACATCCACACGTCCCGCTGGCAGTGGCTAAACTCCGTCGTGAACGGGTAGAACCACGCCACCCCCGCGACGAACCACGCCACCGACGCCCGCGTGCCCCCCGCACTCCGCAGCCAGCCGGCGAGCAGCACGGTCGTGGCGGCGACGATCAGCAGGTCGACCGCCCGAATCGCCTCCGAGCTCCAGCCGACGACGGTCCGCACCGCCAGGTGCGCCAGCGGCATCCCCGGCGGGTTCGTGTCGAAGACGTCCCGGTAGGCAACGCCGCCGCGGAGGATCGCCCGTGCGGCGAGGTCGTAGAGCGTGACGTCCGCCCACAACGGCAGGCAGAGAAACAGCGGCACCCCGCCGACGAGGGCGACCCCGGCCGCGACCCAGCCGGCGGCGGCAGATCGCCAGACGCGCAAACCGGACGGCAGGGTCGGAAATGCCATGAAATTGAGGTTCCACCGCACGAATCGCGGCTCGGGCGGAAAAAAGTGGCCGGATAATCCGGAAAAAGATTGCGTCCGGCTCACCGGAAATTTACGATCGGGGTGTGGAAATGGAAGTTTCCCGCGAGTGACCTCGAACGGATTCGCGTCTCCGACTCGCACCGTCCGACCAATCGCCCGCTCACCGCACCGGTAGTTCGGCCGACGCCGACCTGCCCGCACCCCCAGGCCAGGCCGCCGGGGGGTCCGATGGACCGACCGACGCAGGAGCGAACCCGATGAGTGCCGCCGTGCTCACCCCCCCCCAGTGCCCGGAACGAGCCCTGTCCGCGAGCCCCCTGCCGGAACTCCGGCGGCTCGTCGTGACCGCGACCGACGACGAGGTCGTCATCACGGGCCGCGTGTCCAGCTACTACCTGAAACAACTCGCCCAGGAGTCCGTCCGCGGGGCCGTCGCCGGCCGCCGGCTCCTGAACCGCGTCGCGGTCGTGGCGCGCTAACCGGAACCTGCTCTCCCCCGAACGCCCACCCGGTCCCGGGTGGGCGTTCGCGTTTGGTGACCGCTGGTCGTGCCGAAAGCCAGGGAATCACCGATTCCGCCCGGCAAACGCCGATGAAATCCGGTTGGCGGTCGCCAAGGGAACCTGCGAGAATGCGAGGACGGCCGGCGGGGCAATGACCTGCCTTCTCGCGGCAACCAACGATTGTCGATGGTCTGATTCGCCATGGCCGACCTGAGCAGCAAAACACCTCGACGGGTGTCGGTCCACGGCGTCGCGGTACGCCCCGTGCCGACGCCCGGCGTTCCCATCTATGAAGAGTTACTCAGCCGCGATCCGAGGTGGGCATTGAGCGAGGGAAGCCGACACTTCGAGGAGGAGAGCGCGGTCTTCCAGGCCCTCCACAACATCGCGTCCCGGCTGAAAGGCCTGGGCATCCCCTACGCGGTGGTCGGCGGGATGGCCCTCTTCCGGCACGGGCTCCGACGATTCACCGAAGACGTTGACCTTCTCGTGACCAGGTCCAACCTCAAGGTCATCCACGAAAAACTGGAAGGCCTCGGATACCTCCCCCCTTTCACGAACAGCAAACACCTGCGAGACACTCAATTCGGCGTCAAAATCGAATTCCTGACGACCGGAGACTATCCGGGGGACGGCAAGCCCAAGCCGGTCTCCTTCCCCGACCCGCAGCAAGTCAGCTTCGAGTCGGACGGAATCAGCTACATCACCCTTCCCAAACTAGTGGAGCTGAAACTCGCCTCCGGCATGACAAACCCTGGAAGGCTCAAAGACCTGGCCGACGTCCTCGAACTCATCAAGATTCGGAACCTGCCGGCGGAGTTCGCGGACCAACTCGATTCGTTCGTGCAGGGGAAGTTCCGGGAACTGTGGGAGCAGGCGAAGGCCGCCGAGGAGTCCGGAGTTTCCGACGAGTTCGACGATTGGGGTGCGAATTCGGGCGAAGGGGGGAGTTAGCAACCCACCGTTGTCGAGAGCCGCGACCGCCAGGGAGCGGCCGCCCCAACGGAGAAGTCACTTCCTTGGGAAGTGTGAATTCATCCCAAGAACCGATGAAGCTTGACTCATGAAGCGGACGCTCCCTGGCGGTCGCGGCTCTCGAAACGGTATCACTCCCCCTCATCCCCATCCCCGACCGTTTCCGGTTCGAGCGTGTACTTCCGGATCAGCTTGCGCACCGTGGCCCGCGCCAGGCCCAGCCAGCGGCCGGCGGCGAGGCGGTTGCCGTCGAGTTCGCGGAGGACTTCGCCGATGAGGATCGGTTCCGCCTCGTTCAGGAAGTGTTGATACAGTTCGCTCGGCTCCGCCTTCCCGGCTTCCGCGATGCGGCTCCGCACCCACTCCCGCACCGCGATGGCCAACCGGTCTTGCGGCGTGCCTGTGCCCGGCACGGCCAGCGGCGGGGGGAAGTGCTCCGGTCGCAAGGCGCTGCCGCGCGCGACGATCGCGGCGTGTTCCAGGCCGTTGCGGAGCTCCCGGACGTTGCCGGCCCAGCGGCGGCCCTTCAGGTACGTCACGGTTTCCGCGGGGATCGGTAGCAGGCTCGCGCCGCCGGGGAAGCGGCGGAGGTAGTGCTCGGAGAGGGCCAGGATGTCGTCGCCGCGGTCGCGCAGGGGCGGAAGCTGGATCGGGTAGACGTTCAGCCGGTAGAGCAAGTCGTGCCGGAATTTCCCGCCCGCCACGTCCGCCGCGAGGTCCGCGTTGGTCGCCGACACGATGCGGACGTTGACCGTGTGCGACTCCGTGCCGCCGACGGGGAGCACCTCCTGCCGTTCCAGCACGCGCAGGAGCTTCGCCTGCACGGGCAGCGGGATGTCGCCGAGTTCGTCGAGGAAGACGGTGCCGCCGTCCGCGAGGGTGAGCAGCCCCGGCCGGGCGCGTTCGGCCCCGGTGAACGCGCCCTTCGCGTGGCCGAACAGTTCGCTCTCGACGAGGTTCGGGTTCAGCGACGCCACGTGGACCGGCAGGAACGGCTTCCCGCGGCGGGGGCTGTTCGCGTGGACGGCCCGGGCGACGAGCTCCTTCCCGGTGCCCGACTCGCCGGTGATCATCACGCAGGCGTCGGTCGGGGCGACGAGCGCGATCTTCTTGAAGACGGCCTGCATCGCCGGACTCCGCCCGACGATCTCGCCGTCTTCCGCGACCGGCAGCGGCGACTCGGCCACGCCCGCGGCCACCGTCCCGACGTTGCGGTTGACCGCCCGGCGAACGGCGTCGAGAGCCTGATCGAGGTCGAACGGCTTCGCGAGGTAGTCGAACGCGCCCCCCTCGACGGCCTTCACCGCGGTCGACAGGTTCCCGTGCGCGGTGATGACGACGACCGCCGTTTCGGGGGCGATCTCGCGGATGCGGCCGAGGGCGGTGAGGCCGTCCATCCCCGGCAGGCGAACGTCCAGGAAGACGGCGTCCGGCGGGGTGCGGCGGACGTGGGCGAGGCCGTCTTCCGCGGTGGCGGCGACGGCCGCCTTGTAGCCCTGTCGCTCGCACACCTTGCGGAGCGCCCAGGCGACGGACTCTTCGTCGTCGATGATCAGGACGGATGGCATGGTGCGAATTGTATCACACCGTTCGGAAGGGAAGAAAAGAGAAGATTTCACCACAAAGGCACAAAGTTCCACAAAGCGTCACAAAGAAGAATTGCCGCTTCGATTTCTTTGTGAACCTTTGTGTGATCTTTGTGCCTTTGTGGTGAGTTGCTTCCTCTTCTCTCACTTCTTCCCGAGGTTTTCGCCGCCCCGGATGCGACGGATCATCTCTTCGGTCCGCTTGATGAGGGTCTCGGGCAGGATGGCGTACTGCTCCCGTTCGGCGAGCTTTTGGCCGTCGTGGACGCACCACCAGAGGAACTCGGCGGTCGCCCGGCCGGCCTCCGGGGTCTTCGGCACCGCGTACACGACCGCCCACACCGTGCCGGAGATCGGGTAGGACCGCGGCCCCGGCGCGTTGACGAGGGAGAACCGCAGGTCCCGGGGGAAGTCCGCCCCGCCCAGGATCGAGTCGGCGGCCGCGGTCACGGACTCGAGCGTCGCCTCGACGAACTTGTCCTCCCGGTTCCGGACGCGGCCGAAGGTCAGGTTCTTGCTCAGGGCGTACCGCAGTTCGACGTAGCCGATCGCGCCCTTGTTGTCTTGCACGGCCTTCGCGACCTCGGCGTTGCCCGGCGCGGCGAGGCCGCCGTCCTTCCACTTCGGCGTGGTGCTGACGCCGACCTCGGCGGCGAACTGCTTGTTCGCCTCGCGGAGTTCGGAGTCGCCGGAGGCGAGGAACTCGGTCCAGATGTAGGAGGTGCCGCTGGAGTTGGTGCCGCGGTGGACGACCTTGATGTCGTACCCCGGCAGGTCGTTGGCCCGCCGCGGGTTGGCGGCCTTCACGGCGGGGTCGTTCCACTTCGTGACCTGGCCGAGGTAAATCTTCGCGAGCAGTTCGCTGGTGAACCGGAGTTCGCCGCGGAGCTCGGGGACGTTGTAGATCGGGACGACCGCGCCCATCGCGAGGGGGACGTGGACGACCTCTCCCCCCTTGTTGCTGGCGGCGGCGAGCTGGGTGCCGTCCATCGGGGCGTCGGTGCAGCCGAACTCGATGTCGCGGGCGGTCATCCCTTTGACGCCGAACCCGGAGCCGTACTTCGTGGCCGGGTCCGGGTTGTACGTCACCTTGCCGTTGGTCAGCCGGCCGTACTCGGAGGCCCACTCCTTCATGAGCGGTTGCACGAAGGTCGAGCCGGCCCCGCGGATGTCGGCGAGCGGGAGAGCGGGACCCGGATCGGTCGGCGGGGCCTTGCCGGGGTCGGTGGTCTGGGTTGTGCCCGAGCCCTTGAGCATCAGGGCGGCGATGACGACCAGCGCGAGGGCGGCCACGGCCCCGAGCGACAGGCCGACGATCAGCCCCTTCTTCGACCGCGGCGGGGTGATCCGCTGGGTCTGGATCAGCCCGGAGAGCTCGGCCGGGGACATCTGGGCGAGCAGTTGCGGCGGGATGTTCGGGAAGGTGGGCGGGGCGGCGGGGTTGTAGCCGGGCATCGGCGTGTCGGCGGAGCGGCTCACCGGCGACTTCGGCGCGCCGGGCCACTGGCTGGGGGGCAGGGCGGGCATCCCCGCTGTGGTGCCGCCGGGCCGCCGGCCCGTGTTCACCCCGGTCGACTGGCCGGACATGTTCGGGCTCGGCGTCTCGGACGACCCGAACCCGAGCACCGCCGGCGACGGCGGGGCGGACACCCCGAGCAGGTACGACGACGGGCGGACCTTCGGCATCTCGATTTGCGGCGGGGGGGACTGCTTCCCCGCGAACGGGATCAGGGCTTCCGCCACTTCGATGGGCGTCTGCATCCGCTCGTCCGCCCGCTTGGCCATCATCTTGTCGATGACGGCGTGGAGCTCGTCCGACACGTCTGGCCGGTGCTCGCGGACCGCGGACGGGGCTTTCGTCTGGTGCCACAAGAGTTTCTGGGTGACCGACCCTTCGTCGAACGGGAACCGCCGGGTGAGCAGGTAGTAGAACGTGCAGCCGAGCGAGTAGATGTCCGACCGGATGTCGACCTTGCTGCTGTTCATCGCCTGTTCGGGCGAGATGAAGTCGGCCGTGCCGAGGATGCTCTTCTCGTCGAACTTCTGGGTCAGGTTGTCGTTCTTGGCGGTGTCGAAGAACCGGGCCAGGCCGAGGTCCAACATCTTGACCACGCCGTTGCGGTCGAGGATGAGGTTGCCGGGCTTGATGTCGCGGTGGACGAGGCCGTTCTCGTGGGCGTGCTGCAGGCCGAGCGCGGACTGGCGGATGTACTCGGCGGCCCGTTCGACGGACAGCGGCCCGTGGTCGGCGACGAGCTGGTGCAGGTTCGTCCCGTCGACGTACTCCATGACCATGAAGGGCGTCACGCCGGCCTTGTCCACGTCGAACACGCGGGCGATGTTCGGGTGGTCGAGGGCGGCGGCGGCGCGGGCCTCCCGCAGGAACCGCTCGGCCGCCCCCGGCAGGTTCGCGCCGCTCATCTGGAGCAGTTTCACCGCGACGAGCTTGTGCAGCATCAGGTGCTCGCACAGGAGCACCCGGCCCATGCCCCCTTCGCCGAGCAGGTCGAGGATCTTGTACTTGTCGGTGAGGAAGAAGCCGCGGTACCGGCCCCGGAGGAGCTGGCGGGCCTGAAACGGCGTGAGGAGGCGTTCGCGGATGAGTTGTCGGGCGAGGGTTTCCGACGTGACGGGGGTCGACTCGGACCGGGCGCGGTCGGCGTACCCGGCGATCTTCTCGGCCGGCAGGAGTCCGCTTCGCTCCGTCAGGGCGAGGAACTCGTCCGTCGTGATGGGCGTGGTCATGTGCAGGCTCGCACCGTCTGGTAAGAGGAAGTCAACAGAGCCTGGGAACACACACACGCTCAGGGTAGCCGCTCCTTCCGGGCATGATCGTGAATAATGTGCGAAGGTTCGTTTCCCGGCCGGCCTCGCACCGGCACGGGTGAAAAATGAGGCGACCCGGCAAATCACTTTGCCGGGTCGCCTCGTTCGGTTCGTCAATCATTTCGCTTAGCCGTTGCGCCGCCGCAGCCGCCAGAGGCCGGCGACCGGCAGCGCGACCAGCCCGAGGACCAGCCCCGCCGGGGCCGGCACCGGGGCGATCTTCACTTCGGTCAGGACGTAGTCGGTGCCCGGCAGCGCGCCGGGGTTGCTGTTGATGACCACTTGCAGGGTGTCGATGCTGGTGAAGTCCACGGTCCCGGTCAGGTCGTCGAACGCGACGTAGTAGGTGCCGGGGGTGCCGCCGGTGAACGCGGTCCCGGTGGCGGTGTTCAGCCCGTCGCCGAGGGTGACGGTGAACGGGGTGTTCATGTCCGAGTCCGCGAAGGTCAGGACGACGCCCGCGTTCGGGATCGTGCTGAAGTCCATCGGGCTGGTGAACGTGTAGTCCAGGGTCGTCCGGGCGGTGGCCCGGCCGGCGAACACGCCGAGGCCGTGCGAGCCCAGGTTGTCCGGGTCTTCGCCCAGGAACCCGGTCACGCCGCCGCTGGAGAAGCCCGGCGTCGAGAGGACGCTGACCGTCCGGTTCGCGCCGGAGATCGAGTCCGACTGCGTCCAGGGGTTCGGCGGGGTGTTGGTCACGGCGAACGTCGTGGTGCCGCCCGGCGCGGTGAAGTTGTCGACGATGTACTCGGCCCTGGCCAGCGTCGGCAGGGCGAGCGTGGCGGCCGTCGCGAACGCGGCGAGGAGGAATCGGCGAAGCATCGGGTCTCCCATCCTGGGGTAACGGTGCGCGACCCGAACACGAGCAAGACGGGTCGACTGACGGCGGGGAGGATACTCCGCCGGGACACGCGAATCAACCGCACTCGGCCCGGCGCGGGAAGCTGGGCAGGTTTCGCGAACCGGGGCAAGGACTTGCGACCGCGCCCACCCCCGCCGCGCGCGGTCCCCGGGCGGAAAATCCGATCCGGGGGTTTTCGTGAACGCGCGGCCGGGCGGTCGCGTCCAAACGGGGACCGGCGCACGGGTTAAGGGTTTTCGGCGGTTTTTTCGCTTGACGCCGGCCCTCAAATCCCGTTCCTTTAAGTCAGGCTAATTCCCGTGACCATTGCTTGTTCGGTTCCCGGTTCCCGTGGGCACGTTTTGACCACCGGCCCGGTGTCGCACGAGCTTCGCCCGATCGGTCCGTGCCCGGCTCACTCGCGGCCGAGCAGTTCCTCCGGTTCCGGTCGACTCCGGTCCGGTCCGAGTGCGTTCCCGGTCCTTTCCCGGCCCCGTCTGTCCCAGGATTCTTCAATGAACCTCGTGCTCCCTCGCCTGACACCGTCCGCCCGGGCCGTCCTCGGCTGCCTGTTCGTCGTCGCCCTGATGCTGGCGTTCCCGTCGATCGCGTCCGCCCAGGAAGGGGAAGCGGCCGCCAAGCCCCAGGCCCAGAACATCTTCGTCCACATCATCGTGTCCGTCGGCATCTTCTGGATCGTGCTGCTGCCCATCTCGATCGCCCTCGTCGCGATCGTCGTGCTGCTCGCCCTCGACCTCCGCCCGTCGTCCGCGATCCCTCCGGGGTTCGTGGACGAGTTCACCGACACCGTGAACAAGCGGAAGTTCAAGGAGGCCTACGAAATGGCCCGGAACGACCCGTCGTTCCTCGGCCGGGTGATGACCTCCGGCATGGCCCGCCTGCAGTACGGGCTGGAAGACGCCCGCGAGGCCGCCGGCAACACGCTGGAAGGGATCAAGTCCGCGGCCGAGCAGAAGAACAACTACACCGCCGTCGTCGCGACGCTCGGGCCGCTCCTCGGGCTGGTCGGCACGGTGTTCGGGATGATCGAGGCGTTCCAGGAACTGGCGTTCGGCGGTCAGCCGAACACGGCTCGCCTGGCTGACGGGATTGCCCACGCCCTCGCGGTGACGCTCGTCGGGGTGGCCGTGTCCGTCCCGGCGATCACGTTCAACACGTTCTTCCGGAACCGGATCACGCAAGTCATGCTGGACGTCGGCCACACCGCCGACGACCTGCTGACCCAGATGTACCACAACTCGAAGAAGCCGGGCGCACCGGCGATGGGCCCGATGGGCGGCCCGCCGGCACCGGGGGCAGGCGCACCCGCACCCGGGCAGCCGGTCGCACCGGCCGCACGATAACGGGGTTTTGTCGAGCGTCACTCGTCAGGGTGACGCTCGACACGATGGAACTTTTCGCTCGCTGTTGGCGTCCAAGTCGGACTCGCGTTCCCCGTCTGATTTCGACCGACAATTCGCACTTCTCGCACAGGTCTGGAGAGAGACAATGAGCGGTTCCGCACCGGGCATGGAAAATAAATGCGAGCCGAACCTCACGCCGCTGCTGGACGTGGTGCTGCAGCTCGTGATGTTCTTCATGCTCTGCGCCAACTTCATCATGGAGTCCGTCAACGAGTCCATCAAGCTGCCGACGGCCCTGGAGGCGAAGGCGCTCGACAAGAGCACCAACAACTTCGTGATCCTGAACCTCAACAAGGAGGGCAAGGTTCTCCTCGGGGCCGGGGCGGATGCGGAGGCGCTGAGCATCCCGCTGGTGAAGAAGTACATGAAGGACCAGATCGACCTCGACAAGGCGAAGACGCCGCCGGCCAAGTGGGAGAAGGGCGAGGGCCGATCCCTGGTGATCCTCCGGGCGCACAAGCAGTGCGACTTCAAGATGGTCCACGACGTGATGATCGCGTGCCGGCAGGCCGGCTACTACGACGTCCAGCTGCGGGCGATCCGCGGCGGCGGGCCGGGGTAAACAAACGCCGACCATCCGCGCGTCGCCGGCGCGAGGGGCCGGGGTGGAGCGGGTTCACCCGCGGACTGGCGTCCGCGGCTCGCCAGGAACGCGACAGCTGGCTTCGGAGGGTCCACCCATGTTCGGAATCCGCCGTCGAGCACCGGGCACCCCGCACGCGGAGCCGGAGTTGCCGATCACGCCGATGCTGGACATGTCGTTCCAGCTGATGGCGTTCTTCATCCTGTCGTTCCGGCCCGCGCCGACGGAGAACCAGATCCCGCTGGCGCTGCCGAGGGACCCGGCGGATCGCGCGGCGCATGCGGTGCCGCTGGACCCGCCGTCGCCGGACGACCAGGAACTGGTCGTCCAGATCTCCGCGGCGGGCAACGGTTCCCCCGGCCGCATCCTGGCCGTGCAGGCGACCGGCGACGTGGAACTCCGCGACACCGGCGAGCTGTTCCGGTTCCTGAAGGCCCGCCCGGCGAAGCGCGGGGCCAAGCTCAAGTTCGAGTTCGCGGAGACGCTCAACTACGAGTTCGCGATCAAGCTCATCGACGAAGCGAAACGTGCCGGCTACGACAAGGTCGCCCCGTCGCTGCTGGCCGGGAAGTAACACACGCACACCGCCGAGGGTTGACCGATGTTCGGAAAGAAGAAGCGGCCCGGGGCCATCCCGACGGAACCGGACCTGCCGATCACGCCGATGCTGGACATGTCGTTCCAGCTGATGTCGTTCTTCATCCTGTCGTTCCGGCCCGCGCCGACGGAGGCCCAGATCCCGCTGGCGCTGCCGAAGGAAGAGGGCGGCCAGACGAGCACCCCGCCGTCCGTGGACATCCTCGACGAGACGAAGGAGCTCATCATCCAGGTGTACTCGGCGGACAACGGCTCGCCGTCGCGGATCATCGCGGCGATCGACACCGGGGACGTGGAACTCAAGGACTCGTCCGACCTGTACCGGTTCCTCAAGGAGCGGTCCAAGGGCGTGAAGGAGCCGAAGCTGAAGTTCGAGTTCGGCGAAAAGTTGAACTACGAATACAGCATCAAGCTCATCGACGAGGCCAAACGGGCCGGGTTCCATAAAGTCAGCCCGACGCTCCTGGGCGGGGGCAAGCGGTAGGCGGTCATTCCGTGCCCAGGGGTGGAATTTCGGGAACTCCTGCGGCGCGGCCCGCGTCATAAGTGCGAGAGAGGTTTGGCATGTCTCGTTTCGTCGAACCGGTTTCTCGGCCGAAGGGGTGGACAGGGAAGGACTTGCGGCGGATCGGTGCGGCCGCCGCCGTCGCGACGCTCGTCCTCCTCGGGGCGGCGGTCCCCGCCCAGGAGCCGACCCCGGTCCCGACGCCGACGACGAGGCCCGAGCCGAAATTCGAGAACAAGTGCGACCGGTTCAAGCTCGACAAGGACAAGTTCGACTTCGGCAAGGTGGAGGACGACTCGCCGGTCCGGGGTGAAGACGAACTCGGCGGACACGAGTACCGGACTTACAACGACGTCCTCCTCAGGATTCGCGAGTTCCCGGTCAACGAACTGGAAGAGTGTGCCCGAAAGGGGCTCGCCTTCCGCGATCTGGTGAAGGACGTTCGGCGGGACTACCAGTTCGAACTGGTGTACTTCAAGGGTCGGCTCAAGCGGCTCCGCGAGGCGAAGCCGAACCGGCCGCTGGCGGAAGGCGGGGTCAAGGCCCTTTACGAGTGCTGGGTCTTCCCGGACGACGCCGCCGACCCGATGTGCGTGGTGACGACCGAACTCCCGGAGGGTCTGACGCCGGCGAAGGAATACTCCCCCGGCAAGCCGGTCGCGTTCGCGGGCTACTCGTTCAAACTCATGCAGTACGAGTCGTCCCAGCCGAACCCAAAGGATCCGAGCCAGTTCGTCCGCCGCCGAGCTCCGTTGATCCTGGCGAAAACGCTGACCCTGCTGCCCGGCCCGGAGCCTTACGACGATAAAAAGTGGCGGGAGGGATTCATCCCTGGTATCCTCGCCCTGCTCGGGGTGGTTGTGGCGGTGATCGTGGGCCTGACGTGGTGGTTCGGCCGCGGGGCCAAGAACCTGCAGCGGGAGATCAACGAGCGGTACGAAAAGCAGAACCCGTTCGCCGCCGGTGCCGAAGCACCCACCAGCCCAACCCCGGAAGGCGGGCCGCCCGCACCGGGGGCATGAGCCGCGACCTCGGTTGATTTTGGTCCGGAGGAAACTCGCACCTCCGGTGGTCAGACTCGTGGGCTCCCGGCGTCGAGCCGGGAGCGGTGACCTTTCAGTGTAGCCCGACGTGGCCGGCCGCCCCGACTCCTCGGGCCGCGTCCGAAAAGGAGGACGACCGTGAGTAACCCGGTTCCGAAGCCGACCCCGGTCCCGTCAGCGAACGGGGAAAAGGACAAAGACAAGGACAACAAGCCGGCCGCCGCCGCGGTGATCCGCCGGATTCAGGGGGCCGAAGAGACCCCGAACCAGCGGCTCCTGCGGAAGCACATCCCGGCGTGGGTCATCAGCGGGGCGGTCCACGTCGCCCTCATCGCGACCCTCATCCTCATCGACAAGCTCATGCCGAAGTCGGCCGCCGGCCCGGCCTCGGACGAGCAACTCACGGTCGTCACCGACGACAAGCCGCAGGACGAAAAGCAACCCGACCTGACCAACCCGGACATCGGCCTCGACCCGGAACTGCCGAGCGTCGTGAACGTCGAGAACCTCGCGGAAGTCAACGTCGACACGAAGGTCAACGCGAACGAGGCGATCGGCCTGCCGGACTCCGTCGCGACCAAGCCGGTCGACGTGATCCCGCCCCCCGGCGTGTCCGCGACCGAAGGCACCGGCGGCCTGGATGGGACCACCGGGGCGTTCATGTCCGGGGCCGGGGCCGGCGGCGAAGGCGCGGCGATGGGCGAAGGGTTCCGCGGCCGGAACGCCGCCACCAAGTCCCGCCTGCTGGCCACCGGCGGCGGCAACAGCGCCTCCGAGGCCGCCGTCGCCCGCGGCCTGATCTGGCTGGCGAAGCAACAAAAGGCGAACGGCTCCTGGGTGTACGACGGCAGCCACAGCGGGGACACGATCGCCGCCACCGGCATGTCGCTGCTCCCGTTCCTCGCCGCCGGCCAGACCCACAAGCCGGCCAAGGACAACAAGTACCAGAAGAACGTCGAGGCCGGCGTCGCGTACCTCCTGCAAAACCAACAGGCCAACGGCTCGTTCAAGGGCTCCAGCGGGATGTACTCCCACGCGATCGCGACCGTCGCCCTGTGCGAACTGTACGGCATGACGGGCGACCGGGCCAAGATCCACGCCGCCGCCGCCAAGGCCGTCTCGTTCATCGTCTCCGTCCAGGGGAACGACGGCAGCTGGGGCTACCCGCTGTCGAAGGCCGAGGGGGACACCTCCATCGTCGGCTGGCAGATCCAGGCCCTGCACTCCGGCCGGATGTGCAAGGACATCCTCGTCCCGAACGAGACGTTCACCAACGCGAGCAAGTTCCTCGACAGCGTCTCGGACTCGTCCAAGAAGTCCACCTACGGCTACCGCGACCGGAACAGCATCCGCCCGTCGCTGACCGCGGTCGGCCTCCTGAGCCGCTACTACGGCGACAAGTGGGGTCCGAACAACCCCGGTATGGCGGCCGGCGTCGGCTACCTGATGAAGAACTGGATGCCGGACGCCAAGCGGTTCGACATGTACTACTACTACTACGCCACCCAGGTCGCCCACTTCTACGACGGCCCGGAGTGGCAGGAGTGGAACGCCGGCAAGAACGGCAAGAAGGGGATGCGGGACATCCTCATCGACCTGCAAGTGCCGGAAGGCAAGGGCGCGAACAGCGGGAGCTGGGACCCGGACACGGCCATGATCGGCAGCCACTGCGGCCGGCTCGGCACGACGTGCCTGGCGCTGCTGACGCTCGAAGTGTACTACCGCCACCTGCCGCTCTACAAGCGGGACACCGGCGGCCTCCGCGAACTCGAACGGAACCGCTAACCCGGTCCGGTTGACAGGTGGAACCGCGCGAGCCAGGGGCAACCCTGGCTCGCGGCGTTTTCCCGGTCACGCCCTCCGATCCGGATCACCCCGGCTCGGCCACCTGCTTCGCGATGACCCGGTCGGGGGCCCACTTCGCGAGCCACATCAGCAGTCGCATCGGCCAGGGGAAGTCGAAGACGGCGGGCCGACGCCGCAGGGCGACGACGATCCGCCGGGCGGCCTCGTCCGGGGTGAACATCAACGGCATCGGGCGCTTGTTGTTCGCGGTCATCGGCGTGTCGACGAACCCCGGACAGACGCACGTCACGGCGATCCCCTTCGGCTTCAACTCGATGCGGGCGGCTTCGCAGTAGGCGTTGACGGCGGCCTTCGCGGCGCAATACCCGGCGGAACCGGGGAGCCCCTTGTACGCGGCCAGGCTCGACACCGCGACGAGGTGCCCGGACCCGCGGGCGAGCATCGCGGGCAGGACGGCGTCGAAGGCGTACACCACGCCCAGCAGGTTGACGCGGACCATCTGTTCGGTGTTCGCCAAGTGCGTCGGGTCGGCGGTGAAGCTCGGCAACCCGACGCCGGCGTTCGCGATCATCCCGTCGACCGGGCCGAGTTTCGCGGCCAGGGAAGCGACGGCACTGCCGAGGGAAGCGCGGTCGGACACGTCGGCGGTGCAGGCTTCGATCGTGCCGCCTTGAGCCCGAATTTCGGATACGAGGGATTCGAGCAGGTCGCCGCGCCGGGCGACCGCCCCGACCCGTGCCCCCGTCGCGGCCAGTGCCTTCGCCAGCGCCCGCCCGATCCCGGTCGACGCCCCGGTGACGAGAACCGTCCGATTCGCGAACGTCATCCCGGTTGCCCCTCGCACGAGAACCCGAACCCCGAGCAGGGATATTTCCGGTCGGCCGCTTGGCAAGGTTCGGCGGGTGAGTCATGCTGAAACTGGAGATCTATCGTTCGAGTCGCGTTCAAAATCAGAGAGTTGAGTCTAGCGGTTGGCGAGTAGCTGTTGGCTTTTCGCTAACGGCCAAAAGCTCATCGCCAACAGCTAGACTCAGATTCGGGTCGGACACCGCGAGGAATCCCATGACGAGCCGTGGTTCGCGATTCTTCCTCCTCGCCCTCGCCGCGGTGTGCGGGTTCGCCGCTGCGTCCCCCGCCCAGGTGGTCGAGCCGCCGCGGCCGGAGAAGTACGACGTCCACTTCCGCTACCGCATCCGCACCGACCGCGACGAGCGCATCCGGCAGTTCCGGGCGATGACGGCGTACCTGGACAAGATCGGGTTCGCGGCCGCGCCGAAGGAGGACGCCGACCTCGACGTCTTCGACCCGAGCGCCGAGACGATGGTCGGCACCATCGCCGGGGCGGACGGGCTGCGGTTGCTCGACGACCCGCGGATTCAGACGGTGCTGCTGCTCCCCGCCGGGTACGCGGTGCCGGAGGATGCCGCCAAGCCGGTCCCGGTGCGGCTGTCGCTGTCGACCGGGTACGCCCGGCCGGAACAGCGGGTGTTCCACGAGCAAACGGTGCAGAAGCTCGGCGGCTTCGGGTTCCGCGAGGGGATCGGGTACGACCACGTCAACTTCACGCGGGTGCTGGGGACCATCCCCGCGGGGAAGCTGTTCGCGCTGTTGAAGGACCTGCGGTGGCAGCCGTCCGGGTGGTTCCTGCCCGTGGTGCCGTTCGAACTGCTGCCGGTGCCGTTCCGGAACTCGCTCCCGGTGCGTTTGGTAGAAGTGCTGCCGGACGCCCCGGACCAGCCTGCCGCCCCGCCGGCCCCCGCCCCGGTGCCGGGCCGCGACCCGGAGCGGTACAGCCAGGGGCTCCGTGCGATCCTCGACGACCCGGCGAAGGCGAACCTGCCGGTGCGCGTCGAAGCGGTCCTCGACCGCGACCCCGGCCGGGTGACGCGGGACATCCTGTACCGCATCCGCACCACGCTGGACGGGGCCCACCTGGAAAGCGTCGTCGGCTCCCTCGCGACGATCCGGCTGTCCAAGGCGACCGACGCGGACAAGCTGATCCAACAGCCGATCGTCCGCACGCTGCGGCTGCCGGCCCAGGGGTCCGTCACCACGACGGCGGGCGTCGCGGCCGACGGGCCGACCCTCGCGAAGTTGCAGGAGTTCACCCGGCTGACGGAGCTTCACAAGCGGGGCTACCGCGGCGCGGGCGTGACGGTCGTCGTCGTCGGGGCGGACTTCACCGGGGCGGCGGACCTGATCGGGAAGTCGCTGCCGAAGACGACCCGGGTCGTCGACCTGACGGCGGAACTGAGCCCGGAGTTGCAACCGCTGCCGCTCGCACCGGGGCTGACTGGGGGCGGCACGCAGGCGGCGCTCGCCGTCCACGCCTCCGCGCCCGCGGCGGACCTCGTGCTCGTCCGCGTCGACCCGACGGCGTTCCACCAGCTCATCACCGTCGCGCGGGCCGTGCTCGGCGACAAGGAGTACTCGACCGCCATGCAGGCGTGGTCTGCCGAGTACGTCGCCCAGCAGACGACGCTGTCCATGCGGCGGGCCCTGCTGACGGAAGAGTACCGGCAGGCGTTCGCGGACCTCGGGGACGAGGACAAGCCGCGGCTCCGCCGGGAAAAGGCCGTCGCGGACTTCAACACGTTCCTCGCGGACGAGTCCGCGTTCAAGGGGCGGGTGAGCCGGTTCACCGCGCTGAAGGCCGCGGTCGACGCCCTGGCCGGGTCCGGGGTCGTGGTCAACACGCTCGTCTGGGAACACGGTTACCCGAACGACGGCCTGAGCGAACTGTCGCAGCTGCTGGACAACCGGTACGTCGCGAAGCGGACCCACTCCGCGATCAAGCAGTCGCTCGAAGCCCCGGTGCCGGTGTGGGTCCAGGCGGGCAGTGACGCCGTCGACCAGGTGTGGTCCGGCGCGCTGCGGGACGACGACGGCAACGGCGTCGTCGAATTCGCCGAGGAATCCGTGAAGATCCCGGCGGGGCGGTGGACGCGCGAACTCAACTTCCTGAAGTTCCTGCCGGCCGACGGCGGGGCCGGCGGCGCGCTGCCGGCGGACTTCAAGGTCCGCGTGACGATCCAGTGGCGGGAGCCGCACGACCCGGACGTGCTGCTCGGGGCGGAGCCGTCGTTCCCGTTCACGCTGCGGTTGCTGAAGCAACTCGACCCGGACGGGAAGACGGTCGCGTCCGACCGGTTCGCCGAAGTGACACGGTCGGACGCGATCCCGGCCCGCATCATGAAGACGCCCGGCGCGGGCGTCTACGAGCAAACGATCGACGTGACCGTGCCGGCCGGGGTCTACGCCCTCCGCGTGGAATCCCGGGCCGCGTTCGAGCCGAGCGTGCCCGCCCGCCGCCGCATCGCGGAGATTCGGCCGCGGATCGTGGTGGAAGCGTCCGGCGCGGATTCCGCGGCCAAGGGCCGGGTCGTGTTCGACACGTTCACCCCCCGGCACGTCGGCGTCGGCATTCCGGGGGAGAGCCTCCAGGCGGTGACGGTCGGCTCCGCGAAGCCCCCGGCGTACACGGACGTGACCTCGAACTTCGGGGCCGGCCCCGGCGTGACGCTGCGGGTGAAGCCCGACCTGCTCACGTCCGGCGTGCTGGTCATCGACGGCAAGGGGTCGGCGGGCACCGGCATCGGCACCGCCTTCGCGGGCGGCGTCGCGGCCAGCCTGCTGTCGTCCGGCGTCCGTGCCCCGGACCTCGTCCGCACGGTCAAGCTGAACCCCGGCGGGCCGCTCGTGCTGCCGACGGACTTCCTCGACCGGCTGCGGGTTCGGGACGGGAAGTGAGTCACCGGGTCGGTTGGCTCAGTCGTTTCAGCATCTCGGCCGCGTTCGGCACCTGACGGTTTCCCAGGTCCGGCCGGCCGAGGGTGAGCGTTCCGGGCACGACCGCGTCGTGCGGGACGTACACGTAGGGCGAGCCGAGAACGGCCGAGTCGGGGACGAGTCCGCCGGCGTGGACGGCCGCCACGTCCTCGAAGAGTCCCGCCAGGAGGGCGAGCGTGCCGGCCCCCGGTTCCGCGATGGCGGGCGGGTCCGGGGCGTCGAGCGGGGCGGCGAGCTTGCGGTCGGTCGGGTTCGCGGCGGCGAAGGAATCGCCCCACACGGCGAGTTTCTTGCCGTCCACGTCGGCGTTGCCGCGGAGCCACGCCAGCACGGTTCGCAGGTCGCGCAACTGCGAACCGAGCACCGTCCGGCCGAGGATCTGTTCCGTCTGCGAGAGCGACGTGCGCGAACTGCCGCGGTCGTCGGACGTGCCCACTCGCGCCTCGCCGGTGCCGCGGACGTCCGGGAGGCAGACGGCGACTCCCGCCTTCAGGAACTCGCGGATCGTGTCAGCTCGCTCTTTCAGAACCGCCGCCTTTCCGCCCTGCGCGACCATCACCACGACCGGCGGCTTACCCTTCACTTCCGTCGGCAGAACGAGCACGAACGGAATCGTGACGCCGTCCGGCGTGTCGAGCGCGAGCCGCTTCAACTTGCCGTCGGGGACGTCGGTCGCTTCCCCCTCGAAGAGCTTCGGGTTCGCCGGGACCTCGCCGACGTCGCCGAGAACTGCCGCCCACTCTTTCAGCAGTTTCTCCGGGGAATCGAGCCGTTTCCGGGCCGCCGCCGCCCGCTCCGCCGCGAGGTCGGTCAGCACCTCGTGCAACTTCCGCGGCTTGAGTTCCCTCCGCGCCTCGTCCGTCCAGCAGAGCAAATCGTCCGTCGGCCGGCGCTGGCTGAACTCCGTCGGGACGGGCATGTCGAACCACGCCTTCAGGGTGGGGTACAGCATCTTCCGGTGGACCGCCCCGACGTGGGTGCAGTGCGAACTCTCGGGCGGCTGGCCCTTCAGCGTGCCGGTGCCGTGCGCGAACGCGAGGCGGTCGTCGGGCTGGCCGTAGAAGCCGAAGATCGTTTGCAGCCGGGGCCACGCCGGGTCGTCCTTCGGGTTCCAGGCGAACTCGTGGGCGTGGATCAACCGCCGGGGGGCGACGGCACCGACGATCGCGTAGTGGGCGAAGCCGCCGGCCGCACCGCCGCGGAGGCCCCGGGTCGACTCCCAGTAGCCGTCGCCGAACCACGCGAAGTCGCGGTCGGGGTTCTCTTGCGCGCGAGATTCCGGCTGCCAGCCGCCGAAGTTGAACGGGATCGCACACGCGATCCGGGAGTCGAGGGCCGCCGTCACCCCCGCCGGGTCGCCGCCGCCGGCCACCGCGCCGATGAGGATGAGCCGGTTCGCGTCGATGGCGGGTTGCTTCAGCAGTACGTCGACGCCGCGCATCAGGTCCCAGACCATCCAGCCCATCAGCGACTCGCCGACGGCCGTCAGTTGCAAGTTCGAGTTGTAGCGGAAGTAGTAGTCCTGGCGGCCCACGCGGAACGGCTTGGGGTAGTCGGCCTCCGTGCGGAAGTCGTGCTGCCGCCGCTCGCCGTGGCCGAGGTGGTCGGGGACGAGGACGGCGGTGCCGGCCCGCGCCCAGGTCATGCCCATGTCTTGCAGTTCGCCGTTGGTCTTCGACGTGTGGTGGCTGTGCGAGATCAGGATGCCCGGCATCTTCTCCGGCGGCTTCGCGGGCAGGTAGAGGTTCGCCGACACCCACCATCCGGGCCGGGTTTCGTAGACGAGGTTGTGCAGTTCATAGCCCTCGCCGACGTGCTTGCGCGTCACGACGATTCGCAGGTCTTTCGGCGGCTCGGGGAACGGGCCGAGCGACTTCCGCAGCGCCGTCAGGCGAGCGTCCCGGAAGGCTTCCCACTGCTCGCGGGTTTTCACCCCGGCGAACGCCTTCGATTCCCGCAGGTTCGCGTCATGCATTCGCCGTTTGGCGTCGGCCGTCACCATGCTCGGAAGCGCTTTCGCCCGCGGGTCGTCCGGCGGGTAGACGGCCGGGTTCACGTCGGCGAAGTCGGCGGCGAGCAGGGCCGGCAGCAGTGCGGGGAGGAGGCGGCGCATGGCGGGGGCTCCGGAGGGGTCGCCCGAGTATAGCGGTTGCCGCCGGCCGTGAACTCGATAACTTGGTGAGGTCCGACGGTTCCCGGTCCCCGATGGGGGCGCGGGACGAAGAGGGAAGCCGGTGCGAATCCGGCGCGGGGCCGCCGCTGTCATCGGCGAGGCTTCGGTTCAACCTGCCACTGTGCGGAGCGATCCCACGGGAAGGCGAACCGGGGCCGTTATCAGCCGTAAGCCAGAAGACCTGCCGTCGCGACAGTGGTCCGGTGCTTCGGCCTCAAGCACGCGGGCGGGTCCGTGCAAGCGCACCGCGTTCCCGGTTCGGGTCGTGGGGCCACCCGCGCCGTCTGCCAGGTCGAAGGCCGTTCGTGCCCGGCCCGGCAGAAAGGCTCTTGCCCGTGTTTCCCGTCTCAGCGTCTCGTCGCGCCTTCACCCTGATCGAACTGTTGGTCGTGATCGCGATCATCGCGGTCCTCATCGGCATGCTCCTCCCCGCGGTGCAGAAGGTCCGCGAGGCGGCGGCCCGCGCGAAGGGGCAGAACAACCTCAAGCAGTTGGCGCTCGCGGCGCACAACTACGAGTCGTCGTTCCAGCGGCTTCCGGCGTACAGCGTCGGCGTCACCCCGTGGTCGCCGCCGACCCCGTTCGTCACGAAGTACTGGTTCGCTCAGGAAACGATGGACACCACGACGTTCGCCAGCACCTACGACCCGACGGCCGGCGTGCTCACGAACTACTACGAGAACAACACCAAGGTCAACACCTGCCCGAAGTTCGACGCCTACCCGATCGCGAAGGTCTACCAGGGGTTCACGGCCGGGTACGCCTACAACCGGCACGCCTGCGTCGAGCCGGGCTGGCCGAACCCCGTCACCGGCAAGCGGATGACAGACTTCGCCGCGACGACCGCGACGTTCCTGTTCGGGGAAGTGGTCCAACTCCAGGCCGGCGGGTCGTTGCAAGAGCCGTTC
The DNA here is from genome assembly GCA_964444365.1 of uncultured Alcaligenaceae bacterium. Taxonomy (GTDB): domain Bacteria; phylum Planctomycetota; class Planctomycetia; order Gemmatales; family Gemmataceae; genus CAYUHJ01. The sequence goes on along the minus strand of CAYUHJ010000103.1, from coordinate 290 downwards.
GGCGGGTACTTCGGCTCGCCGCACGTTGCGAACAAGGCGATCACCATGTCGGCCGTCACGTGTACGCAGTTCCGTTTCTCCGGCGTGTCGAACGTGGCGTTCGTCGACGGCCACGTCGAGGCCCGGAAGCCCGCCGACGCGCCGGGGGTCGCCCCGTTCCCGTCGGCCGTGTGGAACGACGCGGTGACGAAGCACCAGCTCGGCTTCCTGGCGGACGCGGCTTCCGCGAAGGCGTACACGGGCGACCTGTAACCCCTCCGACCCTCTCCCCTTGGGGGAGAGGGTGGCCG
>CAYUHJ010000102.1:0-20518 GCA_964444365.1 uncultured Alcaligenaceae bacterium | reverse complement strand
CCGATCATGCGGAGGCTGCGGAAGCGTTCGATGACGACGCCGACGGCCAGGATGGCCATGAACAGGATCGGCCACATGAACAGGCCGCCGTCGAACATGTACCCGAGCGCGCCGGCCTTCCACAGCGGAACCTCGGCGGGCGGCGGCGGGACAGCGGCGGCTTGTGCGAACAGCGAAAACATGGGGAGAAACTCGGGGGATTTTGATCGGGTAGGGCGGGCCGAGTCTTCGAGTCCCGCCGTCTTGGGATCAGCGCTCCGGCGGGACTCGCAAAGCCTCGGCCCGCCCTACAAGAATCACTTGTTATCCAGGTTCGACGACGCCTCGAACTGTTGCAGCATTTCCGGCAGCGCCAGCCGGCCGCGGGCGTACTTGGCGGCCTCCGTCGCGGGGTAGTCCCAGCGGCACTTGTTGTACGCCTCGAACGCTTTCTTGTTGTTGCCCGCCGTGCGGTAGCTCTCGCCCGACCAGAACATCGCGTCCGGGGTCAGGGCGTCGTCACGGTACTGCTTCGCGAACTTGTCGAACGCCTCGGCGGCCTTCGTGTACTGCTTGTCCTTGTAGTAACACTGGCCGATGCGAAACGCCATCTTCGGCCCCCACTTGTGCCCCTCGAACTTCTCCGCGAACTTCTCGCCGACCTGGGCCGCGACCTTGTAGTTCTCCAGCTTGTAGAAGTGCTCGCTGATGCGGAGCATCACGTTCGCGATCAGCGGGTTCTTCGGGTACGTCGCGGCCAGCGTCACGTAGGCTTCCAGGGCCTGGTTGAACTCGCCGGCCTCCTCGTAGCACTGGGCCAGTTTGAACTGCGCGTCCGGGGCGAGGACGTGGTCCGGGTACTGCTTCACGATCGTCTGGTACGCCTGCACCGCCTCGGCGTGCTGCTTCAACTCCTGGGCGAACTGCCCGAGCAGGTACGACACCCGCGGCGTGTACTTCGGGTTCGGGTAGTCCTCCATCACCTCGCGGAGCACGCGCCGGCCGTTCTCCAGGTCGGCCTTCGCTTCCGCCTCGCGGCCGAGCCCCTTGTGGCTCTTGAAGAGTTCGAAGTGGCTCTCCGCGATGTGGAACTGCGTCTCGACGGCAAGGGCCTCGTCGTTGAACGCCTTGCTGAAGGCCTGCAGCTTGCCGTCGGTGCCGATCACGACGGCGACGGTGACGGTCGAATCGAACTTCCCTTCTCCGGAACTCGCCCGTTCGTCGGTGTAGGTCGCCTCGATCGTGTCGCCGAAGTAGACCTCGAGTTCCGGCGCGTCCGCCTTCAGGTTGCCGGGGGTGGGTTTTTCTTGCGGCTTCAGCAGGACCGAGCCCGTGAACACGCCGCTGTGCGACAGCGTTTCGACGAGTTCGACCACCTCCGACTCGCCGCGCTTCGTGGCGATGCGAACTTTTGCCTTGTCCCGTTCGGGGGTGGTGTCCAGGTCGGCATCGACGACCCGGAGGAACAGTCGCTCGCCGACGTGGACCGCGGTCACGTCCTTCTGGTACTCGGCGTCCGTGCAGGTGAGCTTGCCGTCGGTCAGCAGTCGGCCGGAACCGGTGACCGCGGTCGTGCCGCCGGGGCGCTTCTCGTCCTGGTAGGTGGCCTCGACCACGTCCGCGCCCGTGAGGTTGAGCACGCGGGTGACGAGGGCCTTGTTCGCTTTCTTGCCCTCCTCCTCGCCTTCCTCCTTCGGCAGCTTCGGGCCGCCGATGAGGTTCCGCGGCATGGCCGCCGTCAGCGGGACGAGGGACGGGCTGTCCTTCGCCCCGAGCTGCATGATGACCTGCCCGGTGAACCGGCCTTCGAGCAGGGCCGAGCCGTGCCGCTCGGAAACGGCCTGGTTGCCGTACAGCCGGCGGTCGGAGAGGACGCACTCGACCTCGACTTCCGCGCCGCCGGTGGTCTTGAGCTTGACGATCACCTTGGAGTTGCTGTCCTTGGCGGCGTCCGGGTCGAACACTTCGACCGTGAACGGGGCCTCGAACGCGACCCCGGCGACGGCCTTCGGGTCGGGGTCGCCGGCGGCGGGCGGGAGGAACCGGGCCACCGGGGCGGTCTCGAGGCCCTGCTTCTCCGGGCGGGTCACGCGGGATTCGAGCACGCGGACCCGGCCGCGGGTCGGCTCGTTGACGTACACGACCGCCTCGCGGAACGTCCCGTGGCCCGGCACCGTGTTCTGGGCGTCGAAGTACCGCAGGAAGATGCGGTCGCCGGGCTTCACGACGATCTTGCCTTCGGCCGATGCGGCGGCGGTGTCGATCTCCTTCGTGAAGACGCCGCTGTTTTCCTTCGTCTCGGTCGCTTCCAGTTCGATCGGCTTGCCGTCGTTGACGGCGACCTGGACCTTGACCGTGTCCGGGTTGCCGGTCGCGTCCATGTCGTAGTCGGTGACTTCGAAGACGACCCGCTCGCCGGGGTCGATGCGGAGCAGTTCCTTGCGGACGGTCCGGACCTCCCCGTTCGGGAGCTTGTCGAAGTCGTAGCCGATGGCGGTGACGTGGGCGTTGTGGTAGGTCGCGGTCAGCTTGCCCGCGAGCAGGCGGGACGCGCCGGTGGTGTTGAGGTCGTCGATGTAGGTGGCGGTCACCGCGTCGCCGCCGCCGATTTCGAGCACGTCGTTCGTGGCGAGCGAGAGCAGGTCCGCCTCCGTCGGGATGTGGACCGCCTTCTTCTCGGAGTCCTTGATTTCGACGTGGTTGACGGCGACGGCCTCGCCACGGTACTCGTGAATCACCGCCCGAACGTGCCGCAAGGCGATGGGCTGGAAGGCGAACTCCCAGGAGAGTCCGTCCTTGTCCGGGGTGCCGGTGCCGAGTTCGCGGACCTTGCCCGCGGTCTTGGCTTCGGGCCGGTTCAGGTCGAAGTCGGACTCACGGAACGGGACCGGGGTCACGGTTTCGCTACCGGAGTCGCCGGTGGCCCAGCGAGCTTCGAGCGTGGTCGTGTTCGGCCCGGCTGCCGCGAAGATCGTGATGTCGTGGGTGCCGGAATCGAGGTAAACGTCGGCGTGACGACCGCCCTTGCCGGGCGGCAGTTCGAGCTTGCCGTCCACCACGATTGCCGTCGTCTCCCCGCTGACGAGGAACCGAGCGGCACCCGCCTTGGCCTGCACGACCTTGCCGTGCCACACCGCGACGGTCGGCTTCTTGGCCTTTTCTTCCGGCGAGCGGGCCCAGAACAGGTCGATGGCCTTCGCTTCGGTGGTCGGCTTCGCGTTCTTCGTCAGCGCGACGACTTGATCCCAGGTCTGGAACCCGACGCCGTTCACCCCGTCGTAGAACCGGGCCGTCATTTGCTTGGATTCGAGCGCGATCGGGGCGACCTTCGCGTCCGGTTGCGTGGCCGCGAGGCGGTACCAGAGCCGGCCGTCTTCGCTGCCTTCGAGCGTCATCCGGATCGGCGCGTTCTGCCTGGCGTCCGGGGTCCAGAGCGTGACGCGGTCGGTCGTCTTCAGGTCCTTCATGTCGATGCTGAGCACCTTCGGCGTGACGCCGTCCGGCTCGCTGAGCCACGCGGTCTTCTTGTCCTTGTCGATGGCCATCAGCGGGCTGTGGTCGATCGCCGTGTTGGTGGCGAGCGCCCCGGCCGGGAGTTCGCCGGTCTTGGCGGTCCCCTCGAAGATGCCCGTGTGCGAGCCGGTTTCCTTCAGCACGACCGACACCTGATCCCCGCTGGCGGCGACGAGCTTGACCGTGACCGCGTCCGGCTGGTCGCTCACGTCGCGGTCGGCGTCCTTCACGCGGAGGTAGACGACGTTGCCGGGCTTCACCTGGTCCTTCGGCCGGGTGATCCCCTTGCGTTCGTCCTCGTTCTCGTTCCCCTCACGGGCGAGCTTCTTGCTGAAGGTTTCCTCGTCCTCGTCCACGATCTTCCCGGACGCGACTTCGAGCCTGCCGTCGGCCGCAATCTTGATCTCGGCGTCCGGCAGCGGGGCGTCCTTGAACTCCTTCTTGAACTCCGGCGGGTAGTCGACGCGGATCACGTCCTTGCCCGTGAGTTGCAGCACCCGGTCCCCCTTGGCGGCGGCCCCGAGGCGGGTTTCCAGGTCCGCCCGGAACAGGCCCTTGCCCGCACCGCCGGAGAGGAGGAAGACGGTTTCCTCGTCGCCGCCCGGTTCCGTCGTGACCTTCACCGGGATCTTGGCGTGCCCGCGGCTGACGCCGAGGTCGCTGTCCTGCACGACGATCGACAGAGGCTCGCCGGGGGTGTGGTACCGCTTGCTGGCGCGCCCCAACCGGCCGACCGTGCGGAGAAGTTCCAGTTGGTCGACGTAGCGTTGCTCGGCCCCGTACACCTCGGACAGGTTGAAGAGCGCCTGGTTCGCGAGTTCGATGTTCGGCACCCGTTCCAGCACGCCGCGGAAGATGAGCCGGGCCTCGTCGCGGTCGCCCCGGCGGTTCGCCAGCACCCCGCGGAGGAACTCGGCGCGGATGACCACGTCGCGGTCCCGACTGCCGGCGAGCCGCTCGAAGGCTTGCTCGGCCTGGTCGTAGACCTTTTGCTCCATGAACGTCTCGCCGATGCCGAAGTCCGCTTCCACGGCTTGCGGCGTCTTGGCGTAGCGGTTTAGCACCGTCGTGAACTCGGCCCGGGCGAGGTCGTACCGCTTCGCCTTGAAGTAGTTCCGGGCCAACAGCAGTTGCACCCGGGCCTTCTCCACGTCGTCGACTTCCTTGACCTCCGCGTTCTTGATGAGCCAGGAACGGAGGATGTCTTCGACGCGGTTGTGGTTCTCGTCCCCGCCCGCGGCGATGTGGCTGTCGCACACGAAGATCAGCAGGTCGACCGGGACTTCGGCCCGGTGGTCGTCGAACAGTTGCTTGTTCGCGAGGTAGGTTTCAAACGCGAGTTTCGGGTCGCCGAGCCGCAGTTGCAGGGCCGCGGAGAGCAGGGGTGCGATCGGCGACTTCTCGTCGATGACCGCGCCGCCGGCAGCCCCGAGCCGGGTGTACGCCGCGGTGAGGAGGTCGCGGCCGCCCTTCTTTCGGCTGTCGTCCAGGTTCGGGAAGTTCGCCAGCATCCCGCTCATCAGCGTGGCGGCGACGAGGTAGTCCTTCCGGCCCATCGCCGCTTGCGCGAACGGGGCGAGGATGTCGAAGTCGGTCGAGTCGCCGTACCCGAGCTGCGGGGCGGCGCTCCAGGCGAGGAGCGTTTGCATCGGGGGCGTCTTCGCCCCGTCGTCCGCCGTTTCGAGCAGGGCCGCGATCGCGCCCATCGACGCGCGGGTCACGCTCAGGTCGCGGACGAGGGCGTAGACCTTCTTTTTGTCGGCCGGGGCCGCCTTCATGTCGTTGCGGGCGGTGCTGACCCACTGCCAGAGGGTGCCCCACTCGTGGTCCGGCCCCTGGCCGCCGAAGGCGCGGTCGCGGACCTTGTCCGCGGCCGGCAGCAGCAGCTTCGCGGCCCCGTCGACGTCGCCGGCCTTGATGAGCGAATCCGCCTTGATCGCGGCGAAGAAGAACTGCCAGCCGGTGTCCTTCGTCAGCAGGGAGTCGACGAATTTTGCCTTCTCCGCGTCCGGCGTGACGGCGTAGAGTCGGTTCACCGACTCCCGGAGTTCGTGCGAGTCCGGGTTGCCGGCGAGGGCCCGCGTCCAGCAGTCCTTCGCCTCGTCCTTCAAGCCGAGGCCGGTGAGGATGTCGCCGATGTACGTCGCGGAATTCGAGTCGTACCCGTGCTTCGCGAACATCTTCCGGGTCCAGTCCCAGGACTGCTTGCCGGCGGCGGCGTCCTTGAAGTGCCCGGCCACGCTCATCAGCCGGCGGGCGGCGTCGGCGTTCAGGGCCGGGGGGTCGAACGCGAGCACCCGACCGGCCGCCTCGCGGTACAGGTCCAGGCGGGCGAAGTCGATCACCCACGCGAGGTAGTGGTAGGCGGCGTCGAAGCTCGCCGGCAGCCGGGCGGCCCACGCCTTCGCGGCGTCCACCGCCTTCGGCCGCTGGTTGTCCGGCGCGAAGTGCCGGTAGTAGTACTGCTGCTGGTGGAGCAGGTCGTTCGCCACGTCGTCCGGCAGGGCGGCCACCTTCTCGGGGGCGATCACCTTCGCCCGGGCGGCGGCGGCCTGCGGCGACCACACGTTCTCCCCGGCGGCCTTCTCGTAGGCGACCCACTCGGCGTGGGCCGGCTCCTTGTCGGACTTCGCCAGTTCCGCCTGACCGAGTTGCGCCCGCTTCTGGAGGTCCTTGTTCTGCAGCCGGGCTTGCACCCACCCGCCCAGCGTGCCGCGGTAGGTGCCGACCCACGGGAACTTTTTCCGGGCGTCGAGCAGTTGCGCGACCTCGGCCTTGAACTCGTCGTCGGTGGCGGCCGCGTCCAGCAGCCAGTTCACGGCCCCGCCGGTGTACCCGTCGTTCGAGGGGAACTGGTAGGCGAGTTCGCGGGCGGCGGCCTTCGCCTTCGGGACGTCCTGGGCGCGGTCCCGCAGGATTTCGAGGGCCAGCGAGTACCGCAGCGGGGCGGCGTTGTACGGCGTGCTCTTTGCGATCGCGTCGCGGAGGGTGTTTTCCGCTTGAGCCAGCCGGGCCTTGCGGACGTTCACGTCCGGCTCGCCGCCGAACAGTTGCGCGTAGAACGAGTGCGCCCCGTGCGACCGGGCGTCGTTCGCCAGCACGGCGGCGAGGATTTGCTCGGCTTTCGCCTTGTCGGTCGCGGCGTTGTACGCCCCGGCGAGGCGGATCTGCGCGGCGAAGCGGTCGGGCCGGGTCGGGAACTTCTGAAGGTACTCATTCACCGCCGGCTCGATGTCAGCCGGCTTCGGGTTGTTGTTCGCGATCTCCTCGATCAACCGCATGTGAACGTCCGGCCGCGGCGACGTGTTCGGCACCGCGAGGGCCTTCCGCCACGACTCGATTGCGTTGGTGCGTTGCCCGAGCCGGCTGTAGTTCTCGGCCATGCGGTAGTGCAGTTGTTGCAGGTACCACGGCTGCGTCGGGGCGCTCTTGGCGAGCAGTTTCGTGCCGACGAGGTTCGCCTTCGCCCATGCGCTGAGGCGTTCGTGCGCGTCCATCGACGCCCACCCGGACGCGGTCGCGGGGCCGCCGGCGGGGAGCTTGTCGAGGAGGTCTTCGCCGAGGGCGGCGGCTTTCACCAGGGATTCGGGGTTGTTGATCGCGAAGTACAGGCCGATGGCGTCGCGGCCGGCCCGCTGGCCGTCGGGGTTGCCGGCCCCGATGTGCTTCCACCGGGCCTCCTGAACCGCGGCCGCGCCGGGGAGGTCGTTCGCCTTCCGCAGCAGCCGGGCGAGCCACGCCTCGACCGGCTGGCCGGCCGGGTCGTTCGGGTGGCGGGTGAGGAACTGCCGGCCGGTGGCGATCAGTTCCTTGTTGCGGCCCGTGGCTTGAAGCCCGTCGAGGAGCTTCAGCATCACGTCCTTGTGGCGCGGGTGGGCGGTGTGCAGGTTCACGAACAGCTGCGCGACCCGGACCAGCCCGAACGGCCGGCCGTTCGCGTGGTACAGGTCGACGAGTTGCAGCATGAGGTCGGCGGCCTCCTTGCTGGTGCTGCTCGTCTTGGCCAGCTGCGCCTCGATCCCGGCCGCCTGCTTGCTGACGGCGTCGACCTCCTCGGCCGCCGGCTTCTCCTTCGGCGGCGGGCTCTGCGCGATCAGGAGGCCCAGCAATCCGAGGAGCACGGCCGGGGGTGCGAAGTGGCGGAGGTTCATGGGTATCGCTGGGGAGTCGGGTGTTCGGGGTTGTCGTCGTGTAGGTCGGGCCGAGTCTTCGAGGCCCGACAGTGCGCTTCCGTCGGGCCTCGAAGACTCGGCCCGACCTCCCAATTAAAAGCCATTGTACCGGCTATACTGAACATTTGATATCAGTTAGTGAACAAATTATTCTTTGCTGCTGCTCGCCGCGCCGCGGAGGGCCTCGGAGATCTTCTTCGCGTCCGGGGCGAGGGTGCTCTCGGGGAAGTCGGCGATCACCTGATCGAACATCTTTCGGGCCTCCGCCTTCTTGTCCATGCGGTACAGGCAGCGGCCGTAGTTGAAGAGGATCACGTCCAGGAACTTCGCGTCCGGGTGGGTCCGCAGGACGCTCTCGAACACGTCGATGGCGCGGGCGTAGTCCTTCTGCACGTAGTAGTAGTTGGCCATCTTGGCGACCGCCTCGCCGACCCGGCCGCTGTCCGGGAACTGGTCGAAGACCTTCTTGTACTCCTGGAACGACTGGTCGTAGAGCTGCTGCGACCGCGCGCCCTCGGCGGCCTTGGCCATCTCCTCGTAGCACTCGGCGATGCCGAACTGGGCCTCGCCGCGGAGCGGGCTCTTCTCCAGCCGCAGCACGCTCGTGTAGATCCCGATGGCCCGCTGCAACTGCGCCTGCTTGCGGGACACGTCGGCCAGTTGGAGCAGCGCCGCGTCGACGAACTCGCTGTTCGGGAAGTCCCGCTGGAGCCGCTGGCTCATCGCGGCCGCGAGGTCGAGCTTGTCCATCTCGAAGTAGATCTTCCAGAGCTGGACGTAGGTCTCTTCCAGCGTCCGGCCGCCGAGTTTCTGGGCCTCGTGGCTGATCTCCTCGCACATCGTCATGGCCTGCTGGTACTTCGTGTCGGCGTGCTGCTTCAGGCCGAATTCCTTGTACCGGTTGCCGATGTTCGTGAGGGCACTGGCCGTCTTCAGTTGCGTGCGGACCCGGAGTTCCTGGTCCGAAATCTGGGTGTCGGACACCCGGACCGTGCCCAGGCTGCCCTCGACGGCCCGGGCCTTGAAGACCACCGTGCGGCTCTCCCCGGAGGCGTTCTTGTCGTCCACGTAGGTGAGGACGATCAGGTCGTTCGGCAGCGCCTGAAGCACGCGGTCGTCGGCCTTCACCGTCTCGGCCTTCTCGAACGGGATCGTCGCCCGGAAGGTGCCGGAGTGCGTCGAATCGTCGGGGATTTCGGGCCTGGCGGGTTCCTTCTTCGGCTGGTCGGCCTTCGGTTCCGGCTTGGGGTCGCCCGCCTTCGGGTCGGGCTTGTCGGCCGGCGGCTTGACCTCCTCCGGGGCGGGCCTGGCGAGCTTCGCTTCGGTCAGAATCACGTCGACCTTGTCGAGCTTCTTGAACCGGTCGAGCTTGTTCGGGTCCGGCTTCGCGGCCGGGGCCGCGCCGCCGGCCGGGGCTTCGGCGGCGAGTTCTTCCGGGGTCTTTTCGCGGTAGACCTCGACCGTCGCCTTCAGCACGTCCGGGCCGTCGGTCAGGTCGAAGTCGGCGTCCACGACCTGGACGTTGATCGCCCGGCCGAGGACGACGCCTTGCAGCGTTTCGGAGTAGGCCCCGTCCATGATCGCGGCGGACGCGGTCCCGACGACGGGGACGCTCTTCGCGACGACCTGTTCCTTCGCCCCGGCGGCGGTGTGGACGTCGCGGTACGAGATTTTGATCGTGTCGCCGCCGCGAATTTCGATCTTGCCGTTGCCCGGCTTCGGCTTGCCGAGGGAGGTGGGGATCGAGCCGATCACGACGCGCACGTTCCGGCCGATGGCGAAGCACTCGACCGTTTCGACGTCCCCGCTGGCGGCCTCGCACGCGATCGGGACGGTCTTGCCCGGTTCCAGCGCCGCGAGGTCGGCGTCGTCGACGCGGACGAACAGCCGCTTGCCCGCTTCGAGCACCTCGGCGGTCGCCTTCGCCCCCGGCTCCGGCGGCGGCAGCGCGGTCCCGACCCGCTCCAGGGCCGTGATCGCCCGGCTGTAGTGCCCCTGCTGGAAGTGGCCGAGGCCGATGTAGTAGTAAGCCTGGTTCACCTGCGGGCTGACCGGGAACTTCTCGACGACGTCCCGCATGAACTTGAAGCACTTGCCGTAGTTGCGGCCCTCGAAGAAGCAGACGCCGATCTTGAGGGTGGCTTCCGCGCGCTGCTCCTCGTTGGGGTTGTCCTCGACCGCGGCGGACTCGAAGTACGTCCGGGCCCGGTCGAAGGCCCGTTCCTTCGAGAGCAGGTGGTTGCCGAGCCGCAGGTGGGCGTCGAACCGGACCCGGCTGCGGGGGTAGCGCTCGACCACCGACTGCCAGACCTCGATGGCCTTGGCGGCCTCGCCGGCTTCGAGCCGGGCGTCGCCGGCTTCGAGCAATTTCTTGGCGGCCCGGTCCTCGACGATCGAGCCGCGCTCGCCGTCTTTCGCCTTGTCCTTCCCCTTCAGCGCGTCCTGGGCACTGGCGACCGTCAGGACGAGGGCGATGCCTCCGGCGAAGGAGGCGAGCGCCAGGAGCCGCGAGCGGGACGAGAGGGCGGTAGTCATGGACGACTCGGCTGCGGGTGAAGCGGTCGGTGTTCGGCCGGGGGCAGATCGCGGGTGCGGGCTTGCGGCGCGGCAAGAGGCGGGCGGGGCGGGGTCGGTCGGGTGTGCCGGCGGGGGGCAGCGTGAATCCCGCAGGTTGGAGGCACGAAGTCGACCTGTCGACAGTGACAGTAAAGCCGGCGCGTCGCGAATGCAAGCGGCAAATGTCCCGCGTGGGGGAAAAATCTTTCGGGCGATCACAGGGTTGCTCCGGCCGGCCGGCGGGGTATGATGGGGGCGACTTCCGGGCGGCTCCCGACCTGCCAGACCGCCCCGCCCGATCCCGAACCCCACCCGAATTCCCATGCACGCCAACCACCAGTCCGGCGGCGCGTCCCACGCCCACCCCGCGGCGTTCCCGCCGAAGCGGACGCAAACCCCCGAGGAGGCGCTCGGCATCGCCGCCGGCAGCAACCTCCTGAGTTCGTGCCTGATCGCCACCGGGCTGACGGCCGTCGTGCTGGCGGCCCTCACGGTCGGGCCGTACTTCGCGGGCAAGGTGGGCGGCGGCAACACCGCCCAGGCCGCCCCGGCGAAGCCGGACGACGCGCCCGCCCCGGTCGAACCGCCGAAGCCCGACCCGGCGGCCACCGCGAAGAAGCCGCCGACCGCGGACACCCCGAAGCCGAAGACCGACGTGCTCGACAAGCTCGGCGAAACCGGCACGAAGACCGGGAACCCGAAGGTCAACCCGCTCGACAAGGGCGACGACCTGTTCAAGGACTTGAAGTAAGCACCCCGCCCACACCTTCGCCGAGCCGGTCATGCGCACCTTCCACCTGACGCCGACGCGGGCCATCGTGCTGACGGTTGCGTTCCTCCTGCTGTGGGCCGGAGCGGCGGTCGCCTTCGGCAGCGGCACCGTCCACTTCACCGGCTGGAGCATCCTCTACGTCATCGGTCTCGTGTGGGCGGTCTATCTCGTCGAACGCACCGCCCAGCGGATCGAGCAGCGCCGGGCGGCGGACGCGAAACTCGTGACGGTCGGCGTCGCCGGCGAAGTGACGGACGGCCCCCGCGGGAAGTGGAACCCGCTCGACCCCGCCGCGACCGAGTGGTACGGCCACAGCAACCAGCGACTCCGCCAGTCGTTCTGGGTGCTATACGGCTATTCGGTCCTGTTCATCGGGTTCTACTTCCTCGCGCACCTGAGCTTCGGCGAGCGCGAAGTCGACGCCTACGAGTTGCCACAGGGGGGCGGCAAGGATTCCATCAAGGCCAGCAGCGTGCAGGTGCGAAAAGTCGTCAAGAAGAAGTTCGTCATCAACCCTTACAGCTCGGTCTACTTCAACGCCCCGCCGCCGATCGACAAGATCGACGTGAAGCTGACCGAGGACACCGAGAACCGCTACCAGGTCGGCCAGGGGAACGGGTCCACGGGCGACGGCGACGGGGACGGCGCGGGGTTCGGCAAGGGGACAGGCAAGGGCAAGGTGCGGTTCATCCGCCTGAAGCACGGCGACCGCGGGTGGGACCGCAACTTCGGCGTCGGCGGCGACCGCAACATGCTCGCCGAGTACGCGGCCCGCACCCGGCAGAAGGTGGGCGAGGAGACGGAGTGGGTCGACGCCGGCCAGCTCGCCGCCTTCCCGCAGAAGAAGAGCCCGCCGGTCCTCTACATTTCCGGGAAAGAAGGGCTGCCGCTCACGGCGAACGACAAGAAGGCGCTGAAGAACTACCTCACCGAACGGCACGGGATGATCGTCGGCGACAACCACGGCGGCGGCGGGTTCCACCACCACTTCATCGCGGCGATGAACGAACTCACCGGCGTGCAACCGGTCCCGATCCCGCGGGACGACACGATCCACCAGAAGCCGTACGCGCTGCCGCAACTGCCGATCGTCGTCGCCCACGGCGGCACGGTCCCGCTCGGGTGGAAGGTGGACGGCCGGTGGGTGGCCTACTACCACCCCGGCGCGCTGAGCGACGCCTGGCGCGACGACCACGCCGGCATCAAGAAAGAGACGTACGAACTCTGCTATCAGCTCGGTGTCAACCTCATCTATTACGCCCACCGGGAGTACAACCAGTGGCTGACGTCTCAAGCCCCGTGACCCGCCTCGCGTTCGCCGCCCTGGCCGCGATTTCGCTTGGGATTCCCGCGTCCGCCGGCCCGCTCGACGAGATGCCGGTCGAGCGCTGGGCGAAGCTGCGCGAGGCGGAACGGTATCAACTCAACGTCGCCGAAAAGCTGTACCGCGAGCATCAATACAAGGTCGCGGCCGCCGAGTACGAGAAGTATCTCAAGCTGTACGAAAAGAGCGAGGCGGCGGCGTACTCCCAACTGAAGTGGTCGCACTGTCAGGTTCACCTTCGCAATCAGAACGCGGCGATCAAGGACGGTTACCAGTCCGTGCTGGACTACTTCCCGGACTCGCCGGAGGCCCCGATCGCGGCCCTGTTGATCGGCCGGACCTACAAGGACACCGGCGACAGGAAACTCGCGAAGAAGGCCTACGGCAAGGCGATCGCCGCGTACCCCAAGCACTTCGCCGCGGTCCTCGCCCGGCTCGACCTCGTCGACATCGCCGAGAAGGAGAACGACGCCACCGTCCGCGGCAACCTGCTCCGCGAACTCACCTACGACGTCGACCGCAAGGGCCCGGCGAACGACCCGTGCGTCCACGCGGCCCGGCGGCTGGCGCAAATCTCCTTCCACGCCGGCAACTTCGAGGAAGGCATCAAGGCCCTCGGCACGACGACGAAGGAACCGGACCTGCCCCACCACCTGATGGCCCACAACCACGGCCATTTGCCCTGGATTCTGGAGTGGATGACGAACGGCCAGGCCGACGAGGCGACGAAGAAGAACGCGGAAAAGCTCGCCGATGCGGCCGCCGGGTGGCTCAAAGTGCAGGCCGCGGAACTGCTGAAGGACGAGAAGACGAAGGCGAAGGGCGTCGAGTGCTGGTACGCCGTCGCCGACGTCCGCGGTCACGCCCGCCAGCCGGACAAGCAAAAGGCCGCGTTCGAGGAAATGCTCAAAACCCTCGGCGAGTCGGACCCGCTGCTGACCCGGTACGCGGCCTACTTCAAGGCGAACAAGCAGTACGACCAGGCCCGCGCCGCCTACGGCCGGTTCAAGGACGCCGCCGAGGGGCAGGGCCAAATCGCGAACAGCTACGCCGAAGAAAAGAACTACGACAAGGCGGTCGAGATCTACCGCAAGCTCGCGGTCGGCGACCCCAAGACGGCCTCGAAGTGGCTGCAAGCCGCGGCCGTCGCATACCGCCACGGCCAGAAGCCGGACCAGGCGATCGCGGTCTACCGCGACCTGCTGACCGCCGACGCCGGGAACGCGGCCGAGTACCACTTCCAGATCGCGGAGACGCTGTACTACGCCCAGCGGTGGAAGGAGTGCATCACGGCGTACCGCGGCACCGACCGGTTCCCGCACAACTACTGGCACATGGCCGCCGCCAACCGGCAACTCAAGCAGTACGACGAGGCGATCTCGCTGTACCTGCAGGTGAAGGCGTCGTCCGAACCCCACGCGGCGCAGGCCACCTTGGAAATCGCCCGCACCCACGAGCAGGCGGGCCGGCAGGAACCCGCGATCAAGACCTTTCAACAGGTGTGCGACAAGTACCCGGACAGCGGCGAGGCGAGTCAGGCGGCGTCGCACCTCAACGACAAGTACAAAATCACCGTCACCAAGGGCGGCACGAAGAAGTGAGCCGACACCCCGAGACACGCGGACGGCCCCGCCGCCCGAACCCGGCCGCGGGCCGGCGTGTCCGGAGTGCGGTCCCGTTGTCGTCCGTGGTGCCCTCATGATCTCCCTCGACGGCTCGCAAGGCGAAGGCGGCGGGCAGATTCTGCGCACGAGTCTGGCGCTGTCCATCCTCACGCGGAAGCCGTTCAAGCTCGTCAACATCCGGGCGAACCGCAAGCCGCCGGGGTTGCGGCCGTCGCACGTGATGTCCGTGAAGGCGGCCGCCGACATTTGCGGCGGGCTGTACAAGGGCGGCACCGTCGGGTCGAGCACGCTCTACTTCGAGCCGGGCGACGTGAAGGCGGGGAACTACAAGTTCACCATCGGCACCGCCGGGGCGACAGGGTTGGTGCTGCACGCGGTCTATTTGCCATTGGCGTTGCGGGGGGATTCGCCCAGCACGGTGACGATCACCGGCGGGACGCACGTCAGCACCAGCCCGTGCTTTCACTTCAACGCGACGACGTGGGCCGGCTACCTCCGGAAAATGGGGATCGAAGTCGAACTCGAAATGCTTCGCCCCGGCTTCTACCCGCGCGGCGGCGGCGAGATTCGCGCCACGATTCGTCCCTGTTCCCACGTCCGCGGCGTCCGGCTGATGACGTGCCCCGACCTGACGACGGCCGGCGGGTTGAGCGCGGTCGCCGGGTTGCCGGAGGGCATCGCCGAGCGGCAGGCGAATCGACTCGCGTTCCGGATGAAGCGGCACGAAATCGAGTCGCACATTCCCGAGGAAGCGTGGCCCGGCGGCCCCGGCACGATGGCGGCCGTCGTCTTCCGGCAAGCCCCGGTCCCGACGCTCTTCTTCGGCATCGGCGAGAAGGGGAAGCCCGCCGAGTCCGTCGCCGACGATGCGGCCGATCAGGCGGTGGCGTTCCGCGAATCGAAGTGCCCCGTCGACCCGCACTCGGCGGACCAGATCCTGTTGCCGCTGGCGTTGTCCCCGGATGCGTCTGAGTACCGCGTGTCGGAAGTGACCCGCCACCTGACGACGAACATCGACGTGGTGAAGCGGTTCGTCGACCGCGACATTTCGTTGGAAGGGTACGAGGGGGAACCGGGCGTGGTGCGAATCGGGACAAGCTTTTGAGAAGAGTTTTGACGGGATTACAGGATTAACATCAAATTCAGATCCTTGTTGATCCTGTTATCCTGTCAAAACTCTACGCTCTTCGTGCGTAAAATACCCCCATGCAACCCGCCACTTCTCTCACCGCGCAAATCGCTCAAGTCGTTCCGTCCACCGAGGCGGAAGGGCCGGGGAAGCGGTTTGCGGTTTGGTTCCAGGGGTGTCCGTTGCGGTGTCCGGGGTGCTGCAACCCGGAGTTTCTTCCGTTCAAGGGGGGCGAAACGCGGACGATCGACGACCTGACGGCGGCCATCCCGTCGGATGTTGAGGGGATCACCCTCCTCGGCGGCGAGCCGTTCGCGCACGCGAAAGCGGGGCTCGCCCTGGCGGAGTTCGCCCGGCAACGCAGTTTGACGGTGATGATCTTCAGCGGGTACACCATCGAAGCGATCCGCGAACTCCCCGCCCCGGCCGCGAACCTGCTCGCCCTCACGGACATCCTGGTGGATGGGCCTTACGTGCATGAGGAACCGGACACGGAGCGCCGGTGGGTCGGGTCGCGGAACCAGCGGGTCCACTTCCTGACGGATCGCTACCGGGACGACGACCCGCGGTGGAGGCAGCGGAACACGCTCGAAATTCGCGTCGACCGGGCGGGCATCTCCGTCAATGGTTTTCCGGCCGCGTCTGCCGTAGGATTGTGGAAGCCGAAGTGGAGCCGGAAGCCCCGACCCGAGTCCGCATGAGCAGCCCACCCGAGCCCGACAAACCCGAACCGGCGACGCCCCCGGCGGTGTCGCGGTTCGAGTACAACCTGCTCCGCATCTTGCGGTTTCTGCTGGGCCACACGCCCGCGGATCAGGCCGGGCCGCTGCTGAACGGGAAGTCGACTGCGCCGCCGTGCCTGTCCGGGACGTGCGTGAAGTTGATTCGTGACACGGTCGCGAAGGGGTTGGTGCTGCATCTGGTGCGGTCAGGCGGTTGGCGAAAGGAAAAGTTCATCCGCGGCAGCGAGCCGAAGGACGGCCGGGCCTGGGAGCGGACGCCGCTGGACGAGCGGACGCTGCGATTCACGCCGCACATCGTGGAGGTGCTGATCTGGCTGACCGCGGAGAAGCCGACGGACACGAAGGAGCCGTTGCCGGTTCCGCAGCAAGAACTGACGGTCGCGGACGAACTGTTCTTTGCCCTCGCGTTCGAGAACTTGCGTAGCATTCCGGAAATGACTCCGACCGTCGCGAAGCTCGCGTCCTTCCGGCGGAACCCGCTCTGCTGGCTGACCTACCCCGGCGACGTGGCCGCCCCGGACCTGAAAGCCCCGCCGTTCGAGCGATACACGACCGGGCTCGGCGCGGTGGTGTTGGAGTGCTTGCAACCTGCGTTGGCTCGGATCTGGACGCGGTCCGAACGGGCGAAGGGGCAGATCGAAGACTGGAAGAAGATGCGGCTTCAGGGCTCCGCGGAGGTCGACGCCCTGGGCAACTTCCTGACGGCGATCGGCAAGGCGAACCGGCCGGACCTGGCGCGGTATCTGCTGAAAACCGCGGGTGCGATCTTCGCGACGCCGGACCTGACGCCCGAGTTCTGGACCGGCGGCTTGAAGGACTCCCGCCCGCAACGCCTCGCCGATCGGCTCGAAACGACGCGGGTGGCACTCGCCGTCCCCCGGCAAATGGACACGCTCCGCTCGTGGGACCGCAAAGCCCGGACGGTCGGCTTCTTCGACGAGGACTACCAGGCGAGCCAGTTGTGGAAGGCCGACTGGGAAGCCGGCCGCGGCGACGAGATCACCGCACGGGCGAACGCGGTGCTGGAACAGGTGGAACCGTTGCGAACGAGCTAGAGAATACAATTTAGACAGGATTACAGGATGAATACAAGGATTTCGATTTCAATTGAATCCTGCCCATCCTGTTAATCCTGTCAAGAATTCTTAGTTGGAGCGCAGACATGAGCCGGGCGTACCGCATCACCGTGAAGGAGTCCGACACCCGGCAACTGAAGGGTTCGGACGAAATCTGCACCGAACTCGAACTCCTCGAAATCCTGCCCGGCGAGCAGATGGCCGAGTTGCTGAAGAAGGCCCTCGCCGAGAAGGGTTTCGAGGAAGCCGCCGACGGCAAGATGACCCGCCGCGACGGGCAGGTTACCGTCACCGTCGACCCGTGCAGCGGCGAAGTCTCGGTGAAGTCCGAGGTCGGCGAGCAGGTGACGATCGACGTCAAGCGCGAGGCCATGACCTACGACGACGCCGGCCCCGGCGAAAAAGCCATCCGCGAGCGGGTCAAGGAGCAACTCAAGGACGACATCGAGAAGAAGGCGAACAAGGAAACCGAACGCCTTCAGGGGCAAGCCACCGAGGCCCTGGAAAAGAAACTCGAAGAGATTCAGCCGGAACTCGCGCAGGTTGTCAACCAAGTGACCCGCGAGGCGCTGAAGCAAAAGGCCGCCCAAATGGGGACCGTCAAGGAAATCGCCGAGGACCCGGAAACGGGGAACATGACGATCAAGGTTGAGGTGTGACTCGCATAGACTTCAATTTGGAGTGGATCATGCGGTACGCTTACGACTTCTCAACCCGTCAAAAGCTTGTCGAGTTGCGAGAGACTCTTCAGCGGGTATGCAATAAAGAGTTGAAACAAGAACGAGCAATTACTCGTGCCGGAACTACCGAAGAAGTGGACAATTGCATCTCTGATACTGACTGCATGCTGACGCATGCTGAAGCCATCCTAATCGACCTCCTTAACGATTCTCCAAGCTTTCCGAAACTAGGCTGTGCAGGTGAGGGGCTGCATCCGCAAGGCCAAGTCTGAATTGCTATTGTCTAGTTATCATTCCGATTCGTTCCACTGGAAGCATGATGTCCTTGACGATTGCCGAAAACCAGCTGCCCGCGTCGCTAACCGCACAAGAAGCGGTGGAAGCCGCGTACACCTCCGAGATGGCCGAGGTCGCCGGGCATCTGGCGCGCGGACTCCCCAGTCTCGTTGAGTGCGACAAGGAACTCGCGCCGTACCTGTTCGTCAACCTGCGGTCCCGGCTACGCGACCAGAACCTGCGGTGCATCTACCTCGATGGTCGGCCACGGGAAGCCGACCAGCAGGGCGGGCCGATGCCGGTCGGGTTGATCGGCACGATGATCTCGCAGCTTCGCGAAGCAGTCCGCGGCGCGGTCGAACGCCGGGTCGTCGTGTTGCCGCACCTCGACCTGCTGACGACCAGCCAGGGCGGGCTCACGGGCGAAGCCCGCGAAGTGATCCCGCTGCTCTACGAGAACCCCGAACTCGTCTGGCTCGGGTTCAAGGACCCGTCGTTCCCGCTGCCGAAAGTCATCGAGAACCTCTTCCCGCACCGGCTCAGCATTCTCGGCACGAACCGCAATCGGCTCCGCCACCTGATCGCCCAGAAGGAAGCCCGCAAGTTCGGCCGGCAGTTCAACCCCTGGCAACTTTACAAGTACGTCTCCGGGGTCAACGCCGTCCGCCTGCGGAAGCTGCTCTCCACGCTGGAGGGCGAGGACTACCCCGCCGACCCGAAGCAGGCGTACCGCCACCTTCGGCTCGCCACGCTGACCGGCACGCTCGAAATCCCGGACGTCGACCTCGACCGCGACATCGGCGGCTACACGAAGGTCAAGAAGCGGCTCCGCGACGAAATCCTCGACGTCCTCCAGCGCCGCGATCAGGCCAGCGACGCCGAGGAGATCACCCGCCTCGAAGACCTGATCCCCCGCGGCATGATCCTCTGGGGCCCGCCGGGCACGGGCAAAACCTACTTCGCGAAGGCCATCGCCACCGCGATTGGCGCGGCGATCACCGTCGTTTCCGGCCCGGAATTGAAGTCGAAGTGGGTGGGCGAAAGTGAGGAAAATCTTCGCCAGATCTTCCACAAGGCCCGGCAGTCCGCGCCGTCGATCATCGTCTTCGACGAACTCGACAGCTTCGCCACGGCCCGCGGCACCTACACCGGCAGCGGCGTCGAGCACTCGATGGTCAACCAGCTGCTCACGGAAATGGACGGCTTCCACAAGGACGAACTCGTCTTCGTCGTGGGCACCACCAACTTCGTCGAGTCGCTCGACCCCGCGCTCCTGCGGCCCGGCCGGTTCGAGTTCCACATCCACATCCCGTACCCGGACGACAAGGATCGACGCGAGATTTTGAAGATCTACGACAAGAAGATGAAGCTCCAGTTCACGGAGGAAGCGTTCGATTTCGCCGTCCGCCGCACGGGGGAAAACTTCATCACGTCGACGGGCACGCCCTTCAGCGGGGACCACCTGAACGCCCTGTGCCGGGCCGTCGCTCGGGTGCGGCTCCGCGACCGCATCACCGGGCCGACGACGCCGAAGGAAGTCGAACGGGGGATGACCGAGTACGACGAGAAGGTCGAAGTCTCCGACAAGGACGCGGTGCTCGTTTCGACCCACGAGGCGGGGCACTTCGTCGTGTCGCTGTTCTGCCCACACCACCCGCCGCCGGAACGGATCACGATCCAGAGTGAGATGCCGTGGGCCCCGTTCTACACGGGCTACAAGAAGGACGACACCCGCAAGGTCGGGTTCACCCGCGGCGAACTGTACGACCGCCTCTGCGTCCTGTACGGCGGCATCGAGGCGGAACGGCTGCTCATCGGCGAAGTCTCCACCGGCGCGAGCGCCTTCGGCAACCCGCAGTCGGACCTGTTCCGCGCCACGTCGCTCGCCACGACGCTGGTCGAAGCTTGCGGCATGAGCGGGCTCAACGCCCCGCTGCGGATCTTCCGCGACGAGAAGGGGGAGCGCGACGTGCTCTCCGCGCACATGGCCGAGGCGATCGACCGGCAGGTGAACACGATCATCGTCGAGGCCCAGCACCGCGCCGCGACGATCCTGGCGAGGCACAGGGACGAACTCGTCGCCATCCGCGACGAACTGCTCAAGGTGAAGACGATCGAGCCCGCGCGGGTCTCCGAGATCATCGCCGAGACGCGAGCGAAGTACCCGGACGAAATGGCCGAGGCGAAGAAGGACCACACGCCGGCCGTGGGGCCGTCCGATGACGACCGCACGCCGCTGGACAGGCCGAAGTCCGCGAAAACCGGGGAGAAGTAAGCGTGGCCGAGATGCTGATCATCCTGCGCCGGGACCCCAACACCGGGAAGCAGAACATCTACGTGAAGCTCGACTCCGACCCGGACGCGCTGCCGATCGAGCACGAACAGATGCACAAGGAACTGGTGCAAAAGCTCATCGGCAAGGGGCTCAAGCCCGAAGACCTGGGCGAAGTCATCATCGAGCGCGAGGCCGCGAACGAGCCGTCGCAGCCGGTGAGTACGCCGAACGAACCGCAACGGCAGAAGACCTCTCAGGGACAATGATCATAAGGCAACCCCTCCCCCAACCCCTCCCCGAAGCGGAGAGGGGAGCCAGACCGAAACCCTTCTTTCTCCCCCTCTCCGTTTCGGGGAGGGGGATGGGGGGAGGGGTTGAGCGACCCCAAAACCATCCAT
>CAYUHJ010000101.1:0-20579 GCA_964444365.1 uncultured Alcaligenaceae bacterium | reverse complement strand
CTGCTCGTCGGTCCCCATGTCCGGGGCCATCACGTCGACCCGCGGGCCGATGATGCTCAGCACCTCCTCGGTGAACCGGCGGGTGAGGCGTTCCTTCTCGCCGACGGAGAGGGCGACCGGGTCGCAGGCGATGCCCCCCTTCGCGCCGGCGAACGGCAGGCCCATGATGCCGCACTTCCAGCTCATCCACATGGCCAGGGCCGCCACCTCGCCGAGGTCGACGTGCGGGGCGTAGCGGAGGCCCCCCTTGCTGGCCCCGCTGGTGAGCGAGTGCTGGACGCGGTAGCCGACGAACACCTGCGTGCTGCCGTCGTCCATCCGCACGGGGATGCCGACGACCATCGACCGCTTCGGGATGCTGAGCCGTTCGATGATGCCGGGGTCGACCTCCGGCAGCATCTCCGCGACGCGGCGGAGCTGCTGGCAGGCCATCGCGTAGGTGGGGTTGTCCGAAAACAGGGTCGGCGGCGGCGCTTTCGCAATGGGGCGGGCGACACCGTTCGCCGGCGGCGAGGCAAGGGAAGCGGGCATGGGAGAGGCTCCGAACGATGAAGGGAGAGGTGTGCGAACCCGGAGGCGGTTCCCTGCGGAACTTCCTGCCGGTCGGCTCGCACGGTGCCCGTAGGCGGCTAACAGAGTATACGTTCCGTTTCCAGGCCGCTTTCAGCCACCGCGCAGGAACTTGCCTCCGGTCCTGCGACGATTCCGGCGAATCCGGCCCGCCAACTTGATCCGGCCCCGGTTCGTGGGGTATTATTCGAGTACGGAAGTCGCGTGACCGTAACGCGACGGGCTAGAAGGCCGACGGCGGACCGACTGCTTCCGGGATGCCGAAGGCGGGGCCTTTTGAAAGGAGGTGGTCCGGTGACCAATGACAGTAAGCAGGTTGAGCGGCTGTTCTGACGGCCGCAGACGGGCGACCGCCTGCGACGGCCGCTCCCAGTTGATACGACGCCCGGCGGGTCCCACCAGACCCGTCGGGCGTCGCTGTTTGTCGGCACCTCACCCGGTTCCCCCGTCGCCGGAAGAATCGATCAACTCCGCCCAAACTGCCGGCCGATAACCTCCGGACGAGTCCTATTCCTCGGACCGGGTGTGCCCATGTCCGCCGCGCTGCCGGTCCGCCCCCTCGGAATCCTGTTCGTCGCTCTTCTTGTGGTCTTCGCCGCCCCGTGCCTGCTGCGGAAACCGGGCGACTGGGAGAAGGTGTACGTCCCCGCCGCGGAGCGACTCCGGGCCGGGGGGGACGTGTTCGACGAGCGGACCGGGTTCATCTACCCTCCAGTCGCGGCGTTGGCCGCGGTGCCGGCCGCGGTGTTGCCGCACGCGGCGGGGCGATGCCTGTGGTGGGTCGCCAACGCCGTCGCGGGGGTGGTCGTGTTCGCCGGGGCGTGGCGGCTCGCCGGTGGGCTGCTGACCGACCCGCGAACGTGGCCCCGCTCCGAGGTCGCATCCTTTTGGCTGGGGCTGTCGGCCGCCGTCGGGTTCACCTTGGATGCCGTCACGAACCAGCAGACCGACCTGATCCTGGCCGCCTTTGTGATCGGGGGAGCGTGGCTCGTCCTCTCCGGGCGGGACACCGCGGGGGGTGGGTGGATCGGGCTCGCGGCCGCGGCGAAGTGTACGCCCCTGCTGTTCGCGGGGTACTTCGCCTGGACCGGTCGGTGGCGGGCGGCGGCGGCCGTGGTCGGGGTCGCGGTCGGAGTCAACCTCCTGCCGGACATCCTGTACCCGACCGTCGACGGCCACGCCCGGCTCGGGGAGTGGGCGACCCGGTTCCTGGGGTCGGTCACCAATCCGAAGGTCGACCCCGGCGTGTGGTACAGCGGGGTTCAGTTCAATCACTCGCTCGCGGGGGTGTCGAACCGCCTGTTCACGGCCGACCTGACCAGTTTGAACGGCGTCCGGTTCCCGGTGCCGCGGGCCGAGCGGGTCGGACCCACGACGCTCAAGCTCGGCGTCCTCGCGGCCGGGAGCGGGCTCGCCCTCCTCGCCGGGGTGGCCGCGTGGCGGCGGCGAACGGACGTCCGGCCGGCGTTCGCCGCGGAAGTCGGGATGGCGTTCGCACTGATGTTGCTGCTGTCCCCCATGTCGAGCAAGCCGCACTTCTGCACGCTCATTCTGCCCGCGTGGGTGGTCGCCCGGGCCGCCGCGAACGGGAGCCTCGCGCTCCGGGGCATCGCGGTCGGAGCCGCGGCCTGCGGGTTGGCCGCGAACAAGGACCTCGTCGGCGCTCGGGTGTACGACACGATCTTGTGGTACGGACTGATCCCCGCAGGAACCGCACTCCTGTTCGCGGGGTGCTGGCTGGTGCGCTGGCAGTCGGGCCGGGAACCGGCCGTGCCGGTCGTCGAGCCGCAACCGGAACTCGCCCTCCGCCGGGCGGCATGAGGAAAGCGGTCACTTCTCCAGCTTGATCGGAACGCTGTTCGGCCCCGACTTCACGTCGAAGGTCAGTTTGGAACTGCCGTAGTCGCCGTACTTTTCTGGGACGAGCGAAACGTTGACCGACGCGGGCAGTCCGCTGCCGCCGAGGGCCGGGGCGACGATCACGGCCTTGTGCGGGCCTCCGACCGCTCAGGGTTTCTCGTCATTCCCCACCCGCGTCGAGAGCGTGAACGAACCGTCGGCCTGGACGACGCCGCGGGCGTTCATCCCCTTCGTGTCCGGCGAGTCGGACGAGAACTCGACGGTACACCCCGTGGCGGGATTGCCGTCCGGCAGAGACACGGTCCCCGACACGGGGTCAAGCTCGGGGCCGTAGGCACAGCCCGCCGCGAGGCAGACCAGGAGAGGCACGAATCGCATGGCTACTTTCCGTTCGGCGGCGGCGTCACCGCGACCGGTTTCGCGTCGCGCGGGGTGACGGCGGCCAGGACCGCGACCTCGACCGCCAGTTTCTTGATACTGAACCCGCCGGCCGCGAACGTCTTCCGCAACTCGTCCGGCCGCGTCACGCCGAAGGCCCGCACCGGTTGCTTCACGAAGTGGTGGAACATCTGCTCGGCGAACGCCGCGTGGACGTCCTCGCTGCCGGCCAGGAATTTTGCCAGGTCCTTCGGCCCGGCGAACTTCGCCACCTCGCCGCTGCGGGTCTGGTAGCTGCCGGTCGCGTCCACCTTCTTCTTGTTGTCCGTGTCGCGGAACTTGCCGACGGGGTCGAAGTTTTCCAGCGTGAAGCCGAGGTTGTTGATGATGCTGTGGCACCCGGCACACGCCGCGGGCTTCGTTTGCAGGGCGACCCGCTCGCGCGTCGTGAACTCGGGGTGGGCGCTTTCCGGCAGGGGGGTGAACGCCTCTTGCGGCGGACGCAGCGAGACGCCGAGCACGCCGCGGGCGAGGAAGACGCCGCGGTGGATCGGCGAGGTGCTGCCGGTGTACGCGAACGCGGCCATCAGGTACGGGTGCGTCAGCACGCCGGCACGGGCTTCCGGGTTGAGCTTCACCTTCTCGAAGGCGGCGTCCTCGGCGAGCTTCGCCCCGTAGAACTTGGCGAGCCGGCCGTTCAGGTACACGTCCTCAGCCGTGAGCAGTTTGCGGAAGTCGCTGTCGCCGTTCCACACGGCATCGTCGAGGGTCATCTCCAGGGACGCCCGCAGGTCGGCCGCAATCGCGGGGTCGAAGCCGGGGAAGCGCTTGGCGTCTTTCGCCAGGTCCGCGGGGGTGGCGGCCTTCAGCCACGTCAGCAAGAACTCGCGGACCTTGGCCTTCGCGCGGGAGTCAGACAGCATCCGCTCGGCGTGCTTCCGCACCTGCTCCGGTGTCGAAAGCTGGTTCGCCATCGCGGCCTTGACGAGTTCGGCGTCCGGCGGGGCGTCCCACAGCGCGAACGACAGCCGGGCGGCGGTGTCGAACGCATCGGAACTCGCCGACCCGACCTCGCGGTACAGGAACCGCGGCGACTTCAATGCGAGGATGACCACGCGCCGCACCGCGACTTCCGGGTCCTTCACGGCCGCGAACTGCTGCTCGACGTAGAGCTTTTTCTGCTCGTCCGTCAGCGGCCGGCGGAAGGCCCGCTCCGTGAACTTCTGGGCGAACTCCTTCAACCTCTGGTCGCGGTCCTTGGCATCCCCTTTGGTGCCGGCGAGTTCGTTCAACTTCGTGCCGACGTAGGTTGCCGTCTCGATCGCCGCGTCGGTCGTGGCCTGCTCCCACGCCTTGGAAACCGTGGTGGCGCGCTCCCAGCCGAAGCTACGGTCGTCCGGCGGGAACGGGGTTTCCGGGGCGAAGATTTCCCCCTTGCCATTCGGCGACAGGTGCCGGGCCGGGATCGGTTCCACCGGCATCCCCGGCGGCTTCCACATCAAACTGAGCGACGCCGGCATCGGCTTCGGCGGCTTCTTCTTGTCGTCGACGCCTTGCTTCGCCTTCGACGTTTCGAGCCGCAGCGAGTACGCCCGCCCGCCGAGGAGGAAGATCGAACCCTTGAATTCCGTGTCGGTGCCGGATTTCACCCAGGCGTCGACCAGCGGTTTGTTGTTGTCGTTGACCCACAGCCGGACGGCCTGCTCGGACTTCACGACGAAGTCGTACACCCCGGTGTCGTGGGCCAGGACGGACCCGTTCCAGCGGATCGCGAACTCGTGGGCTTCAATCTTCTCGGGGACCGGCGTTTCGGTCTTCCAGTCGAACACGACGACGGGGTCGACCCGTTCCAGTTGCTTGTTCTTGGGGTCGAACCCGCGGCCCTTGTGATACGCCCCGCGGAGCCCGCGCTCGGTGCCCCACGGCCCGTTCGGGGCGCGGAACGACGCGATCAGGTCGGACACCGCGTTGCGGTACTGGTTGACCGTCAGGTGCGACAGTTCCACCCGCGGCGGCTTGATCCGCGCCTGCGCCGCCGGGGAGTAGAACGCGTCGAACATGTAGGCGGCGACCGCTTTCGCGTCCGCCGCCGACAGTTTTCCGGGGTTGTCCTCCGGCATCGTCTTTTGCACGACCTCGGCGAGCTGGGTGACCGACTTGTCCCCGCCGAGCGGCGCAGCCGCTTTCTTCGTCCCCTGGCCGGTCGGGCCGTGACAGCGGAGGCAGTCCTTCTTGTAAATCGCCTCGCCTGGGGCGTCGGCGGCGAATGACGGGGAGACGACGAACGCCACGAGTGCGACGGCGAGGAATCGGCGGGGGGTGTGCATGGAATCTGCCGACGAAAGGCGGAGGGGGGCGGGTAGGACACAAGTAGTTTGAACCCCGTCTGATCCCCTGTCAAGGTGCGAGGACGGCACCATCGAAGTGCCGCCTTGACGCCGCCCCCCGGACCGTTGAGAGTGAACGGATGCAGTCCCTGTTCACCTTCACGGCCCCGCCCAGCCCGTGCGCCTACCTCCCGGACCGGGAGTGGTCGCTCCGCTACGAGATCGTCGGCGGGCTCGGTCCCGCGGACTACCTCGAACTGATGAGCCACGGGTGGCGGCGGTTCGGGTACTCGCTGTTCCGCCCGGAGTGCCCCGCCTGCACGGCGTGTCAGCCGCTCCGGGTACGGGTCGACACGTTCCGCCCGAGTGCGACCCAGAAGCGCGTCGCGAAACGCAACGCCGGGGAGGTGACCGTCACGGTCGGCGTCCCCGACGTCACCCGCGAGAAGCTGGCCCTGTACGACCGGTTCCACGCCTTTCAGACGACCCTGAAGGGCTGGCCCGCCAAGCCCCCGGAGGCCGCCTACGACTACGCCGAGGCGTTCGTCGACAACCCGTTTCCGACCGAGGAATGGTGCTACCGCGTCGGCGGCCGGCTGGTCGGCGTCGGGTACGTCGACGCGCTGCCGGGGGCGATGTCGGCCATCTACTTCTTCTACGACCCCGCCGAACGCGACCGCTCTCTCGGGGTGTGGAACGTGCTGTCCGTCCTCGAATCCGCCCGGTGCCGGGGCGTGGAGTACGTCTACCTCGGGTTCTATGTGGAAGGGTGTCGGTCCCTGGACTACAAGGCGAAGTACCGGCCGAACGAGGTGCTCGACCGCGCGGACCTGACCTGGAAGCCGTTCCTCGGACCGCCCGACTCTTGAGCGAACGCTGATCGATTCCTATGCTGACACCGATCGCCCATCACCCCGCGGTGCGACGACCATGCCCGCTCACCTGCTCTCGCTCACGGACGGCCCGAGCATCCTCATCGACAAGCCGATCCTGCTGTTCGGCCGGCACCAGGAGTGCGACGTTCAGCTGAACTCGAAGAAGGTGTCCCGCCGGCACTGCTGTCTGGCACAGGTGGAAGACTACCTCATCATCCGCGACCTCGGCAGCACGAACGGCGTGTGGGTGAACGGCACCCGCGTCCCGGAAGGGAAGCTCGTGCCCGGCGACGAACTGGTGATCGGCAACTTCCGCTATCAGGTCTGCGGGGACGTGCTCGGCCGCCATCAAGACGCCCCGGCCGCCCCGGACGATTGACCGCGGTGGGGCGGCAAGCCGATCCCCCAAACACCAACCCGAACCGCAAGCGAGGGAGCCGCCGGCACACCAGCCCGACGCGCAAGCGAGGGAGTCGCCGGCACACCAGCCCGACGCGCAAGCGAGGGTCACGTTACACCCTCGCTTGCGCGTCGGGCTGGTGTTTGCGGGGACACTCTTCATCTTGCTCTACGTAGCCGCCGCCTCGGTTTCGGCCTGCTTCACCGTTTCTTCCCCCTTCACCCGGAACAGCAGCAGGTTCCGCCCGTAGCGGCGAATGTCCCACGCCTCCGGCTCGGGCAGGTCTGCTTCGGGGAAGCCTTCTTCCGCTTGAATCGTCAGCACGGACTCGTCCGGGGTCTTGGCGAGCAGGTCGCGAACGAGCTTGAGGAACTCGACGCCCTTTTCCCCGGACAGGTCCGGGAACGGCGGGCTGAGGAACAGGTTGACCGGTCCCCCCGCCGGGACGATCCAGCGTTCGGCCCAGCGGTAGGCGTCCGCCCGCAGCACCTGCACCTGCCCGGCCACTCCGAACTTTGCGGCGTAGCCGGTGATGTCCTTCACCTGCTTCGGGTCTTTTTCGATGAGCACCGCCCGCGTCGCGCCGCGGCTGACGGCTTCGAGGCCGACGACGCCCGTGCCGGAAAAAATGTCGTAGAACACGCGGCCGGGGACGGCGTTGCCCAGGATGCTGAACAGCGCCTCCCGCACCATCTGCGGCGTCGGCCGCAGGCCGGGGTGGACGTAGCACGTCACCTTCCGGCCCTTCAAGCTGCCGGCCACGATGCGAACTTCGGTCTTCTCGATCTTCTCGGCCATCGAACCATCCGGTGGGGAACTCGGTGCAGGTACGACACGGGCGAACGCGGAAGGTTCGGCGGGCGTCTCCGTTCACTATCCGCGCCGCTCGACGGGGGGCAATGGGAACTTCCGGTTTAGTCGGGCTTCCCGGCGGGGAAAGTTGGCGGTATAGGGGCGCAACTTTCGCTCGGCCCGGCCGATCGTTTGTGAGGAGGACCGACCCATGCGCCGCCCCGTGTTGACCCTCGCCGCCGCCCTCGCCGCGACCCCGGCGTTTGCCCAAGTTCCGCCGGTTCAACCCGTTCGGAACGACGTGTTGCCGACCCCCGGCTCGGGAACGCCCGCGGGCCTGCAACCCGGTGGGTTGCCCGTGGGCCTGCCCGTCGGCCAGCAACCCGCCCCGGCCCCCGTCGCGATCGACCCCGGCTTGAAGGTTCACCTGGAGGCGTGGGAAAAGTCCATCGCGGGGATCTCGAACTTCTTCACGGCGACGAACCTGACCAAGAAGAACGCGATCCTCAAGAAGGAGACGCAGTACACCGGCAGCATCATCTGCCTGAAGCCGAACATGGCCCGGATGCGGATCGAGAAGAAGGACAAGAAGGACGAGTACACCGCGTACATCTGCACCGGCCAGGCCGTGTACGAGTACGACGGCACCGGCAAGCAGGTCACCGAGTACAAGCTCCCGAACGGCGGCGTCGGCGACAACTTGCTGCTGTCGTTCGTGTCCGGGGCGCTCAAGGCGAACGACGTGATCTCCCGCTTCGACGTGAAGCTGATGAAGGAAGACGCGAACTACGTCTACCTGGAAATCAAGCCCCGGGCGGCGGCGGACAAGGCGGACTTCGAGTCCATGATCGTCGTGCTGTACGGCCCGAAGGTGCCGACGGTGGCGTACCTGCCGCGGACGGTCGTGGTGCGGAAGAACAACGGGCAGGAGGAGGAGGTCTGGGAGTTCCTGCAACCGGTGCTCAACCACCAGGGGATCAAGGCAGAGGACTTCAAATACGTCCCGCCGCCGAAGGACTGGAAGTTCCAGCAGGCCCAGACCCAACCGCCGCCGACCCCCGGCCCCGCCCCCAAGGAGCCGAAGGTTGCGCGGCCGTAAGTAGGTCACTCGCTCCGCGAGGGACTTCGCTGACGCCTTCGAAAACGATTGGAGCGGTTTCGGGTCATGAGCCCGGTCACTCGCGGAGCGAGTGACCTACTGAACCACGCCGAGTTCCTTCCCCGCAGCCGTGAACGCCGCAATCGCCCGGTCGATCTGCTCCGTCGTGTGGGCCGCCGACACCTGAATCCGAATCCGCGCCTGCCCCAGCGGGACGACCGGGTAGCTGAACCCGATCACGTAGATTCCCTTCGCCAGCAGCGCGTCCGCCATTTTCGACGCGACCGCGGCGTCGCCGAGCATCACCGGCAAGATGGGCGTCGGCCCGGGCTTCACCGTAAACCCGGCGGCTTCCAGCCCGCCCCGCAGTTTCGCCGTGTTCGCCCGCAGTTTCGTGCGGAGTTCCGCGGACGAATCCACGAGATCGAGCGCCGTCATCCCGGCGGCGACCAGCGACGGCGGAACCGAGTTCGAGAACAGGTACGGCCGGCTGCGGTTGCGGAGCCAGTCGACGATCTCCGCCTTCGCCGCGGTGAACCCGCCGCTCGCGCCGCCGAGGGTCTTGCCCAGCGTCCCGGTGATGATGTCGACGCGGTCCAGCACGCCGCACTCCTCCGCCCCGCCGCGGCCGGTCGCCCCGAGGTGCCCCGTCGCGTGGCAGTCGTCGATCGCCACGATGGCGTCGTACTTGTCCGCGAGGTCGCAGATGTCCGGCAACTTCGCGAGGTCGCCGTCCATGCTGAAAACGCTGTCCGTAAAAATCATCCGGAACCGGGCACCCTTCGCCTCTTCGAGCTTCGCCTTCAAATCCGCCATGTCCGAGTGCTTGTAGCGCAGCCGCTGGGCCTTGCACAGCCGGATGCCGTCGATGATGCTGGCGTGGTTCAGTTCGTCCGAAATGACTGCGTCCTGGTCGGTCAGCAGCGGCTCGAACAGCCCGCCGTTCGCGTCGAAGCACGAGATGTACAGGATGCTGTCTTCCTTCCGGAAGAACTTGGCCACTTTCTGTTCCGCGGCCTTGTGGATCGACTGCGTGCCGCAGATGAACCGCACGCTGGACAGGCCGTAACCCCAGGTCTTGAGGGCTTCGTGCGACGCCGCCACCACGTCCGGGTGGTTCGCGAGGCCGAGGTAATTGTTCGCACAGAAGTTGACGACCTCCCGGCCGTTGACCGTGATCGCCGGGTTCTGCGGCGTCTCGATCCGCCGTTCGGACTTGTACAGGCCCTTGGCCTTCAGGTCGTCCAGTTGGGTCCGAAGAAAGTGAACGAGGGAGTTCGCGGGCATGGCGCTCGGCCGGGGTTCGGTTTCGGGTTTCGGGAGAACGGATACAGTACGATTTACCGACCGTTCTGCGAGCCCGGCCCGCGAACGGGTTGACACTTCGCCGGTCGGCCAGTAACTTTGAACTCCGAGGGGATGTAGCTCAGTTGGTAGAGCGCTTGAATGGCATTCAAGAGGCCCGGGGTTCGACTCCCCGCATCTCCACGTGCTGCGGGGTGCCACCAGTTGCCCCGCGGTTTGGCCCGGCGGTCGAGTGGAATCGGTCGCCGGGCCGTTTCGTTTGTCCACCTTGCCGGGGCCGGGTCGCGGGGTACGGTAGCGCTAAGGTACGGTGAGGTGTCTTTCCAGAACCGCAACCCAACGTACCGGTACGGTACCGCAGCCCTTCCCGCCGACCCGACCGCCCGTTAGACTCATCCCTGCCACCCTTCCAGGCGGAACGACCCGCAGAATTCCACCCCGGGCACCCGCCCGGGTCTGACGGCTCGCGTCTGGGGCGAAGGGTGAGACTGGTGTTCCCCATGTGTCCCATCGCATGGGACGACGGCACGCCCGCGCCGTCGCTCCCGCAGATCCCCATCCACAACACGCCGGGGCGGTCCTTCGTCCGCCTGCTCGGCCCCGCGGTCGGGGTGTTCGTTCACTGGAAGTTCGGGCGGTCGCTCCCCTGCCTCGGCGGGGCGTGCCCGCACTGCCGCGAGGGGCTGCCGAGCCGGTGGGCCGGGTACGCGCCCGCGCAGTTGTGGAAGGGGAAGGACGACGGCGGGAACCCGGTGTGGGCGCTCGTCGTGCTGTACGTCCCGGAGAACAACCGCGAGGACTTCGCCCAGGCCGTGGCCGGCGACGTGCTGAGCCTGGAGCGGCAGCCGGCGAAGTGCGGGAAGCCGTTGCGGGTCGCGATCACCGAGCGGCCCAAGAGCCCGCCGCCGCCCGCGTTCGACGTGCGGGCGATCCTGGCGAAGTTGTGGCGGTACGCCGAGCCGCGGCCCGAGTTCGTTGCCCCGCCGGACGTGCCCGCCGACGACCCGCCGACGCTGAAGTTCCGCCGGAAGAAGAAGGGGGGTGCAGCATGAGCCCGCAAGTTCGTCACGAAGTGGAGTTGATCCGGGCCGACGCCATCCAACTGCTGGATGTGCTCACGCCGGGGAAGCTCAGCGGGCCATCGTGGAGCGACGTGTACACGCTCGCCCGCCGGATCCGGGCCAGAGCCGAGGCCGCGATGAACACTGACCGCCAGGAGCGGGAAAGGAGTGAAGCATGAGCACCATCCACGTGTTCCCCCGCTATGAGGGTGTGACCCATGGTGACGGGTCCGGCACGCTCGACGAAGTCGAAGCGGGAATGAGTTTGCGGGACGTGTTCGCCGCCGCCGTGCTCCTGGGCATGATCGCTGGCGATCGTGGCTTCGACGCTCGGTTGCCGTGGAAGATCGCCGACCAGGTGCTCGCCCACCGCGACCCGCCGAGGGCCGACCCCGACCCCGCCTCCGCTCAGAGCGGTGAAAGTTGACACGTTCCGTCACCGGAAACGGGGGTCGGTCGGGGGCGGTTCCCCTCGCGACCCCCCAGGCAATGTGTCATGAGATGACGTAACAAGACGACGCCACCCACGGCCCGTCAACCGTGGGTGGCGTCGTCGAGTCGCGATGCAGACGCAAAAGCACAAGACGGAGTCAGTGTACAAGACCACACCGGGGGCTTCCAGCAATTTCAGTTACTGGCCTGCACTCGGTAGCCGATCTCACTTTCCCTCGGCGGGAGCCGCCCTCGGCGGGCCGCCCACCAAGCCCCGAGCCGAAGAAGTTACGCCGGGCAGAGCCCGACCGGTCCGAGTGCCTGCCGGCGGCCGCTTGCCGCCGGCTCTGGCCTCAGGTGGGCTGCCCCACCCTCGTCCGTCGCCGTCTGGCCTCTCAGGGGTGAAGGCCAAACGGCGACGGACGAGGGTGGGGCAGGGGGTAAGCCTGTTGGGGTTCTCAAATCCGTCGGGGCTGGCGGGCCGCAAGGCCGGCCCGACAGCCCCGGGTGGTCAGCGGGCGAGCAGCGCGGCGCAGACCTGGGCCGCCGCCGCCTCGGTGAAGCAGAAGCACAGTGGCCAGCCGTCGTAACGGCACACGCACCAGGTCAGCCCGCCCGGCAGGTCCGGGCGGTGCTCCACGCGGTAATAGGCGGGCGTCGTCGGTTCGGTCGTCACGGTCGTCTCCGGGTTGGGGGTGGGCCGGGGGGGGTTAAGCAGCAGCAGCAGCAGCCGGGCCCGCGGGCCGGCAAACCGGCGCGGCCATGCACAGCGCGTTGCGGGCGGCCTTAAAGGCGCGAATGTGCTTGCAGGGCGACTTGGGGTACTTGCTGTAGCGGTAGCCGGGGCAGTCGCAGGCCCAGCCGCTTTCCGGCTCGTCGACCAGGTGGTACTTCCGGTCGCCCACGGTCAGCACCCAAACGCCGTTCCAGTGCTCGTTGGGCCCGAACAGCGGCGCGACGGCGTACAGCTTCTGCTCGCCGTTCCGGTCGGTGATCAGCAGCACCACGTGCACCGTGTTCGGCTTGGCCGGCTTGCCGGTCGGCCCGTAGGCCCGGCCCTTCCGCTTCGCGGGCTTGCGGTCGGCCGTCGGTTCGGTTACGTTCGCCATGTCGTTCTCCGTGCCAAGGGGTTCGTCACCGGGGCGCGGCGGGTTCCAGCCGCCGCGCCCCACCATCTCCACTGTCATATTGTATCACACTCCGTCCTATCCTGTCAAGCGCCGTCGCGGGATTTTGTCACATTCCGTCACGCACTCCCGCCTACGGCCCGCAGGACGCGGGCCGTGTCTTTGGCAGGACGCCTTTGAGCGCCCCACCCCGCGGGGCCCCTGAGCCCCCGCCACCCTCGGCCGCCGCCGTTTGGCCTTCACCCCTGAGAGGCCAAACGGCGGCGGACGAGGTGGCGGGGGCGACCCCCGTGCACCTGAGGCCAGAGCCGGCGGCCCGACTTCACCCCAGGGCAACTCTTCCGCAGGCTGCCCGCCGAGGGCGGCTCCCGCCGAGGGATGGTGAGATCGAGCACAGGGAAGGGAATGAAAACCGACCGTGCTTGCCCGAACGCCCCGAGCGTGTCACAATGGGTCAGTGTCGCATTGTGTCAGGAGCACACCCATGATGAAGATGACCTGGACGGAATGGGCCGACTACCTCCGGCGGTGCGAGGACGGCGGCGTCCCGCCGGACGTGCGGTTCAAGCCGGACGAAACGACGCTCGAACCGCTCCCCGGCTTCGACGAGGAGGCGCGGTGGTGGACCGCGGACATGATCGCCGGCCACCTCCAGACCAGCCGGCGGACCGTGCTCCGCTGGGTCGCCGAGGGCCGGCTGCCGCCGCCGCGGAAGTTCGGCAAGCTCGCCCGCTGGCCCCGCGAACTCGTCGAACGCATCCGCGAGCACGGCGTGCCGTCCCTGCCCACGGAAACCAGCAACGCGGTTCGGGGGCTGCCCCCGGGCGGGTTAAACTGCACGTGCCCGCACTGCGAAGCCACCCTCAAGGTGTTCGTCGGCGCGGCCGGCTACGAGGTCGAAGTCACCCTCCCGCCGCCGCCGAAGCCGGCGAAGAAGCCCGCCGCCCGGCCCGCCGCCAAGAAGCCCGCCAAGAAGGGGAAGAAGTGAAACGCCCCGACCCCAACTTGAACCCGCTGATCGTCCGGGCCGCCGTGCTCCGGGCCGGCGGGTTGTCGCTGCGGGGTACGGCCGCGGCGCTGAACCGCTCGGTCGCCGGGGTCCACCACTGGCAGATGCGGTTCCCCGAAACCTTCGCCGCCGCCGCCCGGGAGGTCGACCGGGTGCTCGCCGCCGCCGAGCCGCAGATCGCCGCCGCCGCCGCCCAGGTCCTGGAGCAACACCGATGACGGACTTCAACCCCGACCGCGAAGAGTTGAACGATCCGGAGGTCCTGCGGGTGTGGGTCGCCGTCGCCGCCCTGGAGGCGCAGGTCGCCATGCTCCGCAAGGTGCTGCACCTGACCGACGCGGAGTTCGGGGCCATCTTCACGGACCTCGCCGAGTGGTACACGAACCCGCCGGCGGCGAGCATCAACCCCCGACGGCCCTGAGCCGGGGAAGCCGCGGCTTCCGGGTCGCGTCGTCGATCGCCGCCACGAGGTCCTCGGTCGCGAGGTGCTGGTACCGAGCGACCATCTTCGTGGTCGTGTGACCCATGATGTCCGCGAGCCGTCGGTCCGTCACCCCGTTCCGGGTCGCCTGGGTCGCGGCGGTGTGGCGGATCGTGTAGGGGACGAACCGCTCGCCCTTCTGGCCGCGGACCCGCAACCCCGCCCGCTCGGCCGCCCGCGCCCACGCCCGGCACAGCGCGTCCTTCGCCCAGGGCGTCCCCCGCCCGGTGGTGAAGACGAAGTCCTCGAGCTGCGGGCGGCGGTTCCGCCGCCACAGCGCGAACATCCGGGCCGCGAACCGGTCGAGCGGCACCGCCCGCCGCCGCAGCCCGTCCCGCCGCCGCCCCTTCCCCTTGAACTCGTCCAGCCAGCACACTCGCTTGTCCTCGCACACGTCCCGCCAGCGCAACCCGCGCAACTCCCCCGGCCGGCAGATGGTGTGACGCATGATGACGAAGAACCACCGCTGCGGCCGCGTCATCCGCCCGACGATCGCGGCGAATTCCCGGTCCGCGAGGGTGCGGTTGCGCCGGCCGCACGGCGGCTTCTGGAGCTTCGCGAACCAGTTCACTTCCAGCATGCCCACTTCCACCGCCCAGGCGAACAGCCGCTGGACGGCGAGCAGGAAGTGCCACGTCCGCGGCCCGCCGATCAGGTGATGCGGGCGGGCGTCGGCGGCGGGGATCGCCGCCAGTTC
This sequence comes from uncultured Alcaligenaceae bacterium, assembly GCA_964444365.1. GTDB lineage: Bacteria > Planctomycetota > Planctomycetia > Gemmatales > Gemmataceae > CAYUHJ01. The sequence goes on along the minus strand of CAYUHJ010000101.1, from coordinate 6,166 downwards.
GGGCGGGATCTTGGCCAGCTGCTCGGCGTAGAAGGCGTGCGTGTTCGGGCTGCGCTCGCCGGTGGCGGCGAGTTGCTGCTGGAACAGGAGGAACCGCGCGACGGCGGCGGACGTGATCGGACCCATGACCGGGACGGCGGTAAGGGGGTGTCAGCCGTGACGGGGCAACGGGAGCTCGACCAATTGAACCGCCCCGCCGCCCTGGTGTCGAGCGAATCCCGCGCGATAAGATGGGAAGCGTCCGCCCCCTCTGAGGATCCCCACACCCGTCCACCTGCATGGCATTCAAGAGGCCCGGGGTTCGACTCCCCGCATCTCCACTCGTCAAAACCCCGGGGCAACCCGGGGTTTTTCCGCGTCCGGGACCAGTCGTAGGGTCGTCACCGCGGCGCGCAGCACCTCGTCCGGGGTCCACGGGATCGGGACGGCGTCGCCGCGCTGCCAGAGGGCGAACAGGTCGTCGGCGTGGGGGCTCGTGGGGTTGCCGCTCTGCCCGCCGGCGAGGACGAACCGGGAGTTGGACCAGTCGGACGGGTCGAACACGGCCCGCAGGTTGGCCATGTTGTGCGTCGGCGCGAGCGGGTCGAGGGGACGGACCCCGGCCTGCGAGACGGTGTTCTGATCGCCGCCGCACGGGACCGGGCCGCGGTTGAAGATCGGCCCGAAGAGCCGCGATTTACCGAGGACCGTGTGCCGCAACACCAGCGGCCGGGCGTCGCCCCAGGTCCACCAGCGGGGTGCGGGGCCGCGGGTGCGGGTCAAAGTTTCGACGGCTGCTTCCAGCGCGGCGGTCATCTCGGCTTCCCACCCGGTCGCGAACCACCCGTCCGGCTTCGCGTGAACCAATCGCACCAGATGCTCGACGCGGCGGTCGCTGAACAGGTTGTGGGCCATCGGCCCGGCCCCGTCGCCGCCGACCGCTTCCTTCCAAGAGTTTGGGGCCTTCGCCCGCGCGATTCGACACGACATCTCCGCAACGAACAACTCGAACACGGCGGGCATGGGCGAATCGGGCGAGACGTTTCCATCCCACACGCGGAGCAAATTGAGGGCGACTTGTGATTCGGCCGTCGGGGTGAGTGACCTCACGGTTTCACGCAGTTCTTCCCATGGCTTCGAGCGGACGTTGCGTTGCAGTTTCAGAAAGTCCGCAACGGTCCAGCCGACCGGAGATTTGGCAAGTTCTTCGCGGATGACGGTGAAGCGGTAGCGGTCGACGAAGTCGTGCCCGAGATAGGCGGCGGGGGACTCGGGCGGGTTGTTCGCCGTCGCGATGATGCCGCCCGGCGGGTTGATCTCGACCGGCATGTTCTCGAACGGGACGTAGCCGTCCCACCCGGAATCGGCCCGGTCCGCCGGCCGCGGCATCAGCCCGTGTCCGCCCTTCCGCACCGGCAACTGCCCGACGAGTTGGCGGCCGATGGTGCCGGCGGAGTCGGCGTACACCACGTTCAACGGCAGCACCGGCCACGCGGCGAACGGCGTGCGGAAGGACTCGAAGTCCGTCGCCTTCGGGGCGTCGACAAAGCCGCGGACGGGGAGCGGGTCGAGCCAGACAGCGCGAATCGAAATGACCTCGGACACGCCCGGAATCACCGGGGAAACGACCGGCCCCCGCGGGGTGACGAGCACGTCTTCGATCACGTCCGGCCGGCCCTTGACGCGGATCGGTTCGCGGACGACTTCGCACTTGGTGAATGAGCCATCCGCGGCTCGGACACTGGTTCCATCCGGGCCGAGTGTTTCGAGAAAGAGATCCGTGTTGTCCGTCAGCCCGGCGGTCACGCCCCAGCAGGCGAACCCGTTGTGCCCGATGGGAAAGGCGGGTGCCCCGGCGAACGTCGCCCCCGCGACCGACCCTTCCGGCGTGCGGACGTGCGCCAGATACCACGGCGGCGGCAGCGTCGGGGCGAGGTGCGGGTCGCTCGCCAGGAGGGGCTTGCCCGAAACGGTCCGCGACCCGGCGATGACCCAGTTGTTCGACCCGCCGCCCCTCGGGGCGAACTGCTGCACCGCGGCGAGATCGGCGAGGAGGAGGGAAAGCCAACCATCCTCCGAATTTTCTGGTCCCCTCCCCCCTTGGGGGGGAGGGTTAGGGTGGGGGGTGGGCTCACATTCCAAGCGACCCCCACCCCAACCCTCCCCCCTCCCAGGGGGAGGGAGTAAATCCCGTTCACCGGTCGGAACCCCGACCGGGTCCAGATCCCGCACCGCGTCCGCGCCGTCCGCCCGCAGGATTCGCAGCCGGGCCAGTTCCACGTCCCAGTTCGACGGCAGCAGGAACGAGAGCACCTTCAAGAACGCCAGCACGTCCGCCGTTTCCCACGGCGTCGGCTCGCCGCCGAGGACCGCGAACTCGTGCGGCTTGCGGGTCAGCCCGTGCTCGGACCCGGCCGAGACCCCGGCCGCGAACGCGGCGAGTTGCGCCCGCACGTCGGCGTCCAGTACCTCGACCTGCTTCTCGGCGGCCCGGCGGAACCCGATCCGTCGGCTCACGCGGTCGACCGGCAGCCCCGCCTCGCCGACCAGTTCCGCCAGCGTGCCCCGGCCGAACCGCAGCGACGTTTCGAGTTGGAACCCGCGGTCCTGGGCCTGGCAGAACCCGAGCCCGAACGCGGCGTCGACGAGCGTATCCGCGTCGATGTGCGGGACGCCCCACCGGTCCCGGCGGACCGTCACCGCGGCCCGAAGCCCCGGCACGCGGACTTCCCCGGTTGTGACCGGGGGCCGGCGGCCGAGGAACACGCGGAACAACGTGCGAAAGACGGACACGCGGCTGACTCCGGGGCAAAGGGTCCGAACACTCCCAGGATAGGGGTCGGCGCGAAAATTCGGTGTTGAATACCGGCGCGGTTCGTATCGTCTACCGTGGTGTCGCACCCGGCGGGACCGGGTCGGCGCATTCACCCCCAGGAGGCTCTCCGCATGATCCGCACGCTGTTCGCTGCCGCCGTTGCCGTCACGCTGGTCGGGTTCGCGACCGCCGCCGAGCTGAAGTCCGGCCCGCAGCCGGGCGACAAGGTGCCGGGTCCGTTCGCCCCGCTGAACATCAACGGGAAGTCGGCCGGCGAGAAGCACTGCCTGTTCTGCGACAACGGGAACAACCCGGTCGTGATGATCTTCGCCCGGACCCCGGACTGCCCCGGCACCCAGAAGTTGCTGAAGGCCGTCGACGCCGCCACCGCCGCCCACAGCGACTGCAAGATGGGCAGCTTCGTCGTGTTCTGCACCGACGAAGAGAAGGCCGAGGCCAAGCTGAAGGAACTGGCCGAGAAGGAAGGCTACAAGAAGCTGGTGCTGTCGCTCGACACCCCGGCCGGCCCGAGCAAGTACAACGTCGCCAAGGACGCCGACCTGACCGTCGTGCTGTACACCGAGCGCGTGTCCAAGGCGAACTACAGCTTCGAGAAGGGCAAGATCACCGAGAAGGACATCGACGCGATCGTGAAGGACGTCTCCAAGATCGTCCCGAGCAAGTAACTTCGCGAAGCCGTCAACGCGAACGCCGTGGGTTCCCACGGCGTTCGTCCGTCTACCGGTCGCCGCCGAAGCCCACGTCCGGGGCGAAGTTCTCGTACCGCATGTACTGCTTGATGTACGTCAGCGTCACCGCCCCCGTCGGGCCGTTCCGCTGCTTCTCGACGATCACTTCCAGCGTGTTATCCTCCACGCTCTTGTCCACTCGGCCGGGGCGGTGCAGCATCATCACGGTGTCCGCGTCCTGCTCGATGGAGCCGGACTCGCGAAGGTCCGACAGCCGCGGCCGGTGGTCCTGGCGGTCCTCGCTGGCGCGGTTCACCTGGGCGAGCGCGATCACCGGGATGAGCAGTTCCCGCGCGAGGAACTTGAGCCGCCGGCTGATCTGCGCGACCTGCTCCTGACGGGGGTCGCGGCGGTTCTCGGGTTCGATCAGTTGCAGGTAGTCGATGACGACGAGCTTCAGCCCGTGGCGTTGCTTGAGCCGGCGGGCGTTCGCGGCGATGCGGAGCATGGTTTGCGACGGGGTGTCGTCGATGAACAGCTTGACGTGCCCTTGCCGCGGGTTCCCCCGGAGCGCGTCGCCGGCGGCCATCAGCCGGCTGATGTCGTCGGCGTTGAGCGCCCCCTTGCGGATTTTGAAGCTGTCGACCCGGGCCTGACACGCGAGCAACCGCTCGGCGATCTCGATGCGGGCCATTTCCAGGCTGACAAAGAAGACCGGCACTTGGTCTTCAACGGCCGCGTGACGGACCACGTTCAAAGCGAACGCGGTTTTTCCGACAGACGGCCGTGCGGCTATAATAACAAGTTCGCTGTTCTGCATCCCCGCGGTCATCGTGTCGAGGTCGACGAACCCGGTCGCGATGCCGCTGACGTCGAGGTTCGGCTTCCCGGCCCGGTCGTCGATACGGTCGAACGCCTGCTTCAGCACGGACTCGATCGGGTAGGTTTCTCCCGTCACGCCGAGCTCCGCGATCTCGAGGATTCGCCGCTCGGCCATCGCCAGGAGTTCGTCCGGGGACATGATGCCGTCGTAGGCGTCGCGCAGGAGTTCCGTGTTCGTGTGGATCAGGTTCCGAACGATCGCCTTGTCGCGGACGATCTTGGCGTAATACTCCGCGTTCGCAGCGGTCGGGGCACTCTGCCACAGCTCGGCGAGGTACTGCGAGCCGCCGATGTCTTCCAGTTGCTGCCGCTGCTTGAGCGTCTCGTGCATGATGACGAGGTCGATCGGCTTCGCCTCGTTCGACAGGTCCGTCATCGCCTGGAAAATCTTCTGGTGCGCGTCGAAGTAGAAGTTCTCCGCCCGGACGATGTTCTGCACGTCGTTGAGGACGTGGTTATCGCGGAAGACGCTGCCCAGGACGCCCATTTCGGCTTCCTTGCTTTGCGGCGGCAGGCGGTCGGACGGAAGCAAGTCGGCCATCGGCGGTCCCCTCGGTGTCACCGGTTGGTATCACCGGGGGAGCGGAGGTGTCAAGGCGTCGCGGCCGCTTCGCGAGGTTCAGCAACGGCCGCTCGACCCACCGGTGGAACGCGAACCCCACGCCGAGGCACGCCAGCAGCGTCCCGATCATCCAGCTGACGTGCGGAACCTTCGAGTGGGGCATCCACGTTCCGACCACGAACGCGCCGTAGAGCACCATCGTGTGCGTGAGGTACAGCGAATACGAAGCGTCCCCCGTGCGGTGGAGCCAGCGGGGGAGGCACCGCAACGCGGGCAAGGCGGCTGCCGAATAGACCACCGCCACCGCCGGGAAGCCCCAGACCAGCACCCGACCCGGCGTCCACGTCCAGACGGCTTCGTGCCCGCCGCCGGTGGCGAGCATCGCGGCGAACGCGAGGAGCCAGTATCCCCCCGCCGCGAGCAGTGCGAACTTCGGCCGCGGCCCGATTCCCTTCGCGTCGAGCCACGCGGCCGCACAGCCGCCCAGGAATTCGAGCACGAACGGGGAGAACGCGAACTTTCCCCAATCCCCGCCGGGCCAGCCGGTGACGGTCGCCGCCACGACTGCCGCCGCCCACCCCGTGAGAATTCCTGCCGCAAGACGCCCCGGCAACGCCAGTGTCAGCCCCAGCACCGCGTAGAACATGACTTCATAGGTGAGCGTCCACGCCTGCCCCATGACGAGGTTCGGCAACTCGCACGGCAGCAGCAGAACCCACCGCGGCCACGCCGGAGCCCACTCCGCGGACAGGATCGGCCAGTTGAAGTAGAGCCCGCCCACGAGAGCGGAGATTCCCAGAGCCGCGAAGTACGGCGGGTAGATTCGCCAACAGCGGCGGAGCAGAAAGCCCGGAACCTTGCCGGGACTGCCGAACGACCCGAGGCACGACGACGCGAGAATGAACCCGGAAATCGCGAAGAACAGGTCCACGCCCCAGTCGCCGACCCAGCGGACGAGCGAAAACCCCGGCGTACCGCCGACGAACTTCGTGTCCCAGTTGCCGATGTGGATCAACACCACCAGTAGGCACGCGACCCCGCGAACGGCTTGCAGGTTCTCGAACGTCCGTGCCATGCGCCCCCTCCGTGGGGGAGGGCATACCCGGATTCCGGGCCGAACGCGATGCCGAATCGGACCGATCCGCCTGCTCAGTAGGTCACTCGCTCCGCGAGTGACTTCGCTTCCACCCTGAGAGACGAATGTACCTCTCTCGGGACATGAACCCGCAACTCGCGGAG
>CAYUHJ010000100.1:17413-20782 GCA_964444365.1 uncultured Alcaligenaceae bacterium | reverse complement strand
GCCCGACGGGGAGCGCAACGTCGGGCCTCGAAGACTCGGCCCGACCTACAAGACAAAAACCGATTGGGGTTGAAGGCTCACCCCCGGCCCCTCTCCCCAACAGGGAGAGGGGAGAAAGAAGAAGCTCAATCGTCATCGTCGTCCTCGTCTTCATCCTCGTCTTCGTCGTCCTCGTCCTTCTTCTCGTCGATGTCTTCCTGCCCGCTGAGGCCGCCGAGGGGTTCGCGGAAGCCCTCGATCACGCGGGGGTCGCGGAGCGTGGCGAGGGCGAACACCCCGGCGAGAAGCGGTAGACAGCCGAGGATCGCCCCGGTGATGCCCCAGCCGTAAGAGTTGAGGTTCTGCATTTGGGCGGCCCCGAAGCAGATCAGCCCGCCCCAGGCCATCGCGAAGATGCCGACGAACACGTAGAAGAGCGTGTCCGCGAACTCCTCGTCGCTGAGGGCCGTGTCGGAGAACAGGATTGGCCACATGCCGGTGACGAAGATGAGCAACCCGACGACCGCGGTGATCGCCCCCTCGCCGATGAGCAGGTTCGACGGCATCACGAGCAGCGACATCGCCGGGCCGCGGGCACTCCGCTTGCCCTTGTCCTTCACGCTGAACTGCGGCTTGTTCTTCTTCGCGAGCTTCTGCTCTTCTTCGGACTCCTTGATGACCCCGTATGGCGACGACTCCTCGTCGACCGGGGCCATCGGAATCGGCTCGGGTTCGGGCTTCTTTCCCTTCGCCGCGACGGGCGCACCGGGGGCGAACACGTGGTCGCACTCCGGGCACATCATCTGCTGGCCGGGGCCGATCGCCTCCGCGAGTTGCAGCCGGGCCTTGCACTTCGGGCACTTGTACTCGACCATCGACCGCTCCGGTGAAAGTCTCGCTGTGCGTCGTAGGGTGGGTCGAGCCGCTTCGGCGAAGACCCACCGGAGTGGCAATTACTTGACATGGGGTGCGGATCGCCGCAGGTTCGGTGGGTCTTCGCCGCAAGGCCGGCTCGACCCACCCTCCACCGCGATCGCCCCCGCCGGTGTTCGCGTTACTGTACGGCGGCACCGGGCTTCTGCCAGACGCTGACGACGGCGGGCTGGCCGAGGACGCGGACCCGCAGCCGGCGCGACGCCGTCCAGCCGAACGGCTTGACCGCCGCGTCGAGTTCCTCCTGCTCCGCGACGACGAACACGGCCCGGCCGCCCGGCTTCAACACGCGGTCCCACTCCTTCGCGGCGGCCTGGTACAGCGGGCCGACCTGCGTCGGCGTGAGGAGTTGCTTGCCGAACGGCGGGTTCGACACGATGCGGTCGACGCACGCCGTCGCGAGCGGCAACGCCCGCGCGTCCCACCGGGCGAGGTGCGCCGGGCCGACCGGGTGCAGGTTTTCCGTCGTCACGAACACCGCGTTCGGGTCGATGTCCCCGCCGATGACCGTGACCATCCCCGCCCGGCGGCGCTTCGAGAGCTCGATCGTTTCCGCCAGGATCGTGCCGGCCCCGCACATCGGGTCGAGGACCACCATCCCCGGCGACGGCCCGGCGAGCCGCACCATCGCGGCGGCGACCGTCGGCCGCAGCGACGCGATGACGTGCTCCGTCTTGTAGGTCCGGTGCCGCATCGTGCGGTCGGACAGGCGGAGCCCGCAGACCGCGGTCTTCCCGCGGATGGTCAGCCAGAACTCGACCCAGGCGTTCTCGTCCGCGGGCACCCACCCCGGCGGGATCTTTTTCCCGAGCCCGTGGGCGAGGGCGTCGCGGGCGTCGTACCGCTTGTACCCGTGCTCCCCCTGCATCTGACAGACGAGCCGGTACGTCGGCCGGCCCTTCGTCTTCGGGCGGACGGAGTGGTGGATGCGAAACAGCCGCTGCCAGTCCGGTCGGCTCGACGTCCAGGTGCGGAAGTTCTGGAGGTCGTTCGGCCGGTAGGTCAGCGTGTCCGAGCCCCACGCCAGCAGGAAGACGTCTTCCGTGGTGCGAAGCTTCAGCACGTCCGGGGTGACGTCGTCGAGCCGGAACACGACGACGCCGCGGGAGGACTTTTTCACCTCCCCCTTCAGGTCGCGGACGATCTCGTCGGCGACGACGGGTTCGAGCCCCGGCTGGACCATCGCGTAGAGCGCGGGGGGCGGCGTGTCGTCGGTCGGTCGGCGCGAGTGAGCCATTGCGGTGCGATACCCCGGTGCGGAACGAACCGGGGTATCATAGCAGAGCCCGGCTCACTTCTTCGGCGGCGCGTCCTTGAGGCTTTCGAGGTAGGCGATCAGGTCCGCGAAATCCTGGAGCGAAATCCCGGTCTGGAGGCCGTCCGGCATCAGGGAGAGCGGGCTCGCCTTCCGCTCGTCGATGTCCCCCTTCGCAAGGACGTGCTTCCGCCCCTCGGCGTCGATCAGGGTCACGCTGTCGCCGGTCTCGCCGCGGACGACGCCGGCGAACGACTGGCCGTTGACAGTGGTGATCTTCGTCTGCTGGTAGCCGTCCAGGATCTGCTTCGACGGGTACAACGCGGACTCGATGAGCTGGGCCTTGTTGTACTTCGCGCCGACGCCGAGCAGGCTGGGGCCGACGTCGCCGGGGGGCGGGCCGCCGGGGGTGGCGGCGTGGCACTTCACGCAGGCCATGCCCTTCAGGTCGCGGAACAGGGCCATTCCGCGGTCGGCGTTGCCGGCGGTCTTGGTCGCGAACGCGGCGAACTCCTCCGGGCTGACCTTCGGCACCGTCGTCTGGAACAGCTTGCCGGTGCCGGCGGACGGGACCGCGATCGAAAACTCCCACGGCCCGCCGCCCTGGGTGATCTTGGCGGTCAGCGTGTTCGAGCCGGCCTTCAACTTCACGGGAATGCGAAAGTCGTCCGCCTTGTACCCGCGGTTGCCGAGCTTCTCGAAGACCTTCTCGCCGTTGACCCAGACGACGAGGCCGTCGTCGCTGCCGGCGACGAGTTGGACGCTGCGGTCGGCCGGCGAACTGACGACCGTGTGCGCGAACGCCGCGGCGTTGTTCCCGCGGCCGAACCCTTGGCCGAGCAGGTTCACGCGGCCGTCCTTTCCGACCTTCGCCTTCGCCCACTTCACGGCCTTGCCCGTCGCGTCCTTGTACTCGGCGTCGAGCTTCGGGGCGGCCGGGTCGACGGCGTCCGGGGCGTCGATGTCGAACGCGCCGAGGACGTGCCACTCGGTGACCGGGGTCGCGGACGAGTAGACCTTTTGCAGTTCCGCCACGACCTGCGGCGCGAGCGCCGGGGCCTTGTCCAGCCGGGCCTCGATCAGCGGCAGGGCGTCGGCCCGGACCGCCGTCACCGCCGTGCGGCAGGCGTCGCGGAGGGTCGCGCTCTTGCTCCCGAGCCCGTCGAGGTAGGCGTCGAGTGCCCGGACGTCCGGCGTGCCGG
>CAYUHJ010000100.1:0-17403 GCA_964444365.1 uncultured Alcaligenaceae bacterium | reverse complement strand
CGCCCCGACGGCGGCCCTGCGGGTGTCGGCCTTGTCGCTGGCGAGCAGCCGCACCAGCGCGGCGACGGCCGGGTCGCCGCCGACGCCGGCCAGCATTGCCACGGCGGCCGCCCGGACCTTCGCGTCCGGGTGCTGCAACCGGTCCGCGACGGCGGGGACGGCGTCCTTCGCCTTCAACGCGGCCAGCGCCTCGAACGCCGCGACGAGCGCGTCCGGCGGGGCCTCGGCGGACGCGAACTGCTTGAGCGATTCGAGCATCTTCGGCCCGCCGATGGCCGCGGCCGCGGCGACGGCCTCGGGCAGTGACGCCGCGTTGTCACCGGGCTTGGCGAGCAGACCCCCCACGAGTTCGGCCGCGGCCGGCGACTTCGTCGCGGCGAGGGCCCGCAGCGCCGCCTTCCGCGTGTCGGCGTCCGCATTCGCCTGGAAGATTTCGACCAGCTTTTCGCCGGCGGTCGGGTCGCGGGTGATCGCCACCGCCTCGATCGCGGCCTTGCGGATGCCGGGGTCGGCATCGCCGAGCAGGTCGCGGACGGTGCCCAACACGACGGCCGTGCCGGGGTACTCGACCACGCCCGCGGGCTTGGCGGTCTTCACCGGCTGCGTGCCCCACCACTTGCCGTCCCACGCCGGCGGCTTGCGGTGGATCGCCGCCAGCGCCGCGACCGCCGCGGCCCGGTGCTCGACGGCGTTCTTCGGGTTCTTGGCGAAGTCCCGCAGCGCTTCCGCGAGCTTCGGCTCGTAAGCGTCGCGGGCGGCGAACGCGGCCCCTTCCCGCACCGCCGGGGCCGAGTCCCCGAACCCGGCGACGACCTTCTCCCACGCGGCGGGGTCCGCCTTGCCGATGCGGGTCAGAGCCGTGAACGCGGCGTACCGGGCGAACAGGTCGGTTTGCTCGCACGCCCGCAACAGCGACGCCACGGCAGCCCCATCGCCGATGCGGCCGAGCGCCGTCGCCGCCTGGAACCGGACGGAACCGTCCTTCGATTCGAGCAACTTCACGAGAGCGGGAACCGCTTCCTTCGCCCGGCTGCCGCCGAGTTGCCGGGCCGCTTGCCGAACTACTGACACATCGGTGTCACTGAGCGCGGCGAGGATCGCGTCGCGGCCCGCTTTTCCGCCGTCGATCGCGTCGAGGGTCCAGATCGCGGACCACTTCGCGAACGGAGCCGATTTCGTATTCGCGAGCACTTCGAGAAGCGGCTTCACCGCGTCTGCCCCTTTTTCCGCGAGCCGCCGCTGCGCCACGAGCCGTACGCTCTGGGCCGGGTGCTTGATCCCTTCGACGAGGTCCGCGACTGTCGCTTCGAACTTCTGACCCATTGCCGCGGGGACGAACCAAGCCGGCTTCGCCGTCGCCTCGGACTTGCCGCCGGTGTACGTCACCTTCAGCAACCGGCCCGCGGGCTTGTTCTGCTTCCAGCCGCCGAAGTTCCAGTCCGTGACGTACAGGCTCATCCCGTCCGGCGACACCGCGACGCCGACGGGCCGGAACTCGCCGCCGTTCGCGGTGAGGAAGTCTTCGCGCTCGGCGATCTTGTAGCTGCCGCCGTCGCGCTCGACCGTGAGGCGAAGGAACTGCTTGCGGCCCCACTCGCAGAGGAACACGTTGCCGCGGTACTTTCCGGGGAGAGCGTCCTCGTTGTACGCGATGGCCCCCGTGGGCGAGCCGCCGCCGTAGTCGGTCATCTTCCACAGGGTGTACGGGCGTTGCGGCTTGTAGTCCCACGGGTAGCCGTAGAAGCCACCGTCGACCATGTGCGTGACGCGGGTCCACCAGCCGTGGCCGTCGTCGGTGTTGTCGTAGGTGAAGATCTCGTCTTCCGCGTTGACCGCCACGTCGAGGTGGTTGCGGGTGCCGGTGCTGTAGACTTCGAGGTGCGAGCCGTCCGGCCGGAACCGGAGCACGCCGCCGCCGTAGATTTCCGCCTTCGAGCCGTCCGTGCCGACGGCCCCGAAGATGCCCTTGTCCCCGGTGCTCATGTAGAACCAGCCGTCCATCCCGAGCCGCATGTTCGCGGGGATGTGGTCGTTGAACCCCGTGTTCGGCTTCGGGTTCGTCGTGGCGATCAGGTCCTTGCGGTCCTTGCCGACGCCGCTCAGGTCGTCGGTGAAGACGCTGAACTTCGGGCAGTGGTGGATGTAGACCTTTCCGTCGAGGTACGCGAGGCCGTAGACGGCGTGCAGTTTCTCCGCGAACACCGTGATCTTCCCGTCCGGGTGGATGCACAGCACGCGGTCGGTCGGCTTCTCGGAGTCGGCCCCCATGTCCATCGGGTCTTCGCCGACGAACAGCCGGCCGTCCGGGGCGAAGCAGCACACGGAGGGGTGCAGGATCTTCGGCTGTTCCAGGACGAGTTCGACCGTCCACCCCGGCGGGGCCTTCGGCAGCGGGTCGGCGGCGGACGCGGCCGCCGCGCAGAGGGCGACGGCGGCGAGAGAGGTCAGGCGCATCACTTCACCCTCGGAACGTGCGAGTCGGCGGGAGGAGTCAACGTGCGCGGGCGGGGTGGGTCGGGGCCGGTCGGCCGACGCGACCCACCCGGTCGGGGTCACTTCTTGAACCCGTTCGGGTCGACGGTCATGGCGTTCACGGTTTCGGCGGGCAGGGTCAGGATCTGCCCCGGATGGACGGACGACTGGGCGTAGCGGGTTCCGCCCTCGGCGGGGGAGCCGAACACGAGGGCCGTCGCCGGGGGGCCGAACTCGACCGCCAGCCGGCCGGGGTCGTTGGCGGAGACGCCGTAGTTCTTGCCGGGGACGAACGGGAACATGGTCCCGGCCTTCGGGGCGGCGATGGCGTTCAGGAACCGGGACACCTTGGCCGGGTCGACCGCGAAGTCCTTGGCCGGGCCGGTCGGCTCCCACTTGTCCGCCTTCCGCTCGAAGACGGTTTCTTTCCCGGTCCAGGTGTCCCCCTTCTTTTCGAGGAGGAGTTCCGTTTCCTTGCCGTCCTTCTGCCAGCCGCGGAGCTTGAACCCGTCGATCTTCGCGGGGTCGAGCTTGGACACCGTCAGGTCGCGGAGGTCGTCCGTCTCGAACCGGTTGGACATCGCCTTGAGCACGCGGACGACGGCCCTGTCCTTCTGCTTCGCGTACACGAACCCGCCGTCCGGCAGGTCCGCGCCGAAGGCGTACACCCGTTCGAGCCCGTCGGGCAGGCCGACCGCGACCGTCACCCGGGCGGGGTCGAGGCCGAGCTTCTTCAACTCGTCCGGGGTGGCCGCGTCGGACACGACCTTGTCCGGCGTCGTCGTGGCGACGGCGCTCAACAGCGACTGGAGCTTGTCCGGGTCCGCGTCCTTGCCCTTCAACTCCGCGGGCTGGGCGAAGGTCCACTTGTCGTCCTTCCCCTTGGCGATCTCCGTCACCTTCCCGCCGGGGCCGGCGATGGTGAGCTTCGTCACGACCGTCGGCGAGAACCCGGCGAAGCTCGGGTCGAGGAAGTCGAGCCGGGTCTTCGCGGCGACGGCGACGAGGCCGTCCGGGAACTTGTAGTCGGTCTTGGTGCCGCCCTCGATCTTGCGGACGAACACCTTGTCCCCGTCCTTCTTGCCGACCAGGATCGTGACCGGGTCGCCGGTGACGGCGGGTTCCGCGAGCGGCTTGGTGCCCTCGGCCTTGGGCGGCTTCGCGAGGCCGGAAACCCAGACGCGGAGCTGGGCCTTCAGATCCGGCCCGGCGAACGCGGCGTCGTTCGGGGCGGGCAGAATCTCCGAGGCCGCGCGGGGCCGGGTGATCGCGGTGACGAGGGTGTCGACGGCGGTCTGGTACGCCTCCTGCGGGTCGTTCGGGCCGCCGTACAGCACCCACTTCGGCGACGGGCCGACCGGCACCTTTCGCAGCTTCACCGTGCCGCCGCCGGCGGACACGTCGAGGGCGTCGATCTTGTCCCGCGCCCCGTCCGCGAACAGGTCGCGGTTCCGCAGGACGGCCGGGTCGAGGATCGTCTGGCGGAGCTGGTCGATCTTGTCGGTCTGCACCTTGACGACGGCCGAGTCCCCTTCGAGGCGGGTGTACACCTTCGCCGGGACGACGGGCTTGCCGTTCTCCTCCACCGGCTTGCCGATGAGCAGGGCCTCGTCCTTCCCCTTCTCGGGGAACAGTTCGACGCGGATGGCGTTCGGGTCGTTGTCCTTGAGGCCGTACTTCGCGAGGTCGCCGGGGTCTTCGATGTAGTCGTCGGTGCCGCCCGGTTGGAGGTTGGTGACGGCGTTGAGCAGCATCCGGACGCCGGTGAAGGCGGTGACGTTCGGGTTCGGGTCGCCGCCCACGTCGGCGGAGCCGTACCCGGCCGGGCGGAGGATGTCCCAGGCGTTGGACGCCCCGGCCTTCCGGGCGAGGACGAGTTCCTTCCCCCCGGCGATCAGGCGGACGCCCTTGAGGGTCGCGACCGGGTCTTGCAGGTCGACGCCGAGGAGCCGGCGGGTGCGGTAGTCCGTCAGCCACTTGGCGGCCGGGGCGGCGGGCCCGTCCTGGCCGCGGGCGGCGTCCTTGAACAGCGGGGCGAGGTCGCTGCGGCGGACGGCCATCGGCTGGGTCGGCCGGTCGGACGCGGTCACGAACGTGACCGCCCGGTCGGCCCCGATCGTCGTCTGCCCGAGGTTCACCGTCACGTCCTTGTCGCCGGCCTTCAGCGTGACCTTGACCGTCGGCTTGTCCAGCCCCAGTACCGCGAGGCTCGGGGACATGTCCGGGTGGTTCACCGGCTTCGCGTCGAACAGCGCCTTGATGACGGCCTGCACCTGCGGGCCGTCCATCCGGGCGGTGACGGGCTCCTTCAGCGCCCAGGCGGCGTCCCCGGTGCGGACGAACAGGAGCTTCTGTTCCGAGGGGGACGCCCGCGTGATTTCGACGGTGTCGACGTCTTTCGGCGTCATCGCCGCGCGGGTGAGCGGCTCGACGAGGCCGCCGCCGACCAGTTCCTTCGGCTCGGTGAGGGCAAGGACGAGGAGGCCGCCGACGAGGACGACGACAGCCCCGAACAGGATCGCGGTCGCGCGGAAGTTCATGGCACCGTCACCTAGTGCAAGAAGGACGTGAGGCACTTCATTTCTTACTCCCCTCTCTCCGCCGGGGAGAGGGGCCGGGGGTGAGGGGAAGACTTCACCCCCGGTTCAAGCGTGGATGAGGGCTTAAGGTTCACCCCTCACCCCCGGCCCCTCTCCCCGGCGGGGAGAGGGGAGACGGAACGATTCCGCTCGTTTCGCCGCGGCTACGTCCGGCGGAGCGTCCACACGCCGGCCCCGATGGAGAGGATCAGAACGATCGCCAGCCCGCCGGGGAGCCAGACGAGCCGGATCTCGTCCGGCTTCGCGTTCGGGGTGTACACGCCGTAGGGCTTGTTCGTGACCTCGGCGACGGACGGCCGGTCGCGGAGCCAGTCGACGAGGGTGGCGAAGATCTTGGCCTGCACCGGCTGGCCGTAGGCCCGGCCGGTCTCGTCGGAGAAGAACTCCCCCGCGCCGAAGACGAGCGCCCGCGGGGTCGGCCCCTCGGACACCACGGCCGCCACGCTCCGGCCCTTGTCCGACACGCCCTTCCGCGCCCACACGGCCGACAGCCGCTGCTGGGCCGCCGCCTCGGACTCGCCGGGCCGCCCGAGGAACAACTCCTCGTAGGCCAGGTCCGGGTTCTTGATCGGTTCGTCCTCTTCCCACGTCGGGATGCCGGCCAGCGTCTGGAACAGCGGGGTCGCCTGGAGCGGGCCGCGGCCGGCGGACACCGGCGAAACCGCGCGGGCGTTCTGGAGCGGCAACTTCAGCTGCTGGTAGGTGATCGCCACCAGATTCCCGGACGCCACCGCCTGCGGCGCGGCCCCCGCGATGACCAGCGGCTTGACGCCGTCCTGAATGTCCGAGTAGAGGAACTTCGGGCTGGCCCGAACGCCCAGCGTTTCCAGCACCGGCTCCAGCCCGGTGCTTTCGATCCCGCCGGCCAGCTTGGCGTGGGTGCCGGTCAGGACGAGCAACTTCCCCTTCTTCCCGCCGGGCCGCTCGGCGTCGAGGTAGCCCTGGATGGCGGTCACGACGGACGGCGGCAGGGGGCCGGTCGGGTCCGCGACCACCACCATCGAGGCGTCGTCCGGGACCTTGGCCTTGCCCCCGGCCTTGGTCAGTTCCGCCGCCGTCAGCGTCTTGACGACGAACTTCTTCTCTTCGAGCGTCCGCTGCAACTCCTGGCCGGACCGCGCCTGCGGCCCGTCGGACCCCAGCGACAGTTCGCCGCTGCCCTGCGTGAAGTAGATCGTCGTCTTCACGTCCCCTTCGGCGATGGTGAGCAGCTCCTGGACGACGCGGCTTTCGCCCTTGAAGGCGGCCGTCTCGCGGGTGTTGTCGAACAGTTCCTGGAACCGGATGAACCCGAACCGCGCCTCGTCCTCGCCGGTCGTGACGAGCAGCCCGTACTGGTTGAGGTTGGCGGTCGGGTACTTCGCCCGCAGCCGGGCGATCTCGTCGCGGTTGACGGTCGCGGACAGGTACCGGACCTGCACCCGGGCCGGGTTGGCGGCGACCATCGCGTCCAGCAGCCGGCGGGTGTCCTGCGTGAACGGGTCGGACTCTTCGGGGATCGTCGAGTAGATGCGGACCGTCTGGTCGAGCTTGCCGAGGTACTCCTTGGTCTTCTCGTTCAGGTCGAGGGAGTAGAAGCCGGCCGCCGTCGTGTCGAGCTTGCTGGGCACCCGCACGGCCGCGATCACGTTGCCGATCACCAGCACCAACACGAGCAGCATCCCCGTCAGGGCGACGTTCGACCCGTAGATCAGCCGGCGGACGGTGACGTTGTTCCGCTCCTCGGCCCGGGCCGGCAGGCAGCACAGGAACGCGACCCCGGCCCCGAGCAGGATGCCGAGGATCGGCCCGGCGACCCACACCAGCTGGGCGACCTTGCCGCCGACGGCGTCCGCGATCGCCTTGGACCACACCACGAACAGCACCGACCCGACGACCATCAGCCCGAGGCCGAGGCTGTTCCCCCAGAAGAGCACCGCCATCCGGGCGTTCGTGCGGCGTTGACCGACCGTGGGCCGGGGCAGCTGGGCGAGCAGGTACGCCGCGATCCCGAGGAAGTCCAGCGCGACCCAGAGCGTGCCGATCGCGCCGACGACCCACTCCAACCGGTGCGGGTTGGACACGCGGATCGGCTCGGTCGCGGCCGCCTCCCCCGGCGCGGGGGCGGGGGCCGGGACTTCCGTGGTCTTCAACCCTTTCGTGAACATCCAGATCGCGACGAGCAGCGCGACGACCCCGAGCACCGCCAGGACCCAGCCGAGGACCGGGCGGTTGGCGACGATGAAGTCGGCGGTGGGCGACGGGGCCGTTTCGTCGGTCGGGGGGGTGGCGGTGGCCATCGCGGTCGAACCTCTTGCCGTCCGGGTCATGCGTCGTGTCGAGCCGGTCCGCCGGGGACTAGCTCCACTTCCGGGCTTCCAGCACCTTCACCGTCAGGAACAGCCAGAACACGGCGAGCGACAGTTGGATGAACACGTCGGTCAGCATCAGCTGCCCGGCGAGGGCGTTGCTCCACAGGGTCAGGTAGTCGAGCTTGCCGATCGCGGCCCGCAGCCCGTCCGGGATGAAGTCCTGGCCCCGGAGCACGACCGTGAGCAGCAGCGCGAACATCCCCGCACACGTCAACATGGCGGCGACGATCTGGTTCCGCGTCAGGCTGGAGAAGAACAGCCCCATGCCGACGAACCCCGCCCCGCACGCCCCGACCGCGAGGTAATAGCTGAGCAGTGGCCGGTAATCGAACGGCTGCCCGCCCTCGATCCGGAGGGGGATCAGGTAGAGGGCGATCGGCACCAGCGACAGCATGAAGAACAGCCACGCCGCCAGGAACTTGCTGAGGACGACCGGGAACTCGTTCACCGGCGCGGTGAGCAGCACCTCCAGCGTCCCGGTTCGCCGTTCCTCGGCGAACGTCCACATGGTCAGCGCGGGGACCAGGAACACGACGGCGATCCCCGCGAGCGTCGTGGCCCCGACGTAGTTCTGAAGGATCGGCTCCATCAACGCCCGCCGGCTGCCGAACACCCCGCCGAGGAACCAGAAGTACCCCAGCCAGAGGACGAACGCCATGCCCACGAGTACGGTGTACGCGATCGGCGAGTAGAAGTACGCCGACAGTTCCCGCCGGGTCATCACGACGACGACGTCGTCCGACACGCTCGCCAGGGACACGCCGAGGTACAGCAGGCCGAGGAAGCCGAGGATCAGGCCGTAGGGGACGAGGAACGGCGTCGGCTCGGCGGTCAGCGGGGCGGTGAAGCTGCCGACGACGAACACCCCCGTCCAGGCGAGGCCGAGGATCACGAGCACGCCGCGGAACCAGGGGGCGACGCCCTTGCCGAAGGCCCCGTGGCCGGCGACCGCGAGGCCGAACGCGACCGAGATCACCCGGCCGGCGACCAGCCAGCGGTCGTAAGACTGCCGGGCGTTGAGCAGGGCTTTCGGCCCGTCGTGGAGCAGGCTCGGGACGACGGTCTTGCCGATCGCCAGCACCAGCGCGACCCCGCCGAGGATTCCCAGCGCGACCGCCGCCTTGTACCCGAGGCCGTCGTCCGTCCCGGCGACGGACAGGTACGCGGCGAAGAACCCCAGCCCGAGCAGCGCGAGGGCGACCCCCGGCCCGACGAGGAATTCCGGCTTGATCAGCCCGCCGACGATGCTCCCGACGCCGAGCAACCCGCCGACGGCGAGCAGCCCGAGGTGGGTGGCGCTGCGGTAGGGTTTTTCCGTTTCGTGCCGCGAAAACGGGACGAAGAACAGCAGGCTGACGAGCCCCGCCACCGCCCCCCACGGGAGGAGGTAGAACCCGAACACCGACGGGGCACTCGGGGCGGGTCGGCCCGGCATCCCCCCGACGACGATGGCGATCACGAGCAGTAGGGCGGCCCCGATGCCGTACACCCGGCGGACTTCGGGGTCCGAGTCGCGGACCGCGTGGAACAGGAGCGACGCGAGGCCGACGGCCGCGAACAGGTAGCCGGCCCCCTCGCCGATCCACCGCGGGCCGTACTGGTTCGCGACGATCGCCGCCGTCCCGAGGACGGCACAGCCGAGCCCGAACAGGCCGATCAGCCGCGCGATCACGGGCTCTTCCCGCCGCGTGTTCGACGGGGCCACTTCCGGCGGGGCGGTCGTCGGTTCGTCGGTCACTGCGCTACTCATGACGCTTCCCCCCGGCGGAACGCGACCCGCATGAACACGTCTTCCAGTTTCGCCCGCCGCAGGTCGACGCGGCGAACGCCGTACCCCTTTTCGACCAGTGCCCGCGCGATCGGCTCCCGGAGGTCTTTCCCCTCGGCCGTCCGCACGTCGTAGGAGTGAACCCCGTCCGCGGACGAGGTCGCCTTCGCCTCGGTCACGCCGGGCTGTCGGCGGAGCAGTTCGAGCACCGCGTCCGTCGCCCCGCGGACTTCGAGGACCAGCACCGGGGCGGTCGTCGCGATGACGGACAGCTTCTCGTCGTACTTGACCATGCCGCGGTCGATGATGATGACCCGCTCGCAGACCTTTTCCACGTCCGGCAGGTGGTGGCTGCTGAACAGGACGGTGTGCTTGCCCCGCAGGTCGCGGATCGCGTTGAGCGTCTCTTCCTGCTGGATCGGGTCGAGCCCGGTCAGCGGCTCGTCGAGGATCAGCACCGGCGGCTCGGCGATCATGGCGTCCGCGAGGCCGACCCGCTGGCGGTAGCCCTTCGACAGCGTCGTGAGCAGCCGCCGGCGGACCTCCTTGATCCGGCACTTCTCCAGGCAGTAGTCGATCCGCTTGGACCGCACGGCCCGGTCGACCTGCTTGAGTTGCGCCCGGTAGCGGAGGTACTCTTCGACCCGCATTTCGGGGTAGAGCGGCACGCTCTCCGGGAGGTAGCCGAGGTGCCGGCGGACGTCCATCGACTGGGACATCACGTCGTACCCGGCGAGCCAGGCGTAGCCCTTGGACGCGGGCATGAACGTCGTGAGGATCCGCATGGTGGTCGTCTTCCCGGCCCCGTTCTGGCCGAGGAAGCCGACGAGCTCGCCGGGCTGCACGCTGAAGCTGACGTGGTCGACGGCCAGCACGGGGCCGTACTGCTTGCACAGGTCCTGGACCTGGATCGCGGGTTGCGTCATGGGGGGCCGTCCGCCGTCTCGTTGTCCGTGAAGCCGCGACCTGAGTGGGCTATGGTACTACGAACGCAAGCGGTGACAAGTTTGCCGGTCGTGCGGGTTTTCCGGTTCGGCCGGGCGGGCAACTTCGAGCTCCCCGGCCGGGTCGGCAGGAACCGGTACGGAATTGTTTTGGTCCCGGCGCGAATCCGGTGTTACAGTTTTGGTGGCACCCCTTGTGACGCCGCCCCGGCCGGTTCGCCCCGCGCCGCTCGCCCGATCGGATTCTGTTCTCCCGAGCGTCCCGATGGCCTCCCTCTCCTTCCCCCGTGTCGTCCGCTGCGCTCGTGCCCACGTCGTCGTCGCGCTGGCGGCGGCCGGCGTGGCGGTCTTCTTCGCGGGCGTCTACTTCGCCGGCGCGACCGGCAAGCCGATCTGGTCCGAATCCGTCGCGAACCCGGACCGCCCGGCGGTCGAGTCGCCCGTGGCGGCCGTCGACCCGCACGAGGCGGCCATCACCGAGTGGAACAGCGACGCGACCGAGTTCTTCGCCGGCCACTACCCGGAACTCGAAGCGACGTACAAGTACCTCCACGCGAACCCGGAACTGTCCCACGAGGAAGTTCAGACGGCCGGCTACCTCGCGGGCCAGCTCGCCGGCACGGACTTCGAGGTGACCCGGAACTTCGCCGGGACGGGGCTCGTCGCGGTGCTCCACAACGGCCCCGGCCCCACGGTCCTCGTCCGCACGGACATGGACGCCCTGCCGATCGTCGAGAAGACGGGCCTCCCCTACGCGAGTCAGGTCGTCGGCCGCGACCGGGACGGCAAGCTCGTCGGGGTCATGCACGCCTGCGGCCACGACGTCCACATGACCTGCTGGCTCGGGGCGGCCAAGATCCTCGCCGGGATGCGCGACCAGTGGAGCGGCACCCTGGTGTTCATCGCCCAGCCCGCGGAGGAGGCGGGGGCCGGAGCCCACCGGATGATCGAGGCCGGGCTGCTGACGAAGTTCCCGCGGCCGGACTACTGCCTCGCCCTGCACTGCGACCCGCAGAGCGCCGCCGGCACCGTGACCTACACCCCCGGCCTCGCGATGGCCAACATCGACATGGTCGAGGTCGTCGTCCGCGGCAAGGGCGGGCACGGGGCGTGGCCGCACATGACCGTCGACCCCGTGGTCCTGTCCGCCCGGCTGATCCTCGACCTGCAAACCCTCGTCAGCCGGGAGAACAACCCGACCGACCCCCTCGTGCTGACGGTCGGCACCATCCACGGCGGCGTGAAGGCGAACGTCATCCCGAACGAGGTCACGCTGCAACTGACCGTCCGCACCACCAAGGAAGTCACCCGGAAGAGGGTGCTGGAAGGCATCACCCGCATGGCGAAGGGGGTGTCGGTCAGCGCGGCCGCACCGGAGCCGACCGTCAACATCCGCTCGAACTGGCACACGCCGGCCGTCCAGAACGACCCGCGGTTGCTGGCCCACACGGTCGCCGTCCTCCGGGACGGGCTCGGCGACGAGCGGGTCTGCCCGCGGCCGCCGATGATGGGCGGCGAGGACTTCGCCCTGTTCGGCAAGGCCGGGATCCCGTCCCTGCTGTTCTTCCTCGGCACCCAGAAGCCGGACCTCGTCCAGAAGGCGGAGGCCGGGATCGGGTCGCCGCTGCCGAGCCTGCACTCCGACCGGTTCGCCCCGGTCATGGAGCCGACCCTCAAGACGGGCATCCACTCCATGACCCTCGCGGTGCTCAACCTCGTCGGCAAGCAGGGCCACGCCGCCGCCCCGCGGAAGCCCGCCCACCTGTCGCTCGCGTCAGAGGTACGCTAGCCACGCCGCCTTGTACCGCCGCTTCACCCCGTCGAACCAGACGCAGACGGGGTAGCACATCGCCAGCACGATCAGCCAAACCAGGTACAGCCCGCCGAGCCCGATCCCGTACCCGTCGGGCAGCCGGTTGTACAGGACGAGCAGATCCGCCAGCGAAAACCCCTGGCTCAGCCCCAGAATCACGGCCAGGGCGTGAATCACGTAGACGTGGACGACGTAGTAGAAGAGCGGAGCCCGGCCGAGTTGAATGAACCACCGGCTCGCGCGCCCCTCGCCCTTGACCCGGTCCAGCAGGGACAGTCCGATCAGCAGCAACCCCACGAACAGCAGGACGTGCTGGACCGACGCCGGGTACTTCTTCGTGCGGAAGAACGACAGAATCGTCAGCGGGTGGTCGAGGTCCGGCTGCCACGGCCGCGGGTCGCCGTAGAGGCCGAAGGTTCGGCCGGTGGCGAATGCCAGGAAGAACAACGCCCCGACGAGCCGCAGCGTCCGCCGTCGACGTTCGGGTTCCAGCAGCAGAATCGGACCGAGGACGTAGCCGAGCACCATCACGCCGACCCACGGGACCAGCGTGTAGGTCACGTAAAACGGCCAGCCGAAGAGTTCCGCCGAGCCGCCGAGCCGCAGCACGACCCACACCGGGTGGAGGGGGCCGTCGTCCCCCGCGATCAGTCCGTCCAGCCCGTTTCCCGAGCCGATCAACCCGACCGCCACGACGACCGCACACCACCGCGGCAGGAACATCAGCCCGGCGACGGCCATCATTGCCACCCCCAACGCGCTCAGCACGATGAACCACGGCCCGCCGTCGTACCAGAAGTTAAAGTCCCACGCGAGCCGCACCACCGTGAGATCCAGTGCGATCAGCACCAGCCCGCGCTTGAACAGGAACCCCGCCACGGTCGCCGTCGGCTTCCCGCCCGCCTGAGAGAGTGCGGCCCCGATCCCCGCGAGCAGAAAGAACGCCGGGGCACAGAACTGGGCCGCGAACCGCGTGAGGAACAGGTCCGCCCGCGTCTGGGCCGGGTCCATCCAGTTGAGTTGGGTGTGATAAAAGTAGTCGCGAACGTGGTCGAGTGCCATCACGGCCATGACCGCGCCGCGTAGGATGTCCACGGACGGCA
This sequence comes from uncultured Alcaligenaceae bacterium, assembly GCA_964444365.1. Lineage (GTDB taxonomy): Bacteria > Planctomycetota > Planctomycetia > Gemmatales > Gemmataceae > CAYUHJ01. The sequence continues at coordinate 4,352 of CAYUHJ010000100.1, read as the reverse complement.
AACGCTCTCGCTTCGGCGGTTCGGTCGATCCCACGGGCGTCTCATCCTCCGTCCAGAGTCGGCGGCTCGCTCCCTGAGCCGTCGGGTCGTTTTACTCGGTCCCCGCCTCTCCGGTGAGCACTTGAAAATCCTCAGCTGCCGTTCGTTTCGCGGCCCCAACGTTCACACCGCCGTCCCCGTCGTGGAACTGACCCTGGCCGGGTCACTCGAAGAAGGCCGAAAGCTCGGTGCCGCGATTGTGGCCCTTCAAGCGAGTGTCGGGATTCATGGCACGTTCTCGGCCGCAACCCCCGCCGCCGAACCGGGTCAGGTCGTGGTCGTCGCCGAGGCTCGTTTCGCGGACCTCGGCCGGACCGCGGCGGAAATCGCCGTGAAGGAAGCAAACGGCGAGCCGGCGGACTCTGACCGGCAGCGGCTCAAGGACATCGAGTACGAGCACCGCCTGCCCGTGAGCACCGCCGTCATCGCGGATGCGTCCCGCCGCCGGGGGATTCCCGTCCGCCGGCTCAGCACGGAGTACGGCCGGTTGCTCATCCACGGCCACGGGGCGAAGCAGCACCGCACCCTGGCGGCGGAGCCGGACAGCATCAGCATCCTCGGGCGAACGTGCTCGACGGACAAGCAACTCGCGAAGGAACTGATGGCCGCCGCCGGGGTGCCGGTGCCGGTCGGCCGGGCAGTGACGACACTGGAAGAAGCGTGGCAGGCGGCCCAGGAACTCGGGTTCCCCGTCGCGGTGAAGCCGCAGGACAGCGACCTGCAAATCGGCGTCTCGCTCGACGTCCGCACCCGCGAGCACTTCGAGGCCGCGTTCCAGAACGCCGTCGCGCACAGCGGGGCCGTCCTCGTCGAACGCTTCGCCCCCGGCGTTGAGCACCGCGTGCTCGTCGTGGACGGCAAGGTCGCCGCCGTCACGCGGATCGACCCGCCGCAGGTGCTCGGGGACGGCGTCCACACCGTCGCGGAACTCGTCGCCGAGGTCAACCGGGACCCCCGCCGGGGGGACAAGGGGAGCGACCTCCCCTGGCACAAGATCGCGCTCGACGAGGAGGCCGTCGGGGTGCTGGCGAAGCAGGGCTTCACGGTGCAGAGCATCCCGCCGAAGGGGGCGAAGGTGCTGGCCCGCCGGAACCCGCCGTACTTCGCGAACGGCGGGAACTTCGTGGACGTGACCGACGACATCCACCCCGCCACCGCCGCCCACGCCGCCGCCGCCGCCGAGTGCATGGGGCTGAGCGTCGCCGGGCTGGACGTGGTCGTCGTCGATATTCGCGAACCGCTCGAACCGCAGGGCGGGGTCGTCGTCGAGATCAACGCCGGGCCGGGGCTGTGGCTGCACCTCGCCCCGTCGAACGCGAACCCCCGGCCGGTCGGGGACGCCATCGTCGCGTCGATGTTCCCGCCGGGGGAGACGGGCCGCATCCCGGTGATCGCACTCGTGGGCGAAGGGGCGGAGGGGTTCCGCGAAAGCCTGGATAAGCTGTGTCGGGCGAGTGGGAAGCGTCTCGGCTACGCGAAACCCGGCGAGGCGGGCATCTCCGGGCGGCGGTGGACGACTTCGACCGACCCGTTCGAGCGCGCCGAAAAGCTGCTCCAGTTCCCCGGCCTGGACGTGGCGGTGCTCGAAACCACCGCCGAGGAGTTGCTCCGCGTCGGGTTCGGCAACGACCGCTGTGACATCGCGGTGTCACTGGGCGAACCAACCGAAGCCGCGTTACGGGTGCTGAGGCACGCACTGATCTCCGGTGGGAAGTGGATCGCGGCGGGGGAACCGGCCGAGGCCGCGAACGAGGCGGCCGCAGCACTCGGAGTTGCGGAGTCTTGAGGCCAGTTGGCGACCCGCGGACGCCCGTCCGCGGGTCAGGGCCAATCACCCGCGGACGGGCGTCCGCGGCTCGCCGGGGGATTCCTCGCTACCCCACGTACACCCCGGCCAGGTCCGGGAACGCGTCGAACCGGAACGCCTCGGCGAGCGTCGCCCCCGGATAGGCCGTCACCCGCGAGCCGGCGGCGTCGCCGGCCCCGACGACGAGGTCGGCCTTCGCGTCGCCGTCCAGGTTGACCACCGCGACGCGGATGCCGCCCCGGCTGTCGGGGTCGCCGCCGAAGAAGTCGGCCAGCACGGTTTGCCGGCCGGCCATCATTTCCTTCCCGTCGAGCACGAACACCCGCGGCCCGCCGCCGGGTCCGCCGCCGCCGATGATGTCGGCGAAGCCGTCGCCGTTCACGTCGCCGATCGCGACGAACGCCCCGTTGCGGAGCGTCTCCTCGAAGATGTAGAAGTCGCCCATCATCCGGGTCGGGCGGCTCTGGCCGAAGGTGCCGGCCACGGTCCCGCCGTCGTACACGGCCACCCGCGGCCCGCCGCCGAACCCCGCCCCGATGACCAGGTCCGCGTAGCCGTCGCCGTTCAGGTCGCCGACCGCGGGCCGGGCCCCGCCGCGGAAGTTGGGGTCGTCGATGCCCATGAAGTCGGCGACGTTGGCGAAGTCCGCCCCGGAGAAGACGAGCACCCGCGGCCCGCCGCCTTCGTCGGGGGTGACGACGAAGTCCGCCACGCCGTCCCCGGTGACGTCCCCGGCCGCGACGTACACGCCGCCGGTGAAGCTGGCTTCAAACGGCCGGGTCGCGAACAGTTCCGCGCCGGTCTTGCCGTCGAGCACGCGGACCTGGGTCGGTGCCCCCGGCCCGGTGCCGACGACGACATCGAGCACGCCGTCGCGGTTGAAGTCGGCGGACGCGACCCGCACGCCGCCGGTGAAGCCGCCGACCGCGGGTAGGTCCAGCTTCGGCGTGCCGGCTCCGTCGAACGTCCGCACCCGGCCGCCGACGCCCGCGCCCACCGCGAAGCCGGTCGGTGGGGAACCGACACGGACCCCCGTACCGCCGCCACTCCCCCCGGTTCCGGTTCCACCGCCGCCGGTCCCGCCGCCGGTCGTACCCCCGCCGGTTCCGCCCGTTCCGCCGCCCGTTCCGCCGCCGGTGCTGGGGACGGTTGCGTCGAGATACGAAGTGCCAACCTTGAACTGGTTGCGGTTCGTGAGGAAATCGACCTTCAGGTTCTGGGTGCCGACCGTCACGGAGCCGACCATCACCCGCGTTCCGCCGGCGATCCCCGTCCCGGTCACTTCGATGCGGTACGTGCCGGCTGGCAGGATGAACCCGAAACTGCCGCCGGGGGACACCGTGTCCTGGACGACCGCGTTCGTGGCGGTGTTCACGGCCCGCACCGTGACGCCGGTGACGACCTCGTTCACGTTGTAGAACTGGTTCGCGTTCAGGTCGTTGTAGATGACCCCGGTCAGGAACACGTCCGAGCCGGTGGGGTTGCCGAAGTCCTGGCCGAAGTACCCCTTGAAGTTGGGAAACCCGTTCACCGAGAACCCGTTGCCGGCGACCTGCCAGCCGGCATTCATCATGTTCGTGCGGTGCCCGCGGCCGGTGACATCTTCGTCGACGAACAGCCCGGCGATTGCGTTATTGACGTAGGCTTCCGTCGTGGGCGACGACGGCCAACTGACGTAGAGGTTCTCGCCGACGCTGCCGCTGAACCCGGCCGCGGAGCTCCGCTCACCGAGCGTACTGCCGTTGGACCCGGTGTGCGAGAAAGTGTTGGTCGCCGCCAAGTCCGCGAGGTGGCCGCGGATCGCGTTCAGCAACGACTGGTTCGGGGCGAGCGGCTGCTTCGCCGCGGTGGAGATCGTCTGGTTAAGGGGTACGCCCTCGTTCAAGTTGACGCCGTACCGAACGGCCGCGGCCGCGGGGTCGGCCCGGTCGCGGTTGAGGAGTTCGAGGGCGTACTGTTCGAGCGGGGTGATGTTCGTCGCCGGGGCCAGCCGGTCTTCGAGCCGGAAACACGTCAGGAGAGAACGACGCATCGCCCACCTCGGATGTGACATGCGTTTGGGCGACGGTTTGCCAAGTGTAGGTCACACCCGCGGGCCGTCAAGTCGGCCGTCAAACGGAACCGTTTGACGGCGGTTCCGGGTTCCCCGAGCGTGGAAGACGCACCCGATCGGCGGGGAAATCCGGCCGGAAGCGTGGGGTCAGGTCTTCGACGACAAGCCGGGGGCGAAAGAGGTCCAGGACTTCCGCACCTGCGTGGAGGCGACGCACGCCACCTGGCTCATGGACAGCGGCCTGTTCCGCAAGAACCAGCCGGCGGACCGCGTCCGGCGGGCGGAAGACCAGGTCCGGCGGATGGGGTACGAGTTCCACGTGCCGGAGGTCACCGTGGGCGCGGTGACGGACGGCCAACTCGCCGTCACCCTCCGGGTCGAGAACCGCGGGGTGGCCCCGTTCTACGCGGACTGGAAGCCCGAATACGGGTTGCTCCGCGACGGCAAGCCGGT
>CAYUHJ010000099.1:19699-20795 GCA_964444365.1 uncultured Alcaligenaceae bacterium | reverse complement strand
GCGGAGCGCGGGACCAGCCCCCGCGCTCCGCTGCGCGTCGCGGCTACACGGGAATCCGCTTTCATGGAATACGCCCCGCTGATCTTCTGGTGCGTGTGGGTGTTCGCGTTCGGCCTGGGCATCGGCAGCTTCCTGAACGTCCTGATCGTCCGGTTGCCCCTCGAAAAGAGCCCGGTCTGGCCCGGCTCGCGGTGCGGGACGTGCCTCCGCGGGCTGAAGCTGATCGACAACCTGCCGATCGTCGGCTACCTGCGACTCCGCGGGAAGTGCCGGTTCTGCGGGGCGACGTTTTCGTCCCGCTACCTCTGGGTCGAACTCGCGACCGGCCTCGCGTTCGTCGTGCTGTTCCTCGTCGAGATCGCGTTCCAGGCGAAGGGCGGCCCGGACTTCCTGAAGCCGTGGCACCACACGCCGGGGTTGGAGTTCCCGTACCTCCGCGCCCCGATCCCGCCGTGGCCGGCGTGCGTCTACTTCGCGGTCCACGCCTGCTTGCTGTCGCTGCTGATCGCGGCGGCGGTCGTGGACCTGGAACACCAGATCATCCCGCCGCAGATCACCTACTTCGGCACGTTCGTCGGGTTGCTCGCGGCGGTCGTCTTCCCCTGGCCGTGGCCGAACTCGGTCGACACGCTCGCCGGGATTCCGCCCGGCCGGCCGTGGCTGTTGCCGGACGTCGTGGTCCCGACCGGCCTGATGCTCTGGCCGTTCGCGGAGCCGCCCGAGTGGGCTCGCCCCGGCAGTCCGCTGCTCGGGTTGCTGAACGGCGTCATCGGCGCGGCGGTCGGGATGCTCGTCGGCCGGGGGGTGAAGTTCCTGTTCGAGACGGGGCTGGACAAGGAAGCCCTCGGCCTCGGCGACGCGGACTTGCTCATGATGATCGGCGCGTTCCTCGGCTGGCAGGTGGCCGTGTTCGCGATGCCGGTCGGGGCGCTGCTGACACTGCCGGTCATCGTCCCGATCAAGGCGTGGTCGTGGGCCCGCGGCAAGGAGGTGTCCGCGGCGCTGCCGTTCGGGCCGGGGATCGCGGCGGGGGCGGTCGTGACGTGGTTCGCGTGGCCGGTCGTGAGCGAGTTCGCGCGGGTCCTGTTCGACCCGG
>CAYUHJ010000099.1:0-19689 GCA_964444365.1 uncultured Alcaligenaceae bacterium | reverse complement strand
CGCCGCCGAGCGGCCGGAGAAGGTCGGGTCGCTGGTCCTGTTCGACCCGGTGATGATCGGCATCATCGCGGTCATCATGTGCGGCGGGATGCTCGTCGCCGGGCTGATCCTGCGGCGGGGGAAGTAAGAATCTCACCACAAAGGCACAAAGGTCACACAAAGGTTCACAGAGAAGAATTGAGAGGGGATGAACACGGATCCAGATCCTGATCATCCTGTGAATCCTGGCAAACACTCTGGATGGATTTCTTTGTGACCCTTTGTGTGACCTTTGTGCCTTTGTGGTGAAATCTTCGGTTTGGAAGGTCTGAGATGCCTGGGCTTGTCATTGTCGATTACGGGATGGCCAACCTCCGGAGCGTACAGAAGGCGTTCGAGGCGGTCGGGGCGGGCGCGGAGATTTCGGCCGACCCGCACCGCGTCGCGGCCGCCGACCGGATCGTCCTGCCCGGCGTTGGGGCGTTCCGGGACGCCATCGCGAAGCTGCGGGAGACCGGCCTCGCCGACGCCGTCGTCGGGCACGTCCGCCGCGGCCGGCCGTTCCTCGGCATCTGCCTCGGGTTCCAGCTCCTGTTCACCCGCGGGCTGGAAGACGGCGTCCACGAGGGGCTCGGCGTCTTTGAAGGCGACGTCGTCCCGTTCCCCGCGGTGCCCGGCCTGAAGGTGCCGCACATGGGCTGGAACGCCCTGCGGCTGACGAAGCCGGACTGCCCCCTGTTCGCGGGCCTGCCGGCGAACCCGTCGGTCTACTTCGTCCACGGCTATTACCCCGTGCCGGCCGACCCCGGCCTGACCGCGGCGGAGGCGGAGTACCCCACGCCGTTCTGCGCGGCCGTCTGGCAGGACACCGTCTTCGCCACGCAATTTCACCCGGAAAAGAGCCAGGCCGTCGGGCTGGCGATGCTGCGGAACTTCGCAAAGGTTTAACAGAAGAGTCCTTGTCTTGTCGGTCGGGCCGAGTCTTCGAGGCCCGACATCGCGCTACGTCGGGCCTCGAAGACTCGGCCCGACCGACAAGAAGTCCCGTTCCTCGGACCCGACCTCGATGACCACGTTCGCGGCGGAGCAGGCGAAGCACGAGCGGTGGAAGGCGGCCGCGTGGCCGGGGTTCCCGGCCGCGCTCGACGAACTCGTCGTCCGCGAGTTCTGGCCGGCGGTGCAACACCGGGCGTGGGAGGCGCAGGCCCTGGCGGACGCGGTCCGGTTCGCCGTGACGAACGTGCCGTACTACCGGACGCTGTTCGCGAACCTGCGCCTGACGCCGGCGGACGTCGCCTCCCCGGCCGACCTGCCGAAACTCCCGGTTCTTCGGAAAGAAACCCTCGTCGAGCAGTTCGCCGCGATGCAGGCCCTCGTGCTGCCGAAGGGGGACGCCCCCGGCGGGGTGTCGAAGTCGTCCGGCACGACCGGCCGGCCGGTGACGGTCACGCAGTCCCGCGCCAGCCAGTGGATGTTCACCGCCCTGTGGGTCCGGCAGGCCCGGTGGTTCGACTTCGAGCCCGCCGGCGTCTTCCTCGAAGCCCGCATCCCGACCGAGATCCACCTCGCGACGAGCGAACAGCCGAACCCCGCCGGGACGCTGTTGTCCCTGCCGTACTGGCGGTACCTCGGCGACCTGTTCCGGACCGGTTACGCCTACGGGCTGAACAGCACGGAAGCCATCGACCGGCAGGTCGCGTGGCTCCGCAAGGTGCAGCCGACCTACGCGATGACGTACCCCGGCGTCCTCGAAGAGTGGGCGCTGGCGGCCGGCGGGAAGTCCCCGGTCGAGTCCCTGAAGGTGGTCTTCTCCATCGGCTCCCAGATGACGGCCTCCCTCCGCGCCCGGCTGGAGGCGATGTACGGCATCCCGGTCCACCAGACCTACGGGCTGAACGAGGTCGGCAAGGTCGCGTTCCGGTGCGCGGCCGGGCGGTACCACGTCAACACGGAGCACTGCCTCGTCGAGATCGCCGACGCGGCCGGCCGGCCGTGCGAACCGGGGGAGACCGGGCACCTGCTGGCGACGACGCTGCGGAACCCGGCGATGCCGCTGATCCGGTACGACACCGGGGACATGGCCCGCGTCGCGGCCGGCCCGTGCCCGTGCGGGCGGACGCTGCCGTCGTTCGCGGACATCGAGGGCCGGTTCCGCCGGTTCGCCGGCCTGCCCCCCGGCTCGCGGACCCGGGTGAACGGCCTGATCGCGGCGGTCGAGTCCTTCCCCCCGGAGCAGAGCGGCTTCCTCCGCCGGTACCAGATCCACCAGGACAAGGAGAACCGGTACACGCTGCGGGTGTACGCGGCCGGACCCGTCCCGGAGGCGTTCCGCGCCCACGTCCGCAAGCACTGGGATTCGCAGGAAGGCGTCCCCGGCACGCTGCGGGGCGTCACGGAGACGGAAGAAATCGTCAACGCCCCGAGCGGCAAGCGGCTGGACTTCGTCTCGGAACTGACGACCGACGCCTACGCCACCCCGCCGAGCGGCGAAGAGTGAGCCCGCCGTGCGGGCGTGGGGTGTCGCCGAGATTCGCGGCGGGCTCTCCCCCGCCGCTCGCCCGCCGGCCGTCGAACCCGTATCACACCGGAAGTGCCCTGGTTTCCTCCCGGATCGGCCATGTCGGACCCCGCCCTCGAAGCCGTGTCGGTCGTCCTGCCCGTTCGCGACGCGGCGGGGACGCTGGCCGCCGCCGTCGGCGGGTGGCGGGGGTTTCTGGACAAGTCCCGCCGGGAGTTCGAGCTCCTGCTCGTCGACGACGGCAGCACGGACGGCACCGTCGCGAAGGCCGAGGACATCGCGGCGAAGCACGGCACGGTTCGCGTGTTGAGGCACGAGAAACCGCTCGGGTACGGGGCGGCCGTCCGCACCGGGCTGGCCGCGGCGAGGTTCCCGCTCGTGTTCTTCACCGCGCTCGACTACCCGTACACGCCGGCCGACCTGGGCAAGCTCCTCGACCGCGCCGGGCAGACGGACCCGGTGCTCGGCCGGAAGATCGACGTGGTGACGGGCTGCCGCACCGGGCACGCGACGCCGGCGCTCTGGACGTGGGTCGGCCGGCTGTACCGCGGGTTCTGCCGGGTCGGGCTCGGGCTGCCGCTCGACCCGTCGCCGACGTGGCTCGGGGTCCGCGAGCACCTGCGGGCGTGGGTCGCGTGGCTGGTCTTCGCGGACCCGCTGCACGACCCGCACGCCGCGTTCAAGCTGTTCCGGAAGAGCGTGTTCGACAAGTTCCCGGTCCAGTGCGACGGCGACCTCGTCCACGTCGAACTGATCGCGAAGGCGACGTTCACCGAGTGCCTGATCGACGAGATCCCGCTGACGCCGTCGACGGCCGCGATCCCCCGCGCGTCCTGGGCGGGGTTCGGCAAGCTGTTCCTCGCCCCGAGCTTCACGCCGCCGCCCGTCCCGTCGCTCGCAACCCCGTAGCGCCATGTCCGCCGACCGGCCGCGAATCCTGTTCGTGACGGGCAAGCTCGCCGAGCCGTCCCTGCGGCGGGTGCTGGCGGATCTCGCCCCGCGTGCCGGGTTCGATGCGGAGGTGGCCGTCCTGCCGATCACGGTCGCCGCCCTGATGACGACGAACTGGGTCGCCCGGCACCTGCCCGATCTGACTTCCGCCGTCGACCGCGTCGTCCTGCCGGGGTTCTGCCGGGGGGATGTGGCCGAGGTCAGCACGGCCGCCAACGCGCCGGCCGAACTCGGGCCGAAAGACCTGCGCGAACTGCCGGCCCACTTCGGGAAGAAGTCCGGCCCGCCGCCGGGGTACGGCCGGCACGACATCGAAATCCTCGCGGAGATCAACCACGCCCCCACCCGACCCGCCGCCGAGATCCTCGCCGTCGCGCGGCGGTACCGGGAATCCGGGGCGGACGTCATCGACCTCGGGTGCGACCCCGGCGAGACCCCGTGGGCCGGCGTCGGCGAGGCGGTCCGGCTCCTGAAGGCCGACGGGTTCCGCGTCTCGATCGACTCCTTTCACCCGGCCGAGGTCGAAGCCGCCCTCGCCGCCGGCGCGGAACTCGTGCTCAGCGTCAACGGCACGAACGTCGCCCACGCCCGGCACTGGCACGACCGGTTCCCGGCCGTCGAAGTCGTCGCAATCCCGGACACGCCGACGGACCTGGGCTCGCTCGACCGCACCGTGCAGGCGCTCGAAGGGTGGGGCGTGAAGTACCGGCTCGACCCGATCGTCGAGCCGATCGGGATGGGGTTCGCGGCGTCGCTGGGCCGCTACCTCGAAGTGCGGAAGCGTTACCCTTCAGCCGCGATGATGATGGGCGTCGGCAACCTGACGGAACTCACGGACGTCGACTCCGCGGGCGTGAACGTGACGCTCGCGGGGTTCTGCCAGGAACTCGGCGTCCGCAGCGTGCTGACGACGGAGGTGATCAACTGGTGCCGGTCCGCGGTCAAAGAGTTCGACCTGGCGCGGAAGCTGGTGTTCCACGCGGTCGCGAACGGAGTGCTGCCGAAGAACCTGGAACCGGGGCTGGTGGTGCTGCGGGACCGCAAGGTCTTCGAGACCGGCCCCGAGGCCCTCGCGGAACTGGCGGCCCGGGTGAAGGACCGCAACTACCGGCTCTTCGCCGAAGGGGGCGAGGTCCACGCGATCAACGGCACGGGGCACGTCCGCGGCCCGGACCCGTTCGCCGTCTTCGCGGCGCTGCTCGCCGCCGACCCGAAGCTCGACCCGTCGCACGCCTTCTACCTCGGGTACGAGATGGCGAAGGCGGTGACGGCGCTGACGCTCGGCAAGCAGTACACCCAGGACGAGGCCCTCGACTGGGGCTTCCTCACCCGCCCGGAAGTCAGCCACCGCGGGTAGCGGCGGCCAGAAACCCGTAGCCGCTACGCAGTGACACCCCGGTGTCACCGGCCTCGCCGACGCCAACGAGTTCCGTCACGCGGAAGCCTGCCGTTTCCAGCAAACCTACGAGCTCCCCGCGGGTGAAGTGGTGCAGCGTCAGCGGGGCCCCGCCGTAGGCCTGCGGCCGCGTCACGTCCCCGGCCGTCGGCGAACCCCGTAGCGTTTGCCACCGCTGCCCGAGGACCGTCTTCCACCCCAGCCCTCGGAAGAAGCGGTTGTGCGCGTGGAGCACGAACGTCCCGCCGGGCTTCAGCACCCGGCTCACCCCGGCGAGGACGGCGGCCCGGTTCTCCGCGCCGCGGACCATGCCGAGGGTGCTGAACAGGCACGCGGCGTAGTCGAAGCTGGCATCGGGAACGCCGGCCAGATCCACGAGATTCGCGAGCTTCCACTCGACTGTTCCGATTGTTCTTCCCCCCCTCTCCCCTTGGGGGAGAGGGGCCGGGGGTGAGGGGAAGCCCTGCCCGAGTGAGGCGGCGTCCGTGGTGGGAGGAAGCGCCTCGACCCGGGGAGTCGTCCCCTCACCCGGCCTTCGGCCACCCTCTCCCCCAAGGGGAAAGGGTAAGCCAGCGGCGTTCTCCTTCGCCTTCGCCAGCATGTCGTCGGACAGGTCGACGCCGACGCAGTCGAACCCGCGCGTCGCGAAGTGGACGCACAACCGCCCGGTGCCGCAGCCGAGGTCGATCAGCCGGCCGGGGCGGGGGAAGTGTTTCTCGCAGAAGGCCACGTCCGCCCGGGACAGCGGGGCCGCGGCGATCTGCTCGTCGTAGCCGCGGACCATCTCCTCGCTGCGGAGGTAGTCCCACAGCCCGCGGTCGACGCCGGGGGGAAGTTGCCAGTCGGGGGTTGCCATGCGGTCATCATAGGCGAACCCCCCGCCGTTCCGCGGAGTCTCTATAATCACAACCTTCTAGCCGGTTGTGTTTCTCGAAGCGGGGCACTCACTCATGGCCGAATGGCAGCGGACGCACTCCTGTAACGACCTCCGCGACGCGCACGTCGGGCAGACCGTCACCCTGAACGGGTGGGTGCTCACGACCCGCAACTTCGGCAACCAGGTGTTCATCGACCTCCGCGACCGGTACGGCCTCACGCAAGTCGTGTTCGAGGCCGACGACGCGGACCTGTTCGCGGCCGCCGACAAGCTCCGGAAGGAGTTCTGCGTGAGCGTGACCGGCACCGTCCGCCCGCGGATCAAGGGGAAGGAACGCGCGGACATCGCGACCGGGGCCGTCGAGATCGAGGCGAAGACGCTGCGGGTGCTGAACGCCTGCCCGCCGCTGCCGTTCGAGATCAACGAGTTCGGCAGCGAACTCGCGAACGAGGACATCCGCCTCGAACACCGGTACCTGGACCTCCGCCGGAAGTCGCTGCAACAGGTGCTGATCCAGCGGCACCGCATGAACAAGACGATCCGCGACTACCTGGACGTCCGCGGGTTCCTCGAAATCGAAACGCCGCTGCTCGGGAAGTCCACGCCGGAAGGGGCCCGCGACTACCTCGTGCCGAGCCGCGTCTACAACGGCGAGTTCTACGCGCTGCCGCAGTCGCCGCAGCTGTACAAGCAACTGCTGATGATCGCCGGGTACGACAAGTACTTCCAGATTGCCCGCTGCCTGCGCGACGAAGACCTGCGGGCCGACCGCCAGCCGGAGTTCACGCAACTCGACCTGGAGATGTCGTTCGTCGAGCAGGACGACGTGCTCACGCTGATGGAAGGGCTCGTCGCCGCGATGGTGAAGGCGTGCGTCGGCGTCGAGGTGCCGGTGCCGTTCCCGCGGATGCCGTATTCGGAGGCGATGGCGAAGTATGGCAGCGACAAGCCGGACCTTCGCTTCGGCCTGGAAATCGTGGACGTCGGCGACATCGCCGCGGAGTCCGAGTTCACCGTCTTCAAGGAGGTACTCGCGGCCGGCGGGCTCGTCCGCGGGATCAACGCGAAGGGGGCGGCGAAGAAGTTCAGCAACACGGAACTCAAACCGGGCGGCAAGGTCCCGGCCGTCGCCACGACGTACAAGGCGAAGGGCCTCGCGTGGATGAAGGTGGAAGGCGGCAAGCTCACCGGGTCGATCGAAAAGTTCTTCCCGGACGCGGTGAAGGCCAGGCTCGTCGAACGCTTCGGCGCGACGGACGGCGACCTGCTCCTGTTCGTTGCGGACAAGGAATCCGTCGTCTGCGACGCCCTCGGCGCGATGCGGACGTTCCTGGCGAACGAACTGAAACTCATCGACCCTGCGGCGAAACTCTTCAATCTGCTCTGGGTCGTCGACTTCCCGATGTTCACCTGGGACGAGGACGAAAAGCGGTGGGCCGCGAACCACCACCCGTTCACGGCCCCGCGGGACGAGGACCTGCCGAACCTCGAGTCCGACCCCGGCAAGGTGCGGGCGAAGGCCTACGACATGGTCTGCAACGGCTACGAGGTCGGCGGCGGGAGCATCCGGATCCACACGGAAGCGGTGCAGAGCCGCGTCTTCGCGATGCTCGGCATGGCCGCCGACGACGCGAAGGCCCGGTTCGGGTTCCTGCTGGACGCGCTCAAGAACGGAGCCCCGCCGCACGGCGGCATCGCGCTCGGGCTCGACCGCTGGTGCATGATCCTCAGCGGCACGACGAACATCCGCGACGTGATCGCGTTCCCGAAGAACAAGCAGGCCCGCGACCTGATGAGCGGTGCCCCCGCGACGGTCGAACCGCGGCAGTTGAAAGACCTCGGCATCAAGTTGGGGTGACGGTCGGACTGTCGGGATTTTTCGGAGCGGGGAAGACGGCGCTTGCCCGGCGGCCCGGCAGGGGGTATCGTTTGAGCATCCCACCTGCCCGCGGCTCATCCCATGCGAACCGTCTCCCCCCTCCTGATCGTGCTGTGCGTCGGCGTGCCCGCGCCGGCGGCCCCGCCCACGTTTGAACGGGACGTGCAGCCGATCCTCACGCGGTTCGGGTGCAACCAGGGGGCGTGCCACGGCAAGGCGCGGGGGCAGAACGGCTTCCAGCTGTCGTTGCTCGCCTACGACCACGACTTCGACCACGCCGCGATCGTGTCCGAGGCCCGCGGCCGGCGGGTGTTCCCGGCCAGCCCGGCGAACAGCCTGCTGGTGCTGAAGGGGGCCGGCAAGGTGCCGCACGGCGGCGGGAAGAAGCTCGACCCGGACGGCCCCGAGTACCGCACGCTGCTGGAGTGGATCGCCGCCGGCACGCCGCGAACCCCGGCGGATGCCCCAAAGGTCACCCGAATCACGGTGACGCCGGACGCCCGGCTGATGACGTTCCGCGAGACGCAGAAACTCGCGGTGACCGCCCACTTCTCGGACGGCTCGAAGCAAGACGTCACCCGGCTGGCGCAGTTCTCGTCGAGTGAGAGCGTGTACGCCGCCGTCAACGCCGACGGGCTCGTGACCGCCGGGCCGATCCCCGGCGAGGCCGCGATCATGGCCCGGTACGCGGAGAAGTTCGCGGTGTCCTCCGTGCTCGTCCCCCGGCCGGAACCGGTGCCCGCCGACGAGTACGCCAAGCTCCCCCGCAAGAACTTCATCGACGGCCACGTCTGGGCGAAGTTGCAGAAGCTGAACATCACCCCGTCCGAACCGGCCGGCGACGCGACGTTCCACCGGCGGGTCTTCCTCGACGTGATCGGCCGGCTGCCGACCCCGGACGAGACGCGGGCGTACCTCGCCGACCCGGACGCGAAGAAGCGGGACAAGCTCGTCGACCGGCTGCTGGACCGGCCCGAGTACGCGGACTTCTGGGCGAACAAGTGGGCGGATCTCCTCCGCCCCAACCCGTACCACGTCGGCATCAAGGCGACGTACAACCTCGACCGCTGGCTGCGGGCGAGCTTCCGCGCGAACAAGCCCTACGACCGGTTCGTCCGCGAACTGATCGGCGCGAAGGGGAGCACCTTCCGCGACGGCCCCGTCGTGATGTACCGCGACCGCCGCGACCCGGCCGAGATCGCGACGATGGTCGCGCAGCTGTTCCTCGGCGTCCGGCTCGACTGCGCGAAGTGCCACCACCACCCGTTCGAGATCTGGGGCCAGGACGACTTCTACAGCTTCGCCGCCCACTTCGGCCGGATCGGCCGGAAGGGCACCGGCATCTCGGCCCCGATTTCCGGCAGCGAGGAGACCGTCTTCGCGGTGGCGACCGGCGCGGTCAAGCACCCGCTGACCGGCAAGGTGATGACGCCCGCGGTGCTGCTCGGCAAGCCGGAACCCATCCCCCCGGACGTCGACCCGCGGGACGTGCTGGCGGCGTGGGTGACGGCCCCGGAGAACCCGTACTTCGCGAAGGTGATCGTCAACCGCGTGTGGGCGGACCTCATGGGCCGCGGCATCGTCGACCCCGTAGACGACCTCCGGGCGACGAATCCGCCGTCGAACCCCGAACTGCTCGACGCCCTCGCCGCCGACTTCCGCAAGAACGGCTGCGACCTGAAGGGGCTGATCCGCACGATCGCGACGAGCCACGTCTACGGGCTGAGTACGACGCCGAACGCCCGCAACGCCGCCGACGCGCGGAACTACTCGCGTCACTACCGGCAACGGCTCCGCGCCGAGGTGCTGCTCGACATGGTCAGCGACGCGACCGGCGTGCCCGAAAAGTTCGACGCCGTCCCGCCCGGCTCCCGGGCGATGGAAGCCTGGACCGTCCGGACCGACTCGCAGTTCCTGGACAGCTTCGGCCGCCCGGACCCGAACCAGGACCCGCCGTGCGAGCGGACGACGGACACGACCGTGGTGCAGGCCCTGCACCTGATGAACAGCCCGAACCTGCACCGCAAGGTGACGGCCGACGCGGGCCGCTGCGCCGGCTACGAGAAGACCCCAAAGCCCCCCGCCGCGATCGCGGAGGAGTTGTACCTGCTGGCCTACTGCCGCTTCCCGACCGAGTCCGAGAAGGCGGCCGCGGTGCGACGCTTCGAGAAGCCCGGAGCGACGAAACGCCGCGCGGCGGAGGACCTGCTGTGGGCGCTGATCAACACGCCGGAGTTCGTGTTCAACGATTGAGGCCGCGAACGGAAACAGGAGCCGCGAACGCAAGTGAGCGGCTGACTCCCTGCCCGGTGACGTAGCCGATTTTCCCAGGAAGTCAGCCGCTCACTTGCGTTCGCGGCTCTTGAGGAGATGTGATGCCAACGTACTTCATCACATTCACGACCTACGGCACCTGGGTACACGGCGATGAACGCGGGTCCGTCGACCGCCGTCAGAACGGGTTCGGTGAGCCGCTCGTCGAATCGGAATATGCACTGCGGATGTATCGGTCAACGCTGATGACCGAGCCGCCGTTCACGATGGATGCTGAATGCCGAGAGATCGTCCTGGCGGCGATCCGGCAGCACGCCGAGTTTCGCGGATGGAATCTGGTTGCGGCTCACGTTCGGAGCAGCCACGTTCACCTCGTCGTGGCTGCGAACGTCGAACCGGAAACAGTCATGACCCAGTTCAAGGCTCGCGCCTCCCGTGCCTTGAACGCGGGGGTGGCGCGAAAGCGGTGGACTCGGCACGGTTCGACGCGACACTTGTCGTCTGAAGAGTCGATTCGGCGAGCGGTACACTACACCGTTGCCGAACAAGGCCAAGCGATGGCGCTGTATGTGTGCGAAGAGTTCCAAGAGTGCGGCTTGTGATCCCAGGAGCCGCGAACGCAAGTGAGCGGCTTGCTTCCTGGGAAAAGATGCTGCGTCACCGGGCAGGACGTGAACCGCTCACTTGCGTTCGCGGCTCTTGAAGACCACGCCATTTTGTGAGGAGTGCCACATGCTCACCCGCACTTGCGCCGGCGTCACCCGCCGGGACTGCCTCCAACTCGGGCTCGGGGCGCTGCTCGGCGGCGGGCTCGCGTCCGCCCTGCGCGCCCGGGCCGGGGACGCGAAGGCGGTCGCCGGCACCGCGAAGGCGTGCATCCTCATCTGGCAGGACGGCGGGCCGACGCACTACGAGATGTTCGACCCGAAGCCGACGGCCCCCGCCGAGATCCGCGGCGACTTCGCCACCACGCCGACCACGCTGCCGGGCGTTCAGTTCTCCGAGCACATGACCAAGCTCGCGGGGATGATGAACCGACTCGCGGTCGTGCGGTCGATCCGCCACGACCAGGGGAACCACGGGGCCGGCAACCACTACCTCATGACCGGGGCCCCGCCGCGGATTCCCGTCGGGTGCGGGGCGTTCGTCAGCTTCCACCCGAGCATGGGGTCCGTGACGGCCGCCGAGAAGGGCGCGCCCCCCGGCCTGCCGCCGTACTTCAGCCTGCCGAGCATGACCCGGTCCGGCGGGCCGAACTTCCTCGGCGCGAAGTACGCCCCGTTCGTCGTGCCGAACGACCCGAACTCGCCCCACTTCCGGGTGCGGGACGTGGTCCTGCCCGAAGGCCTGACCGCGGACCGGTTCGCCGACCGCAGTGACCTGCGCGGCGACGTCGACCGGTTCCGCCGGTTCGCGGACAAGGCCTCCGCCGACCCCGCGTCCGCCCTCGACGAGCACTACCAGCAGGCCCGCGACCTGATGAACTCGAAGGAGGCCCAGGCCGCGTTCGACATCGGGAAGGAGTCGCCAAAAACCCGCGACCGGTACGGCCGGGACGGGTTCGGCCAGCGGCTCTTGCTCGCCCGCCGGCTCGTCGACGCGGGCGTGCCGTTCATCACCGTCAACGACGGCGGCTGGGACCACCACACGAAGCTGTTCGAGTCCCTGAAGGCCCGGCTGCCCCGGTGGGACGCGAGCGTCGCCGCCCTCATCGCGGACCTGGCCGACCGCGGGATGCTCGATACGACCCTCGTGATCGCGCTGGGCGAGTTCGGCCGGACGCCGCAGGTGAACAAGGACGCGGGCCGGGACCACTGGTCGAACGCGATGAGCGTCCTCTTCGCGGGCGGCGGCACCCCCGGCGGGCAGGTCGTCGGGGCGACCGACGCCAAGGGCTTCGCCGCCGTGGAGCGGGTGCTGTCGCCCGAGAACTTCGTCTCGACGGTGTACACGAAGCTCGGCATCGACCCGAACAAGATCCTGTTCAACTCGCAGGGCCGCCCGGCACACCTCGTCGCGGACCCGATGCCGATCAAGGAGTTGATGTGATGCGATTCACAAGAGCCGCGAACGCAAGTGAGCGGTTCGCTTCCGCCCAATGGAGGCAGCCACTTTTCCCAGGAAGTCAGCCGCTCACTGGCGTTCGCGGCTCCTGGCTCCTCGTCCTGTTGCTGTCCGCGTCCGCCACCGCCGCGCCGCCGACCGTGACGCATCTCTTCCCGCCGGGCGCGCAGCGTGGCACGACCACGACCGTCACCGCGGGCGGCACCTTCGACACGTGGCCCGTCAAGGTCTGGGTCGATTCCCCCGGCGTCGCGTTCGAACCCGCCAAGGACAAGGGGAAGTTCACCGTCACCCTCGCGGCCGATGCCGTGCCGGGGATTTGTCGCGTGCGGTTCCACACGCCTGACGGTGCCAGCGGCATCCGACACTTCGCCATCGGCACACTTCCCGACGTGGCCGAGAAGGAACCGAACGACGAACCGAAGGCCGCGCAGCCGGTCGCGGGATCGGTCGCGGTCAACGGGCAACTCGCAAAGGCGGGCGACGTCGATTGTTACGCGGTGCCGCTGAAGACGGGGCAAACGCTGGTCGCGGCCGTCGAGGCGAACCACGGGTTGAAGTCGCCGATGGACGCGGTTCTGGAGGTCGTTTCCCTCGACGGGTTCGTCCTCGCGGACAACCACGACACGCACGGGCTCGACCCGCAGCTCGCGTTCGCGGCCCCGAAGGGCGGCACCTACGTCGTCCGCGTGTTCGCGTTCCCGGCCACGCCGGACACGACCATCCGCTTCGCCGGCGGGGACGCCTACGTCTACCGGCTGACGCTGACCGCCGGCGGGTTCGCGGACCACCCGGTCCCGCTGGCGGTGGCGAAGCCGGACGACGCGGTCGCCCTCGAAGGCTGGAATCTGCCGGCCGAGTTGAAGCCGGCGTTGAGCCCGGCCCGCCCCGGCGACCCGTTCCGGACCCTGTTCCACCCGACGCTGGCGAACGCGGTGCGCGTCCGCGTCGAGCCGCACCCGACCTTCGCGGCCGTGCCGAACGCCCCGCCGGCGGCCCCATTTTCGTTCACCGGCCGGGTGCCCGAACGGGGTTCCTCGGACTTCGCTTTCGTGGCGAAGCAGGGGGTTCCGCTCGCCGTCGAGGTCGAGAGCCGGACGCTGGGGCTGGCGGTGAACCCGGCCGTGCGGGTGCTCGATTCGGCGGGGAAGGAAGTCGCCCGCGGCGAGCCTGCGTCCGCGAACGGTGACACCGCCCTGTCACTGACCCCGGCGGCCGACGGCGTCTACACCGTCCGCGTGGCGGACCTGTACGCCGGCGGCGGGAAGCGGTTCGCGTACCTGCTGCGGGTCGCGCCCGCCGCCCCCGACTTCGCCCTGACCGCGACGGCGGACCGGGTCACGGTCGCCCCGGAAAAGTCGGTGGAAATCGCGATCAAGGTCGTCCGCAAGCACGGGTTCGCGAAGCCGGTGGAGGTCGTCGCCGAGGGGCTGCCGGCCGACGCGAAGCTGGAGGTGAAGCCGGCCAAGCCGGACGCGAAACCCGACCCGAACGCGGTCTCGCTGACGCTGACCGCGGGCAAAACGCCGTTCTCCGGCCCGCTGCGGCTGCTCGGAACAGCCGCCACCCCGCGGCCGGTGACGGCCCCACTCGCCGCCGAATCCCCGGACTCGACCGCGGACCTGTGGCTGACCGTGACGGAGCCGGCGAAGAAGTAGCCCGATCCGGGCGGGCTCACGCCCACTTCACCAGCACGCCGAGGTAGTCGTCCTTCTGCTTGAGCAGCCCCTCATACGCCGCGCCGAGGCCCTCAGGCGCGATCGTGTGCGTCACGAGCCCGGCCAGGGACAGCCGGCCGTTCGCCAGGGACCGGAGCAGGAAGTGCTGGGCCTTGTGGATGTCCCACGCCCCCGGAATGCGGGTGTGGGCGGGCTCGAACAGCATGTTGCCGTGGGCACCGGTCACCTCGATGTACCGCCGGTGCAGGTCGTCGTAAAAGTTCACGTCCGACACTTTCCCGCGCGGGCTGCCGACGACGACCACTTGCCCGGCGTCGCACGCCAGGGACATCGCGGTCGGAATCGCGGCCGGGACGCCGGTCGCGTCGGCGATCAGTTCCGCCCCCTTCGTGCCGAGCAAGTCGGCGAGTTGCTGCTTCGCGTCGCCGGCGGCGGGGTCGATGACGAAGTCGGCCCCGGCCGCGAGGGCCGCGTCCCGGCGCATCTTCACCGCGTCGATGCCGACCACCGGCGACGCGCCCGCCGCCATCAGGCACCGCAGCGCGAACTGCCCGATGATCCCGAGGCCGAGCACGGCGGCCGACTTCCCGAGCGTGATCCCCGGCCGCACCGCCGCCCCCAGGCCGTACCGGGCGATGCACGCGACCGCCGCCTTGTCGAAGCCGAGGGTCGCCGGCAGCTTCCACACCCGGCAGCGTTCGTGCCCGACGGTGAGCAGTTCCGCCGAGGCGTGGTTCCCCGGAAAGCTGACGCGGTCGCCGGCCTTGAACCCGCCGGGAAAGTCCTTGCCGACGGCCAGCACCGTCCCCGCCGCCGAGTACCCGGACCGGAACGGGAACTTCCAGTCCGGCAGGTTCGGGTCCTTCAGCCACTGGTGCGTGCCGGTGTACACCGCCAGTTCCGTCCCCGCACTGACGGCGGAATACTCGGCCCCGATGAGGATCTGGTTCGCGGCCGGGTCCGGGATCGCGACCTCGCGGACCTCGACCTTGTACGGCTCGACGATGACGGCCTGGCGTGCGGTGACCATGCGGGAGATTCACTCGGGTGGTGGGAATGAACCGTCAGTTTAGGGGGAACCGCGATGACGGCGCGGGAGGAATTGGCGGGCTTACTCGTCGAGGTCGGCAATCCAATCTTGCGCGGCATGACGGACGCGGTGGACGTTCACGCAGTCGCCGCGAATCCGGTACAAGATACGGAACACGTGCGGCCGGCGACCGTAGAGCTTCACTCGAAGATTCACCCCAATCTCGGACGCCTCCTCAGCCTCGGGATATCGTTCGGGGTTGTGGGCCAACGCTTGAATCGCGGCACTGATGCCCGCGTACCACTTCGAGGCGGCCTTCGGGGAGTAGTTCCTCCTCATCCACTCGGCATTCGAGTGAATTTCCGTTCGGGCACGGGGAAGGATGTTAATCGTGTAAGCCACAACTTACTCGTGATCTTCGGGAACACCGAACTCCTTCTTCATCTCCGTGTCGAATTCCGCGAACGGCATGAGGCCGATGCCCGCCTCTTCGTCCGTGATCGACTGCCGGAGCAGGGCGAGGTGCTCCTCGTAAGTCTCGTTCGAGAGTGGAGGAATCGGAAACACTTCTTCCTCGTCTGGGTCGATCACCTCGATCCACACCCTCGCTCCTTCCGGCAACGGGAAGGCCGCGTTCACGACGATCTGTCCGTTCACCACCGTGCCTTCGAGCGTCATGGCTGTCTCCCGTGCGACACGCGATTCTACCACACCGGCTACCGGCGGTTCCACGGCGGGGTGTCGTCGTCGGGGTCGTCCCAGTAGGAGTCCCGTTGTCGGACGTGGGTCCACATCTGATAGCTGGAGTAGGCCAGTACGCCGAACATGACCGTCGTGAACAGCGAGCCGATGCGGAGCCACCAGGGGAGTTGCGCGAGCAGGTCCGCCGGTTGGTTGACCGTGTTCATCAGGCTGAGCACCGCGATCGCGCCGGCCGTCACCATCGAGATTTGCAGCGACACCGCCTGCGCCCGCCGGACCCGCAGCAGGACGCACACCTCCCGGCACACCTGCCCGCCGTCGAGCGGGTAGACCGGCAGCAGGTTAATGACCCCCCACCCGACGTTCACCCACATCAGTTGCAGGTAGAAGTACGCCGCGAACACCGAGGCGGCGGACCACTCCAGGGCTTCGTTCGTGCCGAACACGACCCCCGCGAGTAAAAACCCCGCACCGGGGCCGGCGAGTGAGATCGCGATTTGCTTCACCGGCGACCTGGGGCCGGAGCCGGACTCCGGGATCGCCAGCCCGCCGAACCAGTACAGCCACACCCGGCCGTCGCCGCCGAACGCGCGGAAGGCGAAGGCGTGGCCGAGTTCGTGGACGAGGATCGAGACGAAGACGACGCCGACCCACATCAGGAGGAACGCCCCCGCGTTCGGCCGGTCCCCGCTCCACCCCAGCATCGCCGTCGCGAGCCAGAACAGCGGGTGGACGCGGACGGGGAACCCGAACGCGCGGAATTTCAGGTCGTAGGGGGTGGGTTGCGGTTCGGCCAGCACGTCGGTTCTCGCCTCGGGTCGCCGCGGGGGGTGTCCGCTCGTCGTCTCGCACGCAATCTTATCTGAGTCCGGCCGACCCGACTCTTCCGGGGGTGATTCATGGACTGGACCGCGTTCCGTGCCCACTTCCCCGTCACCCGACGCTGGGCGTTCCTCGACCACGCCGCCGTGTCCCCGATCCCGGACATTGCCGTTGCCGCGCTGGAAGACTACGGCCGTCGCATCGCCGAGAACGGCCTCGCGGACATCTGGCACTGGGTCGACCGCGTCGCGCACGTCCGCCGACTGTCGGCCCGACTCGTCAACGCCCCGTCGCCGGACGACATTTATTTCGCGCCCAACACGACGCTCGGCATCGGGTTCATCGCCGAGGGATACCCGTGGAGGCCGGGGGAAAACGTCGTCCTCGCGTCGGAAGAGTACCCGTCGAACCAGTACCCGTGGCTGAACCTCCGGGACCGCGGCGTCGAGGTGCGGACCGTCCCGAGCCGGGGGAACCGCGTCGAGGTCGACGACGTCCGCGCCGCGATGGACGCGAACACCCGCGTGCTCTCGACCAGCTTCGTCCAGTTCGGCAGCGGCTTCCGCGCGAACCTGGACGCCCTCGGCGAACTCTGTCGGGAGCGCGGCGTCTTCTTCTTCGTCGACGCGATCCAGGGCCTCGGCGTCTTCCCGCTGGACGTGCAGCGGACGCCGATCGACGCCCTCGCCGCCGACGGGCACAAGTGGCTACTCGCCCCGGAGGGGGCCGCCATCGCGTACATCCGCCGGGAGTGGGTGGAGAACCTGCACGCGATCGGCGTCGGGGCGCACAGCGTCGTGAACCCGTTCGAGTACAGCACGGTCGACTTCCGGATGAAACCCCACGCCGGCCGGTGGGAGGGCGGGGCGCTCAACATCCCCGGCGTGACGGCCCTCGGCGCGAGCGTCGAACTGCTCCTCGAAGCGGGCATCGAGAACGTGGCGGCGCGGGTGCTTCACCTCACGGACCACCTGTGCGACCGGGCCAGGTCCGCGGGGCTGGAGGTCTTCAGCAGCCGGCGGGCCGGGGATGCCTCGGGAATCGTGTCGCTGACCGTGCCGGGGATGGAGCCGAAGGCGGTGATGAAGCGGTGCCGCGAGGCGGGGGTGATCGTGAACGCCCGGGCCGGCCGGGTGCGGGTCAGCCCCCACGCGTACAACACGGAAGCGGAACTGGACCGGTTCGTGGACGCGGTGCGATGATTGATTTTCTCCCCTCTCCCCTTGGGGGAGAGGGGCCGGGGGTGAGGGGGCGGTCCTCTTGCCCCCATCCGCGATTGGGACCAGGTGAAGGCGTTCCCCTCACCCCTAACCCCTCTCCCCAGCGGGGAGAGGGGGACCAGAATCGGAGAATCGCGATGCTCGACCCCCGCGTGGCCGTCTACACCGGCACCTTCGACCCCGTCCACCGCGGGCACCTCAACATCATCCGCCGCGGCAGCCAGCTGTACGACCGCCTCATCGTCGGCGTCGGCATCAACCCGGACAAGGCGACGCTGTTCGACATCGACGAGCGGGTCGCCCTGCTCGAAACCGTCACCCGCGAGTTCGGCAACGTCGACGTGAAGAAGTTCGAGGGCCTCGCCGTCCGGTTCGTGCGCGACGCGGGGGCCCGCATCATGATCCGCGGGCTCCGAACGCTCTCGGACATGGAGTACGAGTTCACCATGTCCCTGATGAACCTCCACCTCGACGCCGAGATCGAAACGGTGTTCCTGATGGCGAAGGAAGAGTTCTCGCACGTCAGCAGTTCGCTGCTCCGTCAGATCGCAAAGCTCGGCGGCGACCTGACGAAGTTCCTGTCCGACCCGGTCCGGGACGCGCTGATCGCGAAGGCACAGAACGGTTAGCCGCGAGGCGCAGCCGAGCGGAGACCGGATACCGCAGAGACCCCCATGCCCACCGGACGCCTGGCCCCGTCGCCGACCGGTTCCCAGCACGTCGGGAACGCCCGGACGTACCTCATCGCGTGGCTCGCGGCGCGGGCGGCGGGGGGGAGCGTGCGGCTCCGCATCGAGGACATCGACGTCTGGCGGAACCGCCCGGCGGCCGCCGAGCAGGCGGTCGACGACCTGCGGTGGCTCGGGCTCGACTTCGACGGCGAGCCGGTGACGCAGTCGCGCAACTTGCCCCAGCACGAGGCCGCGCTCGAGGAGTTGAAGCGGCTCGAACTCGTCTACCCGTGTACCTGTTCCCGGTCGGACATCGCGTCGGCGGCGAGCGCCCCGCACGCCGAGCACGAGGCCCCGACCTACCCCGGCACCTGTGCCCGCCGCACCGCGGCCGACGCCGACCGGCTCGACCGGCCGTTCGCGTGGCGGTTCCGGGTGTCCGATTCGCCCGCGTTCGTCGACGAGTTCCTCGGCGAAACCCGCGTCGATCTGACGCAGGCCGGCGGGGACTTCGTCGTGTGGCGGTCGTTGAAGGTGCCCGCGTACCAGCTCGCCGTCGCGGTCGACGACGCGGCCGCCGGGGTGACGCAGGTCGTCCGCGGGGACGACCTGGTGTCGTCGACGCCGCGGCAACTGCTGATCTACCGGGCCCTCGGGCTGACGCCGCCGACCTTCGCGCACGTCCCGCTGGTGGTGGGGGAAGACGGCCGGCGGCTGGCGAAGCGGCACGGCGACACCCGCGTCGCGGCGCTGCGGGCCGCCGGCGTCCGGCCGGAAGCGCTCGTCGGCCTGCTGGCGTGGTCCTGCGGCTGGCTGGACCGGCCCGAGCCCGTCGCGCCCCGCGACCTCCTCCCGCGGTTCACCTTCGCCACCATCCCGCGCGACCCGTTCGTGCTGACGGCGGCGATGGTGAAGAATCTGATGCCTTCGTAGGGTGGGTCGAGCCGGCTTTGCGGCGAAGACCCACCGGAGAGGCAATCGCTCGCAGCCTCTCCGGTGGGTCTTCGCCGAAGCGGCTCGACCCACCCTACGAAATCCGTTCAGGTCGTCGCCCACCCTACGTCAGCAGCATCGCCTCGGTCAGCCGGGACTCGGCCACGGCCTCGGCGACGGGTTGCACCACGGTGTCGGCGGTGAGGCCGGGCTCCTCCACCACGACGACCGGGAGGATGGGGTGGAACCGGCGGAGGTCCGCGGCGACGCCGATCGCGTCCGGCTCGAAGGCGAGGACGGCGGCCCGCAGCGCGTCGCGGAACCGGGCGACGAGCCGGGCGGCGTGGTAGCGGTCGGCAGCGACGACCGGGTGATACCCCGCCGCGTCGAGGACGGCCCGGACGAGTTCGCGGGCCAGCGGCCGGGGGCCGGTCACGAGCACCCAGTCGCCGGCCCCGCGGTGCAGGACACCCGCCGCGGGGTCGGGGCCGGCCGGGAAGCGGCGCAGCAGGTCGAGGGCGGCATCGGGGTCGGCGGCGACGTCGGCCGCGGCCGCGGCCGTCAGGCTCCGGGCGACCTCCCACCGCTCGGCCCGGCCCGCGTCGGCGTCCCGCTGCCGCCGGTCGGTCACGTCCGTCTGAAGGGCGACCACCAGATTCGTCCCGTCTTCGGTCTCCAGCCGCGACCACCGGGC
>CAYUHJ010000098.1:18408-20890 GCA_964444365.1 uncultured Alcaligenaceae bacterium | reverse complement strand
TTGCGACTCCAACCGTAGTCGGCGTTGCGACTTCCACGGCGGGCTGACGCCCCGCCGCTCGCCACCCCCCGGCGGGGGTTCCCTCACCCGCGCTCGTCGTTAGCCTTCGCCCGGGATGCCGCGACTGCTTCTTCCTCAAACCGATTGCCGTGCCCGCGCGTCCCGGCGATAATGGGTAAGCCAATCTGGGCCGAGACGCGCGGGACTGCCCATGCAGATCATCGAGACGGAATGCCCGAACTGCCACGCCCCGTACCGGCTGAAGGACCGGATGATCGGGAAGCCGGTCACCTGCGCGACGCCGTCGTGCCGAAAAACCTTCACCGTGACGGCGAAAGCCGAGGCGAACGGCACCCCGCCCCCGAGCTCCGCCGAGACGCTGCCCGGTTCGACCGCCACCCCACCGGGCGGGGTGCCCGTCGCGACGGTGCCGGTTCCCCCAACTGTCCCGCCGCCGAAGCCGCCGGAACCGGTCGCGAAGAAGCCGTCCGAAACCGCGGTGAAGCCGGTCCCGAAGCCGCCGGAGCCCGTCGCGAAGAAGCCCTCCGAAACAGGTGTGAAGCCCGTCGCAAAGGCCCCGGACAAACCCGCCCCGCCGAAGCCGCCCGAGCCGCCGGCCAGGACGGTCCCGAAGCCGCCCCCGGCCCCGGCCGCGAAAAGCCCCGGCCTCACGGTCATCCCGCCGAAGCCGCCGTCCGCTCCGAAGAAAGATGACGACGATGACGACGCCCTCGGGTCGCTGTTCTCCGACCCGCCGCCGGCCACGTCCGGCCCGGTGTCGCTGAACACGCGGGCGTTCGCCGAGCTGATGGCCGCGGAGAAGGCCGAGGCACCGGTCGAGGTTCCGGTTCAGTCGCGCACGATCCCGATGACGTGCGCGATGTGCGACCACAAGTGGGAGGTCGGGTTCGACAAGCAGGGCAAGAACGCCCCGTGCCCCGAGTGCCGGCACATCAACAAGGTGCCGGAACAGAAGGAAAAGGCGAACTGGCGCGAGGCCAACACGAAGAAGCCGAGCCTCGCGAAGCAGGAGGAACTGCCGGCCGACGTGATGACGACGACGAAGGTCGCGTACGCCGGCGCTCAAGCCCTCAAGGAAGCCGGCGCGATCGTCGAGGACATCGAACCGCGACCGAAGTGGCACTACGCCGCCCTCGCCGCCACGGTGTTTCTCGTCATCGGCGGCGTCGCCTTCGGCATCGTTTCGTTCCGGTCCGGGAAGGTCGAGGACCGGCACGAGAAGCTCATGTCCGAGGCGCAAAAAGACCTGCTCGAATCGAAGGATGTCCCGCCGACGGAAGCGCCGCTGTTGAAGGCCGCGTTCCACCTCGCCGCCGGGGAGTACGAGTTCCGCGGCATCGATGACGCCCACCTCTCCAAACTGAAAGCCGCCCGCGACCACTACGACAGTGCCCGGCAGGAACTCGTCGCCGCGCACAAGTGTGCCGAACGGGACGTGCTCTTCTCCGAACTCGCGGTGGCACAACTCGCGCTGGCCGGCACCCCGGAACAGGAACTCGCCCGGACCCGGGCCCGCTGGGTGCCGCGGGACTCGACCGCGCTGCGGTCCCCGGTGAAGAGCGACGACTTCGATGTGCAGACGGAACTCCGCAAGACGCTGACGGCGATGCAGACGGGCGGCCTCGACTTCGACGGGCGGGCCGCCGCCGTCCGCCGGCTGGCGCGGGAACTGGCGAAGACGCCCCGCCCGGACCTGCTCAACGGCATCTTCCAGACGGCGTTCACCGGGGCGGAAGTGCCCGAAATGCAGGCCCAACTGGCGGTCGAACTCATGCGAGCGACCGGCGATAAAGAGCGAGCTCGCGCCACCGCGGAAGACCTCAAGACGACCCTCAAGGCCGGCACAGGCGGCAAACAACCCGCGACGCCGCCGATGGTGGTGGCATTGTGGAAGGCGCTCGACCCGCCGATTTCCGCCCCGACGCCCGCCGCTCCATCCGCCACCGGCGACATCGGAGACGAGCAGACGCTCTTCGCTTACACGGCTCTGAACCTGCTGCAAGGCAAGCCCGAGGACGCCGCGAAACTGGCCGCCCGCGGGGCGAAGCCGGACGCGAAGCTGCGGGCGCTCGCGCTCGTCGCGGAGTGGGCACCGGCCCCGACGGACGCGGTGAAGGCGGCTGCGGACGTGGCGAAGGCGGCGGGGGCACCCGAGAAGAAGAAGGAAGTCGGCCCGTTTCCGGCCGGCCCGCTGGTGCGACTCGTCCAGGCCGCGGCGCGGAATGGCCAGACGGACGCGCTCGACCCGCTGGTGAAGGCGATCCCCGACGAAGGCACTCGCGCGTTCGCCCACGCCGAGGCGTTCCGGCTCAAATTGAACGCCGCCCCGGACGCGAAACCCGCCGAGGAATCCGCCCTCGAAGAAATCCCTGGCGACCCGAAGAAGCTGCGGCTCGGCCACGCCTGGGCACGGCTCGCCCTCGCCCGCAACAACGCCAAAGCGACCGGGGCTGAGGACAAG
>CAYUHJ010000098.1:0-18398 GCA_964444365.1 uncultured Alcaligenaceae bacterium | reverse complement strand
CATCGGACGACGAGGGCAAGGACGAAAGCGGTCAGGACAAGATGACCGTGGCCGGCTTCGACAAGTGGGGCAAGCACTCCGTCGCCCCGTTCGGGCTGGTGGGACTTCAACTCGGCCTCCAGGACCGGCGGTAACGTCTGGTTCCCTCCCCCTGGGAGGGGGGAGGGAGGAAGATCGAGCCGAACCGCGTGAGGGATGACTCGGCGTGTCTCAACCCCCCACCCCCGACCGCCGCCCCGTCCGCAAACCCCCGAAGCCGGGCTGGGTCGGCCCGCTCGTGTCGTGGGAACTCGTCCGCCTCGCCCGCCGGGGGCAGGACGCGCGGTCGCGGTTCATCCTCGCCTCGGTGCTGTTGCTCGTCCTGACGCTTTTCACGCTGGCGTGGTTCCCGAACACGCCCACCCGCGAACTCTTCCTTGGCACCTCGCAGACGCTCTCCCTCCGCGACTCGGCCCGGTTCGCGGAGCAGTTCGCGCTCACGTTCATGCTCGCGCAACTCGGGGTGCTCGTGCTGCTCACCCCGGCGTACGCGGCCGGCGGCGTCGCGGAAGAAAAGGAGAAGAAGACGTTCGTCTTCCTCCTGGTCAGCGACCTGACGAGCCGGGAGATCGTGCTCGGGAAGTTCGTCGGCCGGCTCACGTTCCTGCTCGGGATCATGCTCGCCGGGCTGCCGGTGCTGGCCCTCACGCTGCTGTACGGCGGCGTCAGCGTGAACTTCCTGCTGATGGGGTACTTCCTGACGAGCACCACGGTGGTTCTGCTCGCGTCGCTCGGGGTGTGGTCCGCATGCTCGGCCGAGACGTTCCGCGGGGCGATGTTCCGGGCCTACGGGCTGTCCGCGCTGCACGCCTTCGCCGGGTGCGGGATGCACCCGGCGATGTCCCCGTTCGGCGTCGTCGTGATGCTGTTCGCGATGGAAGGGGCCGCCCCCGGCGCGTTCGCGTTCGTCGGCTTCGGGTACGGCGGGGTGCAGCTCGCGTGCGCCCTGATCGCGGTGCTGTTCGCCGGGCGGTCGGTGCGGGCCATGCGGTACGGCCCCGGCCGGGAGCCGCCGGCCCGCCGCCGGCCCCGCGACGACCGCAGCCGGGAGGAACGCTTCCGCGACGCGAAGCAGGAGATGTTCCGGGCGAACGCCGAGACGCTGACCCCGGACGTCGACACGGGCAACCGGGACGCCGAGCCCCCCGCCCCGTTGCCGGTGGCGAAGCTGATCGCCGCGAAGCCGCTGCAGCGGGCCGAAGCGATCCGCCCCCCGACCCGCCGGCACCGCGCGAGCCTGGACCGGCTGCCGCCCGAGATCGCGCGGCGGCCCCCGATCGACCCCGAAGACCCGTTTTTGTGGAAGGAGAAGTACGTCTCCGGCCACCGCCGCGACGCGGACGACGACTCGATCCGCGGGCTGACGGCGGCGGTGGGGGTGATCGTCGGGCTGATCGTCGCGTTCATCCTCGGGATCACGCTGCTGGTCGTGCTTGCCAGCGGGTTCGGGAAGTCGAGCCTGAAGGGGGCGCAGTCGGTCCTGGTCATCGGCGGGTCGATGGGGTTCTTCGTGTACCTGCTGTCGGTCGGGTCGGCGGCGTGCGGGGCGATCTGCCGGGAGCGGCAGAAGATGACGCTCGAAAGCCTGCTGACGATCCCGTGCGACCGCCGGGAAATCCTGTGGGCGAAGTGGCGGGTGTGCCTGACCCGCGCGTGGTGGTGGGGCGTTCCCGCGGCGGCGTGCGTACCGCTCGGGCTGATGGCGTGGGCCGTCACCGCCGACCCGCCCCCCGCCGGCTGGGGCCGCGCGGCCGCCGCCACCGACTACCGGCTGCCGCTCCAGCTCGGGGTGATCTGCGCCGTCGTGTTCGTCGCCGCCACGCTCCCGTTCGCGGTGAGCTACGGGCTGTGGCTCTCGACCCGGTGCCAGACCGTCACCCGCGCGATCCTCTGGTTCCTGCCGATGGCCGGGCTCCTGACGCTGATCCCGCTGTCGCTGTGGGCCTTCTTCGACGCGGCGGACGGCAAGCAGGTGTTCGTCGGCTTCGCCGGGGCCGCCGGCATCACCCTCCTCGCCGCGTGGCTCTTCTGGCAGCGCTGCTTCTGGGCCTTCGAGCGCGAAGGCCGGGCGTGACCGGCGGGGTCTCCCGAAAATGCTCGTTCGGAGATTTCGCATGAGCCCCGATCGCGACACGATCTGGCACCGGGTCGCACCGGGCGAGTCGTGGACCGACACCGTCACGGTCCGAGTGACCAACTCCGGGCCGACCCCATTCCGCGTCGCCCTGGCCACCGATGGGACGGCACACCTTGCTCCACGAGAAGCGGACCCCGCTGAGTATTCCGCCGAGGTCGTCGGGATCGGCCAGTCGGCCGGTGACGCGGTATGGGTCGGAAGGGTCAAGTCGCTGACGTTGAAAGCGAGCGGGTCCGTCCGGAAACTCGTCCTGTCCGCGAGCCACGCCGTCGAGGTCCACGCCGGGTCAGATGTGGGCCGAGCCGAGGTGACCGCCGGGAAGGTGTGGGTCGCGGCGAGCGGCGGCGACGTCGAGGGGTGCTTCGTCGCGACGAGCGAGTGGGCGTACGTGTGGGCAAAACAAGACCTGATCGGCCGTGCGACCGCACGCGGGGTCGTCGAGGCGACAGCGACCCGGCACGTGGGAATGGCCCTCACGTCGACGGACGACGGGGTCTCCGTCACGGCCGGGGGCGATCTGCGGGAACCCGTCACGGCCCGCTACTGGACTTCCATCAAGGTTAACGGCGGCGTCACTGGGGCAGTCGCGACCGGGTCCGACGACGCGTGGGCGTCGGCGGCCGTCGAGGCCGGCGGAGACATCACCGGGACGGTGGCGTCGTCCGGTTACGCGAGCCTCAGTGCGGCCGGGGCGATCCGGACGGACGCCGCCGCGGCAGACGGCTGGCTCGACCTGACCGCCAACGGAGACATCTCGGGGCGGTTCAGCGCCGCCGACGAATGCACCCTGCACGCCGGGAAGCACGTCGACGCGTCCGTCACCGCGGGCGGTCAGGTCAAGGTCACCGCGGGCGAATCCGTCCGGTGCGACATCACTTCCACAGACGGCAGCCTGATTGTCGAAGCCGGTGGCGATGTCTTCTCGAACGTCACCGTCGGGAACGACATCGTCGTGAGAACCGTTGGTGGTATCCTCGGAACGCCGGTGATCCGCTCGGAGAAAGCAAACATCGCTGTCTGCACCGGGGGCGCGATCGACGGGCTTTTCGAGGCCGAATGGGTCGTCGATCTGCGGACAACGGACCCCTTGAGCGAGGTGACGAACTCGCGGGCGATGGTCCGTCGCACGGCAGACGAGCGACTGACGGCCGAGGATTCCCCCTGGAAGCGTCGACTCGACGTGATCGCGGCTCGGCTCGCGGAATCGCCCGATGGCGACCCCGCCGCCGAACACCTCCGCGGCGAAGCGGACCTGATCCGACCGATCCGCTTGACTTTCGACGAGTCGCACGTCCCGGCCGATGCCGTTCGCGACCTGCTCTCGGACCCGCTTTTCGCTCGCGATTCCATGGGTCCGGCCGTCGAACGGGCCGACGGCACCGTCGTCGTATCGGACGTCGTCGGGCGGTACGGCGTGACGTGGCTGCTCGAACCGCTCCGGACGGAGTCCGTTTCCGAACACCACCGCGTACCCGGTGGGCGCGTGCCCGCGTCGGCGTGTCCGGTTTCGCTGCTCGGCGACCGGGAGGCGAAGCGGTCGGCCGATCACTATGCCGTGGTCAGGAGAACCCTCACGCCGCTCGAAGGGATGACGCCGGAAGAGTGGTTTGCGGAGGCCCGAGTTGCGTCCGAACAGCTCATCGGAACGGGCGAGCGACTGGAGCCCGTTGAGCTCGACGTGCGACTCTCCATCGTCCCGCTCGTCGGTACGTGCCAGACGATCGCGGAGAACGGTCTGCTCTGGCAATTGGCGCTGGATCTCGTCGGGAACGGTCTGCCACTCTTCGGCATTTCGGAATTGTCTCGGACTCAACGGCACGTGTTCCCCGACACGCGGGTAGGGGGCACCGCCGTCAAGGTCGCGATGGTGAACATGACCATCGCGGACGGGCTCGATGCATCCCGGTTGGCGAGGGGGATCTACCCGGTCGGGTGGAAGTCGGAAACCCAATCCTTCGGGTACTTCGGCGACACGTTCCTGCGGCTCGGGGGACTCGGCGTCCGTGCGATCCGGCGACTGCGACGGTTGAATTACACAAGCGGCCGCCAGGATTAGCAAGTGCCAGGCACCCATTCTCGGCGATTTCGGAAGGGGTCAGCGGCATCGGCTTCGACTGCGTCAGAATTTCCCTTGCGTCGGGCCGGGCGATCGCCTACGCTTTACACACCTGCCCCACCGCGGCCGTGCCGCGTCTGTTGGTGATTCTCCTTCCGAACTCCGTTTGCGAGGCCCCCATGCTTCGCCTTGTCGCGCCGGTGGTCTGTGCGGTCGTGCTCGTCCCCGCGGGTGGAAGCGCCGCGGTGGTCGCGCCGTCGTACCTGAACGACGTCGTGCCCGTGCTCACGAAGGCGGGCTGCAACCAGGGCGCGTGCCACGGGAAGGGGTCCGGCCAGAACGGGTTCCGGCTGTCCCTGCGCGGGTACGCCCCGGAGCAGGACTACGCCTGGATCACGAAGGAATTCGCCGGCCGGCGGATCGACCCCGCGTTCCCGGAACGGAGCCTGTTGCTGACGAAGGCGACCGCGGAAGCGCCGCACGAAGGGGGCCGGATCTTCGCGGTCGGCAGCCGGGAGTACAACACGATCCTCGCGTGGCTGAAGGCCGGCCGGCCCGGACCCGACCCGAAAGACGCGAAGATCACGAAGCTGGAAGTATCGCCCGCCGACAAGGTGCTCAAGCTCGGCGACAAGCTGCCGCTGCAGGCGTGGGCCACGTTCACCGACGGCTCCCGCCGGGATGTGACCTGGCTGACGAAGTTCGAGACGAACGACGCCGCCGTCGCCGGGGTGAACGCCGCCGGCGAGATCGCCGCCCGCCGCAACGGGGCGACCGCGGTCCGCGCTGCGTTCCTGACCGAAGTCGCCGTCGCGACGGTCACGATTCCCTTCGATCAGCCGGTCGACCCGAAACGGTTTGAAGCGGCGAACAACCTCGTCGACGGGCCGCTGTTCGCGAAGCTGAAGGACCTCCGCATCGAGCCGTCCGACGGCTGCACCGACGCGGAGTTCGTCCGCCGGGTGTTTCTCGATGCCATCGGCACGTTGCCGACGCCGGAGGAAGTGCAAAAGTTCCTGGCCGATTCCGACCCGAAGAAGCGCGAAAAGCTCGTCGATTCGCTGCTGGCCCGGCCCGAGTTCATCGACTACTGGACACTGTTCCTCGGCGACCTGCTCCAGAACCGCAAGGAACGCGACCACGACGTCCGCGGCACGAAGGGCGTCCGCCAGTTCCACGAGTGGCTGCGAAAGCAAGTCGCCGCCAACCGGCCGTGGGACGCCGTCGCCCGCGACGTGCTCACCGCCACCGGCAAGACCACCGACAACCCCGCCGTCGGGTACTTCGTCGTGACCGTCGGCGAGCACCGCGAGACCGAGAAGTCCGAGGTCGGCGAGTCCGTCGCGCAGGCGTTCCTCGGCACCCGTATCGGCTGCGCGAAGTGCCACAACCACCCGCTCGAACGCTACACTCAGGACGACTTTTACCACTTCTCGGCGTTCTTCACCCGGGTCAAACTCGACCGCAAAGACCCGCGGTCGGGTCCGACGACGCTGGAAGTCTCGCACCACGACAAGAACCAGAACAAGAACCCGGTGACGGTCCGCCAGCCGCGAACCGGGGCGATGCTCAAGCCGCAACCGCTCGACCGCAGCACGCCGGACGTGCAGCCGACCGACGACCCCCGCGCGACCCTGGCGGCGTGGGTGACGGACCCCAAGAACGAGGCGTTCTCCGGGGCGATGGTCAACCGCCTGTGGAAGCACTTCTTCGCCGTCGGGCTCGTCGAACCGGTCGACGACATCCGCGCCACGAACCCGCCGTCGAACCCGGCGCTGTGGGCCGTGCTGAACAAGGAGTTCGTCGAGAAAAAGTACGACCTCAAGCACCTGATCCGCACGATCCTGCTGTCGCGGGCGTACCAGCTCACGGCCGCGACCCGGCCCGGAAACGAGGCGGACGCGCGGTTCTACTCGCACTACTACGCCCGCCGGCTGCCCGCCGAGGTGCTCCTCGACGCGATCGGGC
This sequence comes from uncultured Alcaligenaceae bacterium, assembly GCA_964444365.1. Classification (GTDB taxonomy): domain Bacteria; phylum Planctomycetota; class Planctomycetia; order Gemmatales; family Gemmataceae; genus CAYUHJ01. Next base: position 12,198 of record CAYUHJ010000098.1, on the reverse strand, counting down.
AGGCGACCGGCGTCGCGGAGGAATTCCCCGGCTACCCGGCCGGCGTGCGGGCGCTGCAAGTCCCCGATTCCGGCGTGAACTCGTACTTCCTGACGCTGTTCGGCCGCTCCGCCCGCGTCACCGCCTGTGCCTGCGAACGAATGGGGGACGTGACGATGCCGCAACTGCTCCACCTGCAAAACGGCGACCGCCTCGGGGCCAAGCTCACGAACCCGGCCGGGGTGCTGCCGAAGTTGCTGAAGGAGCAAAAGGACGACGGCAAGCTGACGGACGAACTTTTCCTGCGGACGATGTCCCGCCTGCCGACGAGCGACGAACGCGCCGCCGTGACGAAGGCGCTCGCGGCCGGCGACCCGCGGGACGAGGTGTTCCGCGACCTGTTCTGGGCGCTCCTGAACGCGAAGGACTTTGCGTTCAACCACTGACCGTCGCCGCGCGGGGGGCGTTTCGGTAATTCGACGGGGACGCCTCCGTCCCCCACCGGACCGCGACTCATGGCCGACACGCCGCCCGCCCGCCGACCCGTGCTCCTCATCGGCTTCACCGCGGCGTTCGTCCTGGCCGTCGTCGCGGCGTTCCTGTTCGTCCCCGCCCTTCAGCCGACCCCGACCGACCCGAGCCTGGAAATCGCCTCGCGGTTCCGGCCGTACCGCTCGTCCGGGCTGTTTGAAACGGGCACCGCGTTCGACCTCGCGCGCATCGACCTGAACGGCGCGACCGACGTCCGGCTCATGCACCCGAACGCGAACCGCCTGAGCATCGGCGGCGCGGGCGGGCTGAACTACCGTATCGAACCGGACGACGCCCTGACCGGCCGGGTGGACGTGTACCTGAGAAAGACGGTCCGTGCCGAGGAGAACAACTCGTACATGTACGGCGGCGCGGGGCTGCAGATTTCCGCGGTCCGGCACCAGATCAAGGTCTGGCGGCAGGAAACGGGCAAGTCCGCCGCGGTCGTCGTGTGGTCGAGCGGCCACTACCCCGAGGGCGGCGTCTGGGTGACGGCCACCGTCCGCCACCCCAAGGGCGTGACGGTCCGCCAGGCCGACCAGCGGGATCCGACGTTCGACACGTTCACCCCGACGAACCCCGCCGCCCTGACGCTCAACGAGTGGCGGGAGGTCAAGCAGACCCCGGTGCCGAAGGACGAGTTCCCGAAGTGAGCCTCACCTCCGATCGAGTTCCCGATACAGCCGGTGGACGAGCGCGGCGTTGTCGCACTGGAGGTAGTGCATCGCGCCGCCCATGCGGGAGTAGCTCTTGCAGAAGCGGAGGTAGTACGCCGGGTTCGTTTTCGGCGGCTCGCCCGCGGTCCAGTCCCAGCCGCCGCCGTCCTGCAGGTCGACGACGTAGATCGTGTGCCCGCGGACGGTGCCGCGGCCGTCCGTTCCGCGGATGTTGTTCACGCAACTGAGACTCTTCTCGAACACTTGCGGCCCCATGATCGCGGAGCCGACGGACAGGACGACGCCGTCGTCGAGCCCGTCGACGGACCCGCCGAAGAGCTTGAAGTCCCACTCGGCACCCCGGCCGATCGCGGACCCGCTGAACACGGGGTGGTTCGAGATGATGTCGTACCCGATGCCGGGGTGAACCGTCACGGGCACGCCGTGCGTCCACGCGGACGCAAGTATGGAAGCGTGCGGCCAGCGGTGCTCGACCGTGATGCGGCCGGCCGGCCAGTTCTGGGTCCGCATCGCGTGCAGCAGGTCCGCCCGTGCCGCGGTGAGCGGGTGCGTCGGGTCGGCGACAATCGCGGCGGTCAGTTCCTCGGCGGACGGCAGTGTCGTCCCGTTCTCGGCGATGAACTTCCCGAGGCTGCGGCCGTACCCGAGGCCGTCGAGCGCCCCGCTCATGATCGCGAGGTGGATGTTCGTCGCGGTCTCGTGCCAGGTGCCAAAATGCCCGCCGGCGACGCCCATCTCGACGGACTCGGTGCTGGCCCCGAACCAGGCGTACTCCCAGTCGTGGATCGTGCCCGCCCCGTTGGTGGCGAGGTGCGTCAGCCAGCCGTTCGCCATCATGCGTTCGAGCAGGCGGGCCGCCCCGTTGCGGAGCAGGTGCGCCCCGTAGATGAGCATGACCGTCGCGCCCTTCTTCCGGGCCGCGACGATCTTCGCGGCCGCTTCGCGAATCCGGGCCGCGTTCTCCGGCGAGCACGGCTTCGGCTCCGCGTCCGGGTCGAGGAGAATCTCATCCGCCCGCGTGAGACTGGCCCGCTGCGCGAGGGGGTAAACCGTGAGCCGGGAAAGGTCGAGGGGTTGCATGGGGAACGAGTACGGCCAAGTGTTTCAAGTTTCAAGTTTCAGAGTTTCGGGTCACCACCTTCCCCCTAAAACTTGGAACTTGAAACTTGAAACTCTTCCCGCCCTTCGCATATTCACTTCAACCTCCCGCCCCTCGTCGCCCGCCTATGCACCGCGCGTACCACCGGTGGTGGAGCCCCGCCCTCCACCGCGACATGGAAATCCTCGAGTTCGGCCACGCCGGGGCCCGGGTGCTCGCGTTCCCGACCTCGATGGGTCGCTTCCACGAGTGGGAAGACCGCGGCATGGTCGGGGCACTCGCGCACCACCTCGACCGCGGCCACTTCCACCTGTTCTGTGTCGACTCCGTCGATGCGGAGAGCTGGTACGCCTACCACAAGCACCCCGGCGACCGCGCCTGGCGGCACCGGCAGTACGACACGTACATCGCCAACGAAGTCTTTCCGTTCACCCGACACCGGAACGGGAACCCGTACCTGATCGCGACCGGGGCGAGCTTCGGTGCGTTTCACGCACTGAGCATCGGGATGCGTTACCCGGATCAGGTTCAGCGGATTCTCTCGATGAGCGGCCTGACGGACATCCGCCGGTTCACGGACGGCTTCCACAACGACATCGTCTACTTCACGAACCCGCCCGAGTTCATCCCGAACGAGACCGACGGCTGGCGGCTCGACCACCTGCGCCGGCAGAACGTCATCCTGACGGTGGGGAACACGGACTACCGCTTGCTCCAGGGCAACCGCGACCTGTCCGGCACGCTCTGGGCTAAGGGGATCGGCAACGCCCTCCGCGAGTGGGACGGGTTCGCCCACGACTGGCCCGTGTGGCACGACCAGATAAATCGCTATATCGGTGGGAACGACTGAACGCAGGGGCCCGTATGGTAGGGTGGGTCGAGCCGCTTCGGCGAAGACCCACCAGCCCCGCGAGAACCAGGGTTGTCGGGACGGCGATCGCGATTTCGGTGGGTCTTCGCCGCAAAGCCGGCTCGACCCACCCTACAAGAGTGGAGCTGCCGTGAAGAAGGTCGGCCTACTGTGCGGGCGGGAGTGGTCCTGGCCGCCGAAGTTTCTGGATGTCGTGAACGCCCGCAAGAAGGGCGTCGTTGCCGAGTTCGCGAAGCTCGGCGGCACGCGCATTGACGAGCCGTGCCCCTACGCCGTCCTCGTCGACCGCATCTCGCACGAGGTGCCGTACTACCGCACGTACCTGAAAAAGGCTGTGCTCGACGGCGTCACGGTCATCAACAACCCCTTCATGTGGACGGCCGACGACAAGTTCTTCGGGGCCGTCCTGTGCCAGAAGCTCGGGCTGACGCACCCGAAGACGGTCGCGCTGCCGAACAAGGACTACGTCCCCGGCATCGTCCCGAACGAGAGCCTGCGGAACCTCGAGTACCCGCTCGACTGGAAGGGGATCGCGGATCACGTCGGCTTGCCGTGCATCCTGAAGGACGCCCACGGCGGCGGCTGGCGCGGCGTGTACGTCTGCCACAGCGTCGAGGACATGATCCGCTACTACGACGGCACCGGCCTGTTGACGATGATCGCGCAAGAGTTCATCAAGTGGGACCAGTACGTCCGCGTGATGTGCGTCGGCCGCGAGCAGGCGCTCGTCATGCCCTACGACCCCGAGAATCGGGCGTACATCGCGGACGAGACCGTCATTTCCCCCGCGTTGCGGAAGCGCATCGCCGACGACTCGCTGAAGCTGGTGCGGGCCCTCGGCTACGACATGAACACCGTGGAATGGGCCGTGAAGGGCGGCACCCCCTACGCGATCGACTTCATGAACCCGGCCCCGGACATGGACATCCACTCGCTGACGCCGAAGTACTTTGACTGGTGCGTGGAGAAGATGGCGGATTTGGTCATCGACCTCGCCCACAACCCGCGGCCACAACTGGCGGAGACACGCTGGGCGGGGCTGTTTTGAGATTCAAGTTTCAGGTTTCAGAGTTTCAACTATCCGGTTCGCACTCTCTGATGGTGTTCCGACGTGAGACATGAAACTCTGAAACCTGAAACTTCGGTCATTGACCGCTACCACGACCTCCTCACCGCGAACCCCGCGCTCGCGGCGGATTCGCACGAGCAACTCACGCGCCTCCAAGACATTCGCGGACTCTTCTTCGGCACCCGGCCACTTTGCACCGTGCTGCGTCCGCGGTTCCTGTCGCCGGAGCAATACCGCTTCCTGCGGAGCCGGGTCGCGACGCTGCTTCCCGCGTTTCAGAAGGTGTACGAGCGCGGCCTCGCCGACCCCGCGTTCCGCACGCAATTTCGCCTGCGCGACTGGGAAAACGACCTCCTCGCGATCGACCCCGGCTACCGCCACCCGTCGCCGACGAGCCGGTTCGACTCGTTCTTCACCAGTGACGGCCAGTTGTCATTCACCGAGTTCAACACGGAAACCCCCGCCGGGGCCGGCTACTCGGACTCGCTCGCGGAACTCTTCTACGGCCTGCCCGTGTTCCAGGAGTTCCTGCGAACCCACGACGCCATCCCGATCCCCGACAAGCCCGGCGTGCTGCACGCGCTGCTGGACTCGTTCGAGCAATGGCGGGGGAACCGCCACGAAGCCCCGCGAATCGCGATCCTCGACTGGCGCGAGGTGCCCACGTTCAGCGAATTCATCCTCTTCTACGACTACTTCAAGAGCATGGGCATCGAGGTCCGCAACGTCGACCCGCGCGACGTGGAGTACCGCGACGGCAAGCTGATGGCCGACGACTACCACATTACCCTCATCTACAAGCGCGTCCTCATCAGCGAACTGATCGAACGCGGGGGCGTCGACCACGCCGTCGTGAAGTCCCTGCGCGACGGGACCGTGTGCATGGTCAACTCGTTCCGCTGCAAGATCCTGTTCAAGAAGGCGAGCTTCGCGGTCGTGTCGGACGAACGCAACGCCGAGCTGTTCACCGCCGCCGAGCACGCGATGATCGCCAAGCACATACCGTGGACCCGCGTCGTCGAGGAACGCAAGACCATCCTCGACGGTGAGACGGTGGACCTGGTCCCGTTCGTGCTCGCGAACAAAGACCGCTTCGTGCTCAAGCCCAACGACGACTACGGCGGCCACGGCATCGTCCTGGGCTGGACCGTCGACCAGCCGACGTGGGAAGCGTCCGTGCAAACCGCCCTCGCGGAACCGTTCGTCGTGCAGCAAAAGGTGGCGCTCTCGTCGGAGCCCTACGCCGGCTTCGAGGACGGCACGCTGCGGGTCGTCGACCGCCTGCAAGACACGAACCCGTTCGTCGCGTTCGGCACCCACATGCACGGCGTGCTGACGCGAATCTCCACCGAGCAACTCGTCAACGTCACCGCCGGCGGCGGCTCGACGGTGCCGACGTTCATCGTGGAACCGCGGGAGTAGTTTCATGTTTCAGAGTTTGAAGTTTCAAGGAATCCATGCAGACGTGAAACTCTGAAACTTGAAACCTGAAACTGGGAGAAGAGATGAACGCCCCGTCGTTGACCATCGGCATCGAAGAGGAGTACCAGATCATCGACCCCGCGACGGGGGAGCTGAAGTCGTACATCACGCAGATTCTCGAAGAGGGCAAGGTTCAGCTGCACGAGCAGATCAAGGCGGAACTGCACCAGTCGATGGTCGAGGTCGGCACCGAGATTTGCCGGACGCCGGCCGAGGCGAGGGCGGAACTCGTCAAGCTCCGCAAGGGGATCACGGAACTCGCGGGCCGGCACGGGCTGGTCATCGCGGCGGCGGGGACGCACCCGTTCTCGTCGTGGGAGACGCAGGAAATCACGCCGTTCGAGCGGTACCTCGGCGTCAAGAACGACATGGCGGACCTCGCCCAGCAACTCCTCATCTTCGGGACCCACGTCCACATCGGGATCGAGGACAAGGAGTTCATGATCGACGCGATGAACGTCGCCCGGTACTTCGCCCCGCACGTCCTCGCCCTCAGCAGCAGCTCGCCGTTCTGGATCGGCCGGAACACGGGGCTGAAGTCGTACCGGTCGATCATCTTTCGGCACTTCCCGCGGTCCGGGATTCCCCGGCGGTTCGGCTCGTGGGCCGAGTACGGCGGGATGGTCGACACGATGGTCGCCACGAAGTGCATCCCGGACGGGTCCAAAATCTGGTACGACGTGCGGCCGAACCACCGCTACCCGACGCTCGAATTCCGCATCTGCGACGTGTGTACCCGCGTGGACGAGGCGGTCTGCATCGCGGCGATCTTCCAGGCGATCATCGCGAAACTCTGGAAGCTGCGCCGGGACAACCTGACGTTCCGCGTCTACCCGACGGAACTCATCGAGGAGAACAAGTGGCGGGCCGTCCGGTACGGGCTGGACGGGAAAATGATCGACCTCGGCAAGCACACGGAAGTCCCGGTACGGGAGTTGATCCACGAGTTAATAGACTGGTTCCTTCGGGACGTGATCGACGAACTCGGCACGCGGAAGGAAATCGAGTACGCCTACAAGTTGCTGGAAACCGGCAGCAGTGCGGACCGCCAGTTGCGGGCGTACCACGAGTCCGGGGGGAACGTCCGGGCGGTCGTCGACCAACTGGTCGCCGAAACGCGGGACGGCGTGATGTGACGCTTCCATTCCCTCCCCCTGGGATGGGGGAGGGTTAGGGTGGGGGTCGCTTCAGGGGTGAACCTTTCACCCCCACCCCAACCCTCCCCCCTCAAGGGGGAGGGGGTAAGAAGGGCAGTATGTCGAGAACCTACGAGCGGTCCGGGGTGCGGTTCGACTACCCCGAGACCTGGCAGCTTCAACCCGAAAACACCGACGAAGGCTGGGTCGTGACGGTCCACAGCCCGGACACGGCGTTCGTGCTCGTGTCCCTGCGGGAGGAGGCGGACTCGGCCGCCCAGGTCGCGGACGAGACGCTGCAGGCCCTGAAGGCCGAGTACCCCGAACTCGAATCGGAGTCGGTCGTGGAGGCCGTCGGGGGCTACCCGGCGATCGGGCACGACGTGGACTTCCTCACGCTCGACACGGCCACCGTGTGCCGGACGCGGTGCGTGGACACGCCCGCCGGCCCGTTGCTGGTCCTCACCCAGGCGACCGAGTACGACCGCCCCCGGCACGACCCGGTCCTGCGGGCGGTCGTCGCGTCCCTCCGGATCGACGCGGACTGATGCGAATTGCGTTCCTCGTACTCCTGATCCTCGCCGCCGCCGACGTGCTCGTCTGCCTGGGGTTGCTCGCGGTCGTCGCCGCGCAGTACCGCCGGGTGCGGAAGAAGGCGGCCGCCCGCGGCCACGCCTTGCCCTCCGTTCGGGGGGAGTTCGCGTTCATCGGCCTGTCCCTGCTCGCCGGCCTCGCGGCGCTCTACGCCTCGTACATCGCCTTCGTCTGGGCCGCCGGGTGAGTCCGTCGGGTACAATGGCGGCATCACCGGAGGGCCGAGCGATGACGCATGCGTATGTGTTGAACGGGACGCTGACCGATGCCCAAACCGTCCGGCTGAGCGAACCGCTTCCCGTTCAAGCGGGCGACGAAGTACGGCTGACGGTCGAAGTCGTGCGAACGGCTCGACCGCACGGGAACGCGGCTGACGTTCTCGCGGTCCTGGCCAAGATTCGAGAGGAGCAGCACCAGAGCGGTCACGTGCCCATGACAAAGGAAGAGATTGATGCGTACATCAAGGGGGAGCGCGACAGCTGGGGGGACGATTGATGCGCGTCTACTTCGACTCGTCCGCGATGATCTATTTCGTGGAGGGCGTCTCCCCCTGGGCCCCGCGAATTCAGTCACGAATCGACGCCGGCGCAACAATGGTCCTCAGTGACCTGACCCGCATGGAATGTTGTGTCTTGCCGCTCCGCACCGGCAACGCCGCGTTGCTCGCTCGCTACGTCGCCCTGTTTTCCGTGGCCGAGTTCGCGCCGATCACCACTGCCGTCTTCGACCGCGCCGCCCACATCCGCGCGAAGCACGGGTTCAAGACGCCCGACGCCATCCACCTGGCCGCGGCAACCAAATCGGGTTGCGATGCCATTCTGACGAACGACGTGCAGCTGACCCGGTTCCCGGGCGTGGCCGTCGCAGTCGTCTAGCCCCCGTGCCGATCATCCGTCGCCTTCGTGCGGGCCGCCGGGTGAGTCCGCCGGGTACAATGGCGGCATCCCCGGAGGGCCGAGCGATGAGCACCGCGAGTGAGTATGTCCGAACCGGCACCCTGACCGATGCCCAGACCGTGAAGCTGAGCGAGCCGTTGCCCGTCACCGCTGGCGAGGTGCGGGTGACGCTCCACATCGCTGAACCGACCGTCAACCCGCCGAAGGATTCGCTGACGGAGTACCTCGAACGGCTCCGTGTCGAACAAGAACGGAGGGGGCACGTCCCCATGACGAGAGAAGAGATCGACGCCTATATCAAGGGAGAGCGCGACAGCTGGGGGGACGACTGATGCGGGTGTACTTCGACTCGTCTGCCATGATCTACCTCGTCGAGTACACGTTGCCCTGGGGTCCGCGCATCCAGGCGAGGCTGGCGGCGGGCGACACGGTCGTCTTCAGCGACCTCACCCGGATGGAGTGCCGCGTTCTCCCTTTGCGGCTGGGCGATGCGGCCCTGCTCGCAACTTATGATGGGGCATTCGCACGTTCGGAGTTCACGCCCATCACGACTGCCGTTTTCGACCGCGCCGCCAACATCCGCGCGACGCACGGGTTCAAGACGCCCGACGCCATCCACCTCGCGGCCGCGACCGAATCGGGCTGCGATGCGTTCCTGACGAACGACGCGCAGCTGACCCGGTTCCCGGACCTCACCGTTGAAGTCGTCTAGCCCCCGGTGCCGAATGCCCGCGAACGGTTTCTTGCGCGTCGCCGCCGCTTGCCCGGAACTGCGCGTGGCGGACGCCCGGTTCAACGCCGACCGCACGACCGAGCAGCTTCGCGAGGCGGAAGACGCGGGCGTCGACCTCGTCGTGTTCCCGGAGGTCGGGCTGACCGGCTACACCTGCAACGACCTGTTCCACTCCCCGACGCTGCTCCGCGCCGCCGAGGACGCGCTCGAACGGGTGCTGACCGCGTCGCGGGACTTTGCCGGCGTCGCGGTGGTCGGGTTGCCGGTCGCCCTCGACGGTCGACTCTTCAACGCGGCGGCGGTCGTCCACGCCGGGAACCTGCTCGGCGTCGTGCCGAAGTCGTACCTGCCGAACTACAAGGAGTTTTACGACGCCCGGTTCTTCGCCCCCGCGTCCGCGGCCGTGTCGAACGCCGTCACGCTCGCGGGTCAGACCGCCCCGTTCGGCACCGACTTGCTCTTTGAAGCGACGAACGTCGACGGGTTCGTGCTCGGCGTCGAGATCTGCGAAGACCTCTGGATGCCGGTGCCGCCGAGTTCCTGGCAGTGCCTCGGCGGGGCGACCCTGCTGGCGAACCTGTCGGCGAGCAACGAGACGATCGGCAAGCCGGCGTACCGCAAGCAACTCGTCGCCGGGCAGTCGGCCCGGTGCATCGCGGCGTACGTCTACGCCTCCGCGGGGCCGGGGGAATCGACGACGGACCTCGTCTTCGGCGGGCACTGCCTCGTCGCGGAGAACGGCAGCGTCCTCGCGGAATCGCCTCGTTTCCAGCGGAAATCGCACCTCACGGTCGCGGACGTCGACCCCGACCGGCTGCTGCACGACCGTCTGCAAACGTCCAGCTTCCACGCGAACGCCGGGGTGCCGACGTTCCGCCGGGTGAGGTTCGCGCTGACGCCGCGGGACGCGCCGTCGCGAAAGCTGATGCGTTACGTCGACCCGCACCCGTTCGTGCCGTCCGACCCCGCCACCCTCCGCGACCGGTGCGAGGACATCTTCGCCACCCAGGTCGCCGGCCTCGCGAAGCGGCTCGATCACGTCGGGCGAATCCCCGTCTCGATCGGCGTCTCCGGCGGGCTCGACTCGACGCTGGCGCTGCTCGTGACGTGCAAGACGTTTGACGCCCTCGGCGAACCGCGGTCGAAGATCAAGGCCCTGACCATGCCCGGCTTCGGCACCACCGGCCGGACCCTGGCGAACGCGAAGTCCCTGATGGCCGCCCTCGGCGTGAGCACCCGCGAGGCCGACATCCGGGCGACGTGCCTCGACCAGATGCGGGCCATCGGCCACGCCCCGTTCGGCATCCCGCTCGACGGGCTCACGACCGAAGCGTTCGCCGAGAAGCTCCGCACGCTGCCGCCCGAGAAGCGCCACGACTTGACCTTCGAGAACGTGCAGGCCCGCGTCCGCACCAGCTTCCTGATGAACACCGGCTTCACGATCGGCACCGGCGACCTGTCCGAACTCGCGCTCGGGTGGTGTACCTACAACGCCGACCACATGAGCATGTACAACCCGAACGTGAGCATCCCGAAGACGCTGGTCAAGTTCCTGGTCCGGTGGGCGGCCGAGAACGAGTTCACGGGCGAAGTCCGGCAGACGCTCCTCGACGTGGTCGCGACGGAGATTTCCCCGGAACTGCTCCCCGCGTCCGCCGACGGCACCGCGCCGCAGTCCACCGAAGGGACCGTCGGGCCGTACGAACTCGTGGACTTCTTCCTGTATCACTTCCTGCGGTTCGCGACGCCGCCGGCGAAGATCCTGTCCCTCGCGTCGCAGGCGAAGTTCGACCGGCACTACCCCGCGGCGGACGTGAAGAAGTGGCTGCGGCTGTTCCTGACGCGGTTCTTCGCGAACCAGTTCAAGCGGTCGTGCCTGCCGGACGGCCCGAAGGTCGGCTCGGTCAGCGTCTCCCCGCGCGGCGACTGGCGGATGCCGAGCGACGCGGTCGCGAAGGCGTGGCTGGACGAGTTGGACGCGGCCCGATGAGGTGCGTCCCTCGCTTGCGCTTCGGGCTGGTGTCGACACCAGCCCGAAGCGCAAGCGAGGGACGCGATGCCCCGCTCATTGCCGTTCACGGCAGGTTCGCGACGGTCATGCTCCGAATGTCGCCCATCGGCTTGAAGACGTTCACGTCGACGGAGTACGCGACGAACCGGACGGACCCGTCGCCGAGGAGGACGGCACAGCCGCCTTCGTGGCAGCTGCCGAAGGCGTTCTCGTTGTCCGACCCCCGCACGTCCTTGATCGGCGAGACGTGGGTGCTCCGGTAGTTGTCGTTGTCCAGCCCGGCGAACCCGGTCTCGTTGTCGCCGCCGCTGGTGCCGTTGGTGTAGCGGTCCGCGTCGAGGCTCTTTTCGCCGAGCAGGATCTGGTTGCTGGCCCCCTTGGTGATCGTCACGAGCCGGACGTTGCTTCGGGTGTAAAAGACGCCGTTAAATCGGGTGATGGTGTCGATCGCCTTCTGGCCGTCGACGTGCGAGGCCCAGTAACCGGGGTTGTCGCCGTCGGCGTAGTTCCCCGGCCCGCCGTACACCTGATTCGCCCCCGTGCTGCTGGCGCACGCCGCGTAGTCGAGCTTCGGCCCCATGCCGAGGGGGTTCGTGGCGTTCACGAACGACGAGAACGTCACGGGGTAGACGGTCGCCTGCCGGCGGCTCGGGCAGTTGAAAAACGGAATCGCGATCTGGTTCGCCTGGCGGCAGGCGTCGTTCTTGGCGGTCCCGGTCAGCCCTGCTCCCATACGAAAGAGGTTTTCCCCTTCGATGTACGGGAGGATCGAGAACGCCCAGCCGCCCGGCTGGTTGACGCCCGACCCGCGGTCCGGGTCGCCGACCCAGTTCCACCCCCACCCGCCGGACGGGAACGCGCCGTTCGCGTCGTGGCAGGCGTGCATCGCGATGCCGAGTTGCTTCAAGTTGTTCTGGCACTTCGTCCGGGACGCCGCCTCGCGGACCTTTTGGACCGCCGGCAGCAGCAGGCCGATCAGGATCGCGATGATCGCGATCACGACCAGCAGTTCGATCAGCGTGAACCCGCGGCGAGGGGCGGGACCGGAGGAATCACAGGACATGCTTATACTCCGCACGCCCCGAGATGAGCCGTTTCAGGGTTCCGCCTCTATACCACT
>CAYUHJ010000097.1:3324-20952 GCA_964444365.1 uncultured Alcaligenaceae bacterium | reverse complement strand
ACCCGACAAGGAACTTCGCTACCTTAGGACCGTCATAGTTACGGCCGCCGTTTACTGGAGCTTCGGTCGCGAGCTTCGCCTCGCGGCTAACCCTCTTCCTTAACTTACCAGCACCGGGCAGGCGTCAGTCTGTATACCTCGGCTTACGCCTTCGCACAGACCTGTGTTTTTAGTAAACAGTCGCTAGACCCTTTTCACTGCGGCCCACACGAGGTGGGCGCCCCTTCTCCCGAAGTTACGGGGCCATGTTGCAGAGTTCCTTCACGAGCGTTCTCTCGAGCGCCTGAGAATACTCATCTCGCCTACCTGTGTCGGTTTTAGTACGGTCGCCGGTCTCGTCACGGGGTGGCTTTTCTCGGCCGGGCCGTCGGGGGTATCGGGATCATAAACGCCCTGTGGCAATCTAGTTAGCCAACCCCCCTCGGACCCGACGTCACACCCCGGTCAACCTCCACCGGCGGTCACGGAATATTAACCGTGTGTCCGTCCGCTACGCCTTTCGGCCTCGCGTTAGGCACCGACTAACCCTGGGCGGATTTGCCTTCCCCAGGAAACCTTAGGCTTACGGCGAACGGGATTCTCACCCGTTTTATCGTCTACTCGTTCCGGCATAATCACTTGCAGTCGCTCCACGGCTCGTTGCCCGTACCGCTTCGCCGCAACTGCAACGCTCTCCTACCGCATCGCTGCCCACCGCTTCGGTGTCGTGCTTAGTCCCGTTCATTATCGGCGCAGGACTCCTCGACCAGTCCGCTATTACGCGTTGTTTAAATGGTGGCTGCTTCTAAGCCAACATCCTGGCTGTCTCCGGAATCCAACTTCCTTTCGCACTGAGTACGACTTCGGGACCTTAGCGGGTGATCTGGGTTGTTCCCCTCTCGACGATGAAGCTTATCCCCCACCGTCTAGCTGCCCGAACTTGGTACACCGGTATTCGGAGTTTGGCTTCGACGGGTAGCCGGGTAGGCCCCCGTTCGAAATCAGTCGCTCTACCCCCAGCGTCAACTATCCGGACGCTAACCCTAAAGTTATTTCGGAGAGAACGAGCTATCTCCACGTTTGATTAGACTTTCACTCCCCCACGCAGCTCATCCCATCGGTTTTCAACCCAAATGAGTTCGGTCTTCCATTGGGTGTTACCCCAACTTCATCCTGGCCGCGCGTAGGTCACGTGGTTTCGCGTCTGCCACCCCCAACTTCACGCCCGGTTAAGACTCGGTTTCCCTTCGGCTCCGCGGCACAGCCGCTTAACCTCGCTGGTGATGACAAGTCGCCGGATCATTATGCAAAAGGCACGCCGTCAGGCATTCCCTTACGGGCATAGCCCTCCGACCGCTTGTAGGCATGTGGTTTCAGGTTCAGTGTCCTCCCCTTGTCGGGGTTCTTCCCATCTTTCGCTCGCGCTACTCGTTCGCTATCGGTCACCAGAGAGTATTTAGCCTTGCGGGATGGTCCCCGCGGATTCGGACTCACTTCCACGTGTTGAGTCGTACTCAGGATACTGCTAGGCCTCCGACCCTGTCACGTAAGGGGCTTTCACCCGCTGCGGCCGGCGATTCCACGCCGTTCCGTTAGGATCTCGGGTCCACGGTGCAGTCCTACAACCCCGGAAGGCGAGGCCTTCCGGTTTGGGCTGATCCCCGTTCGCTCGCCGCTACTGGGGGAATCGCGTTTGCTTTCTCTTCCTCCAGGTACTGAGATGTTTCAGTTCCCTGGGTTGGCTCGGGTATTCCGGGATCAGGATTCGTTTGACAACTCCCCCGGACTTTTCGCAGTCTGCCACGCCCTACCGCCTTCTGGTGCCTAGACATCCCCCACACGCCCTTAATAGCTTGGCCACATTGCTCACGCCCTCCGAGCGGTTGCCCGCGCGGCGACCTCGAGCAGCAGAACCAGCTCCCACCTCCGGCCGGCCCGGGGATTCGGGTCGACCGGTGACGATTGACTCGTCCATTCTCAGGCTCGTATCATCCGTAAAATCGTCGCCCCGCGGCCTACCCCAAGGGCAGCCCCCGCCGGACGACAGATGCGACTTCACGCCCCGAATTGTCAAAGAGCCGCGTTCCCGACCCGGGGGCCGGGAGACCTACTGGTGCGACTTCGCCGCAACCCGTTACCGGAACTGCACTTGCGTCGTCGACACCGAGAATCCTAGGGGCACCGCGACCGGCTGTCAACTCGTCCCACCGAATTTTTTCCCGCCGCCATCACGGGGGACACATCTGGTTCGGCTACGTTCGGAGCCGAACCACAATTCAATTCGGTGAAACCCTGATCTCGCTGCTCTCTCCGGACCCGTTTTGAGGTCCGGCTCGAATTCCAGGTGAGTTTCCATTGTTAGAGAAGGCCGCCGCGTTCGGCAACCGATTTTCCGCACCGCCGAGCCGAGGGTCACAATAACCCGATGCGGGATATGTAGTTCGGGTTTCGCAACTTTTTCCCGGGACCCGCCGCCGGTACACTAGGTTTGCCTCTCTGCCACACCGATGAGGTGCCCCATGCCGGCCCGTGCCTGTCCGAAGTGCAAGGCGTTGATGGACGTGCCTGCGGAGTTGCTGCACCGGGCCGTGGAGTGCCCGACCTGTGCGAACACGTTCACGCCGGACGGCCCGAAGATGGCGACGGTTCTGGCCGCGAAACCGTCGAAGCCGGTCGTGGCGACGGTCGTGAGCCCGAGCCGGAGGCGGGACGACGAACCGGCTCGACGACGGCCGCCGCGGCGGGAGGAGTCCGGCAACGGCGGGAAGATCGCGGCAATCTTCGGGGGCACCGGCGCGACACTGTTCGTGATCGCCCTCATCGCACTGAAGATTTACCTCCGGTCGTCGCGGGATCAGACGGCGACCGACGCTTCGACCGAGCCGCCGCGGGTCGGGAACGTCTCGCCGCCTGCGCCGGTGGGGACTCCGATCCCGCCGCCCGTGTCGGCCGCAGAGTGGCAACGGGTGCCGTTCTGCGAGGGGACGATTTCCGTCGAGTTCCCCGGCCCCTCGACCCGGTCCACCCTCACGACCAGCCCGGACGGCTCGCGGACCCGCACGGACTCCGTCGCGTTCACCTCGCCGGACCGAACGAAGGTGTTCACCTGCACCTCCGAGGTGCTGACGTCGCTGTCGGACTTCTCCGCGACGCCGAACGAGCCGTTTCCGCAGTCGGGCGCGCCCGCGCTCGCAGCAAGGCTCGGCGGAACGCTGGCGCGAACGGCCGCCGTGTCGCACGGTCTAGGGACGGGGCGGGAGTACGACGTGACGCTCGTGAACGGAAGCACGACGACGGTCCGGATGCTGGCCTTCGACGCCGCCACCCGCCCGCGGGTCGTGACGCTGACCGCCGGCGGGACCGGGGTGACGGCGGCGGACAAGGGGCGGTTCTTCTCGTCGTTGCAAGTGAGCACGGCCCCGGAGCGTACGCCGACCCCGCCGGTCAAGCCGCCCGTGGTCGTCACGCCGCCGAAACCGAAGGGCGAACTGCCCGACGGGTGGGAGCGGTACGAGTTCCCGGACAAGTCGGCGTCGGTCGGGATGCCGGGCACGCCGGCGGCGAAGGAGGTGGACGTCGCGCCGGGGGTCCGCACCGTGGCGGCCGAGTACGCGGCGAACAACGGTGCGCTGACGTACTCGATCTCCTACGCCACCGAACCGTCCGACCCGCGGGGCGGGCCGACCAACTCGGCGTACATTCAGCTCGCCCGTTCCAGCCTGGAAACGGCCTTCGGCCGGAAGCCCGACCGCGAGACGCCCGTGGTGTTGCCGGGCCGGATCGGGCGAGAACTGGAGTTCCGCAACAAGGACGGGCAGGGCGTTCGGGTGCGGTACTTCAAGGTCGTGAAGGGGAACGAGACGCGCGTCTTCGCGATCACCCTGACGGGGGAGTTGCCCGAGGCGACGCGGCGCGACCCGTTCGCGGATTCGTTCAAGATCAACTGGTAGGGCGGACCGAGGCGGCTGCACGGCGAGGCCCGCCCTACCGGGGACGGGTTACCGCGCCCCGACCAGCCGGCCGGTGTGCTTGCCGTTGGTGCGAGCGGGGCGGACCTCCGTCCACGGCGGGCACCAGTCGTTTTGCTCCATCAAGGTCGCGAAGTCGGCGAGGTGCTCGACGACGGTTTCCGGGCGGTACGCGAACTTCGACAGGTCCTCGCGCTTCGTGCCGCCGCTCAGGACGAGAACGGTGTGGAAGCCGAGCTGGACGCCGCCGAGGATGTCGGTGTCCATGGTGTCGCCGATCATGATGGTCTCGTCGGTGGACAGCCCGAGTTCCTTCCGGGCGGCCCGCATCATGACGGGGCTCGGCTTGCCGAGGCCGAACGCCTTCACCCCGGTGGCGGTTTCGAGCATCGCGACCATCGCCCCGCACCCCGGCCGGATGGTGCCGTTGGCCATCGGGCAGCTCGGGTCCATGTTCGTCGCGATCAGCTTGGCCCCCTTCTGAATCATCCGCACCGCGGCTTCCACCTGCTCCAGGTTGAACGTGCGGCCCTCGCCGACGACGACGTAGTCCGGGTCGTGGTCCACGACGGCATAGCCGTTGTGGTGCAAGGCCGTCAGGAGGCCGCCCTCGCCGATGACGAACGCGGTGCCGCCGGGCTTCTGGTCCGCGAGGAACCGGGCGGTGGCGGTGGCGGACGTGTAGACGTGCTCTTCCTCGACTTCGATCCCGAGCCGGGCCAGCTTGGCGGTCACGTCGCGGCGGGTCCGCTGGCTGTTGTTCGTCAGGAACATGAACGGGATGTCGCGGTGCCGCAGCTCGCGGACGAACTCGGCCGCGCCCGGCAAGAGTTCGGACCCCCGATAGATGACGCCGTCCATGTCGATGAGGAAACCGAACTTGCTGTCGACGGAAACATCGGTCTTCATTCGCTCTCACTTCGTCGGGTGATGTGAACCGCGGAATGGGCCGCGGGGGGTGCCGACCGGGGAGAAACCCAGGGTCGTCCGGAGAGCGGGTGGACGGCAAACTTCCACAATGCACTCAACGTGCCGACGAATCGTGAAACTCCGGGGTGGACGCGAAAAACGTTTCTCGGAATCGAGTTACGGCGAAATCACAGTCTGATGCGTCCGATAACAAAGTGCCCAAAGCACGGGCAACTGCCGCAAGATCGAACACTCGGGGCGCATCAGGGCTTGCCGCGCCACCACCCGCCGAGCGTCTCCCCGAGCACCCACCGCGGCTTGATCGTCGGGCCGTAGGTCAGTCCGAACCGTCTCATCGCCACGTCCGTGACCCCGCTGACCACCTCGCCGGGGTCGTCGGACACGATGAGCTTGTCGAGGTCTTCCGGGGCGATCGTCTTGCCGTCCGCCATGCCGCGGATCATGTCCAGGAGCGGCCGGTAGTAGTCCGTCCCCATCACCGCGACGGGGAAGTCCTGCACCTTCCCGGTCTGGATGAGGGTGAGCACCTCGAACAGCTCGTCCATGGTGCCGAACCCGCCCGGCAGCACGATGAAGGCGTAGCTGTACTTGATGAGCATCAGCTTCCGGACGAAGAAGTGCTCGAAGTCGATCCAGGTGTCCACGTAGGGGTTCGGCTTCTGCTCCTGCGGCAGCACGATGTTGCAGCCGATCGACCGGCCGCCGACGTCCTTCGCGCCGCGGTTGGCCGCCTCCATGACGCCGGGGCCGCCGCCGGTCATGACGGTGAACCCGGACTCCGCGAGGAAGCGGCCCACCTGCCGGCCGAGCTCGTAGTAGGGGTGGTCGTCCTTGTACCGGGCAGAGCCGAACACCGTCACGCACGGGCCGACGAAGTGCAGCTTGCGGAAGCCGTAGATCATCTCGCGGAAGACGCTGATCGCTTTGCCGAGTTCGAACGTGCGGCCTTGCGGCCCTTGCAGGAACTTCGACGGCGGCCGCACGGGTTCGGCGCGGTTGCCCCACTTCAGGGCATCGGGCGAGCTGTCGGGGGCGGAAGCCGGGTCGAGGATGAGATCGGCCATGGGAGAGCCCTGGGAGAGGGCTCACACAAAGCTGCAAAGTCACCAAGAAAAATGTCCGATCCGGAGCAGAATGAATTCCGTTCTGCCTTGGCGTCTTTGTGGCTTCGTGTGAGACACGATGTATTATTCGCGTCCGATCCCGGCTTGTTTCATCAAATCGGCGGTGGCCGAGTACGCTTCCGCGACCCACTCGGCGATCTTTTCCGGCTCGGGCGAATATTCCAGTTCGATGCTCATCGTCTCGACGCCGAGGTCGCGGATTTCCCGCAGGTACGGCACGAAATCGACCACGCCCCGGCCCGGCGGCAGGTCGCCGTGAACCCGACCATCGCAATCGGAGATGTGAACGTGGGCCGCCCTTCCCTTCAGTTGACGCAATTCTTCCGGCCGGGATCGTGCCAATTGCAGATGCGAAATGTCAACGTTCGCCTTCACCGCCGGGTGCGCCACGTCGTCCAGAAACCGCACCATGCTCGGCACGTCGTTGAGCAGGCTCAGATGAAACGGTTCGAGTTCGAGGGCGATTTCCAGCCCCAGATCCGCGGCGGCGTCGCCGAGGGCCTTCAGGTGCTTCACGCCGGTCGCCCACTGCTCCGCGGGCGGGATGACCTCGCGCTGCCAGATGTACTCTCCGAGGACGAGCAGCAGGTTCTTCGCCCCGAGCTCGAACGCGAAGTCGAGGTACGCCCGGCACCGCGAGACGTGGAACCGCTGGACGCTCGGGTTGAAGTCGATCAACCCGACGGCGACGCACGCCACGCTGACGACGGGCAGGTTGGCGGCCTCGCACTCGGTGCGGATGAGCTTGCGCTCCCGCGCGTCCGTGTCGAGCGGGTCGGCGAAAATGTCGATCGTGTCGAACCCGACCGCCTTCGTCTGGCGGATGCCGTAGGCCGTGCCGCGGCCGGCCTGGACCCACGCGGAGTTGATGAGGCCGAGTTTCATGGGGGATCTCGGAAGGGGTTGCCACTCCTCCATTATGGAACACCGCTCCGCGGCGAAACCCCTGCCGCCAACTTCGGCTACCCACGCCCGGCCGGAAGGACTACACTTCGCCCACTCGGGAGGGTCCGGGTAGGAGGATGCGATGACCGTGAAGTGCCGAATCGTCGCGTTCGCCGCGGGTTGCGTGGGGTTCTTCGTCGCCGCGGCCGCGGCCCAGGAAGTCGCCCCGCCGCCGCGGCCGGCCGACGCACCGGCGGAGAAACCGGAGAAGACGCCGCCCCCGCGGGTGAGGTTGCGGTACGTCGAACTCCGCGACCGGACGCCGTTCGCGTTCGCCGTCCAGGGGAAGGGCGAGTTCCTCAAGCCGGCGGGGGCGCTGCACTTCGAATTCCCGGAACGGTCGTTCCCGTCCGACGGGCTGGACCAGGACTTCCGCACCTTTTGCGCGGAGCCGTTCGTGCCCATCGCCGCGGGGCAGACGTACCCGTTCGCGGTCGAGCCGTTCGGCGACCCGGCCCACTTCGGGTTGCCGGACGACGAGGCCGGGCAGAAGCAGGCCGCGAAACGGACCAGGCTGATCCGCGAGTTGTACGGCCGGTTCTACCAGGAAACGATTTCGGACCCGGCCCTCGCAAACCCGGCGTTCCAGGCGGCGCTGTGGGAACTGATCGCCGAGCCGAACTTCCCGGAAGAGGGAAAAGCCTTCAGCCTGCACGCCGGCGCGTTCCGGGCGGCCCACCCCGCGGCGGACGCCCCGGAGTTCGTCCAGCGGGCCGAGCAGTACCTCTCCGAACTCACCGGCGACGACGCGAGCTTTGACCGCAACCCGGCGTTGCTGCACCTCGAACTCGTGCGGCTGACCGGGCTCGCGGACGGGGACGCGGCCGCGCCGGAATCGCAACTCGCACTGCGTCGGAGGCTCCGGGCCCCGGCGAGCGGCGACGGCTCCCTGCTCGGCGGCGGGGGCGGCTCCCTGCTCGGCCGGATGGCCGGCGGCGGGGGCGCACCGGCCGGCGGGGGAGGGGGCGGCGGGGGCGGGTTCGGCGGCGGCGGCCCCGGTTTCCCGAACGGACCCGGCGACCTCATCCCGCCGGGGAACGGCGGCGACAACAACGGCAGCGGGCCGCTCGACCCGACCACCCCGACCACGCCCGAGAAGCCGCCGGTCGACCCGCCGCCCGTGACCCCGCCGAACCCGGTCCCCGCCCCGCCGGGGGCGATCCTCGGTCTGGCGGCGGCCGGCGCGTTCGCGATCCGCACACTCGCCGGCCGGCGGTCGGGGAAGTAGGTTACCCGACAACCGTCCGCCCGCCTTCCCGTTCGAGAGTCCGCCATGCCGCCGAAGACGACGTGCCCCGTCACCCGCCCGCAGTTCCGCACCAAGGCCAAGCCGGTGACGGTCGTCATCAACGGCGTCCCGCTGATCGCCGAGGTGAAGGAGTTCTCGACCGGGTCGCTCGGGTGGTACCTCAACGGCAAGACCGCGATCGACGTGGACGGCACGCCGGTGTCCGTTCAGATCGGGATGAACCTCACCGTCGTCGGCAGCAAGGACTTGCCGAAGGACGCGGAGACCCCCGCAGAAGCGGCCGCCAGTCCCGGCGAGGGGTGACGCTTCGCTCGACCCGTCTGGTCCCCTCCCCCCTTGCGGGGGAGGGTTAGGGTGGGGGGTGAGAGTTCACCCCTCAAGCGACCCCCACCCCGAACCTCCCCCTCCCAGGGGGGAGTGAGGAAGAGGCAACCTGACCCTTCCCGTGACATCCCCATCAAATGATCGAGAGGCACGGGCTGACGCCATGACGCCCGCCCCCGAGCCGTTCTTCCGCCTCAAGCCGGCCCCCGGCGGCGTCTGGCCGACGCTGCCCGACCCGCGGTACGGGCAGCTCTGGACGGCGTACCTCTCCCTTACGCAAACGCAGTGGCTGCCGCCGGACGAGATCGCCCGCCGTCAGATCGACCAGGCCCGCGAACTCCTTCGACACGCGGCCGCCCACGTCCCGCACTACCGGCGGACGTTCGCCGCCGCGGGCGTCGACCCCGAACAGATCCGCACCCCCGACGACTTCCGGCGCGTTCCACTCCTGCCGCGCACCGCGATCGGCGACCTCGGCGCGGACCTGCACGCGGCCACGCTCCCGGAGGGAATCCAGGCCGCCGGCGAGGGCAGCACCTCCGGAACGTCCGGCGTGCCGGTCACCGTCCTGCAAACGACCCGCGAACAACTCTGGTGGCTCGCGTTCTACCTCCGCGACCTCGAATGGGCGCGGATCGACCCGCGACTGCCGCTGGCCTCCATCCGCCCGATCAAGCCCAAATCCCCGGAGCACGAACAGGCCCTTCTCACGGGGACGAAACTGCCGCACTGGCACCCGGCCCTGGCCCCGCTGATCGAGATGGGGCCGGCGTACGCGATGGAACTGCGGCAGGATCCGCAGAAGCACTACGACTGGCTGCGGCGGGTCGACCCGGCGTACCTGCTCGGGTACCCGTCGCACCTCGACCTCGTCGCGGAACTGGCGGGGAAGCACGGCCGCCCGGCCGGGTTGAAGGCGATTCAGGTGATCGCCGAGCGGCTCGCCCCGGAGGTCAAGGCCCGCATCGAGGCGGCGTTCGGGGTGCCGGTCGTGGACCTGTACAGCTGCACGGAGGCGGGCTACCTCGCGTCGCCGTGTCCGGCCGGGCACGGGCTGCACGTCCACGCGGAGAACGTGCTGCTGGAAGTGCTCGACGACGCCGGCAACCCGTGCCCGCCGGGGGTTCCGGGGCGGGTCGTCATCACCGCCCTGCACAACTTTCGGATGCCGTTCATCCGGTACGACATCCTCGACGGGGCGGTCCCCGGCGGCCCGTGCCCGTGCGGCCGGGGGCTCCCCCTGCTGCGGCAAATCGACGGGAAACTGCGGCCGTGGTTCCGCCTCCCCGGCGGGAACCGGAAGAGCACCAGCCCGCTGAGCATGGCGTTCCAAAAGCTGCCCGGCCTGTTGCAGTATCAGGTCACGCAGCGGTCGACGGGCCGGCTGTCGGTCCGGCTCGTGCCGGGGCGGGACTGGACGGCAGACTCCCTGGCCCTGGCGAAGAAGGAAGTCGACGAGTACCTCGAAACCCCCGGCTGGGCGGACATCGAAGTCGTGCCGGAAATCCCCCGGTCGGCGGGCGGCAAGGTCCGGGATTTCGTGTCGGAAGCCCCCGACCCGGTTCCGCCGGCGGTCCACGTCGCGCCGCGGCGGGGGAAGACGGTCCTGCTCGGGTGGGAGCTCGGCGGCGGGTTCGGCCACGTCCGCCCGCTGCTGGCGGTGGCGCAGGCCCTCGCGGACGACGGCCACCGCCCGGTGTTCGCCCTGAAGGACGTGCTCTCCCCCTGGGCCGCGTTCCGGGACGCGCCCTGGCCGGTGCTGCTCGCGCCGTCGTGGGTGAAGCCGCCCGAACCGGGCAAGCCCACCTCTCCCGCGAGCTTCGGGGACGTGCTCGCGGTCCACGGGTACGCCAGTGCCGACGTCCTCGCGTCGCTGGTCGCGTGCTGGGACGGAATTCTCGGGGCGACCCGGCCGGACCTCGTGCTGTGCGACTTCTCCCCGACCCTGGTGCTCACCGCGACCGGCCGGGTGCCGGTGGTCGATGTGGGCAACGGGTACTGTCAGCCGCCGTACCACCTGCCGAGCTTCCCGAAGAGCTTCGAGGACCGCGAGCCGGCGTACCCCGAAGCCGACACGCTCCGCGTCGTCCGGGCCGTGATGGGGGACCGGCTGCGGCCCGGCACCGACACGCTCCCCGCCGCGTTCGCGGGGGCCGAGCGGTGCGTGACGGTGTTCCCGGAACTGGACCCGTACCGCGGGCTCCGGACGGAGTCGTGCCTGGGCCCGCTCGACCCGATGCCGCCCCCCCTGCCGCCGCCGGCAACGCCGCGGTTCTTCGCCTACCTCGCGGCCGAGGTCGCGAGCACCGAACCGGCGTTGCGGCTCCTGGCGAAGGGCGGATTCGCGGGCGAGGCCTACGTTCGCGGCAGCGAACCCGACCTGCGCGACCGGTTGCGGGCCGACGGTCTGACCGTCCACGACCGCCCGGTCCCGCTCGCGGACGCCTTCGCCCGGTGCGGCGTACTCGTCCACCACGGCGGGCTGTCCGCGGGGGAAGCGGCCCTGTGCGCCGGCCGGCCGCAGCTGCTGCTCCCGATCCACGGGGAACACATCCTGAACGCGACCGCCCTCCACAAGCTCGGCACGGCGCACTTCCTGGCCGGCGAGTACCCCGCCAGCGACGTGCTGGAAGCGGTCCGACAGCTCACGTTCGAGCCGAAGTTCCACCGCCGCGCCGCCGACCTGGCCGCCCACTTCGCCCGGATGCCCCTCGGGACGGCCCTGCAAACCGTCCGCGACCGGTGCCGGACTCTGCTCGGCTGACCGCCGACCCCTCACGCCCCCCCGCCGCTTGCCAACGGCACGGGGCCGGGGCACAATAGCATCTGTCTTCATTCTCCCGGACGGCCGACATGCACATCTTCCCCGCGATCGACCTGCTCGGCGGCCGGTGCGTCCGGCTTCGGCAGGGGGACTATTCGCGGGAAACCGTCTTCTCCGATGACCCCGTGGCCGTCGCGAAGGGCTGGGTGGCCCAGGGGGCCGACCGGATTCACGTCGTCGACCTCGACGGCGCGAAGGCGGGTACGCCCACGAACGGGGACGTGATCCGGCGGATCGTGGCGGCGGTGCCGGTGCCGTGCCAGCTCGGCGGCGGGATTCGCACCGACGCGGACCTGGACGCCGTCTTCGGCTGGGGCGTCCGGTGGGCCGTGCTCGGGACGAAAGCGCTGCAAGACCCGGCGTGGGTTCGGGCGGTCGCGATGCGGTTCCCCGACCGCGTCGTCCTCGGCCTCGACGCCCGCGACGGGTTCGTCGCCACCGACGGCTGGCTCGAGACCTCGACCACGAAGGCGACCGACCTGGCGAAACAAGTCGAATCCGCCCCGCTGGCGGCGGTCGTGTACACCGACATTGCACGGGACGGCATGATGTCCGGTCCGAACTTCGACGCCCTCGCCGAGATGCGGGCCGCCACCCGGTTGCCCGTGGTCGCGTCCGGCGGGGTGTCCACCCTGGAGCACGTTCGCCGGCTGGCGGAAGCCGGCACGCCCGGCTGCATCATCGGCCGGGCGCTGTACGAGGGAACGGTCCCTCTGTCCGAGGCTTTGGCCCTGGTTCGGGCGACCCCCGGCATCCAGGCGGCGACTCCTTCGACGCGCACGACCTGACCGCCGTCAGTGGGCGACTCGCTCCGCGAGTCGCGGCTGGCTGCCCGGAAAAGCTCCCCGACCAAGCGGAAGACTTTCCTGGGCGGAAGCGGGTCACTCGCGGGGCGAGTGACCCACTAACCAGACGGCCTGTGCCGCGCTCGCGCCACCGAGCCACCACCTCCCTTCCGGGACGCCCCGGGCACCGTGCCCGCCGGGCCTCCATTTCCCGAAGGGAGGTAGCTATGGGACGCCATCTCGTCGACGACGTCCGGGACATTGCACTCGTGGGGCACCGCGCCGCCGGCAAGACCAGCCTGGCCGATGCCCTGCTGTTCGAGGCCCACGCGGTCGACCGGATGGGGAGCGTGGACGACGGCACGTCCGTCGCCGACTTCGACGAGGACGAGCACCGCCACCACTTCTCGATCGACGCCCACGTCCTGCACGCCGAGCACGCCGGCAAGTCGCTGAACATCCTCGACACGCCGGGCACCCCGGACTTCATCGGGGCCGCGCTGGAAGGGCTCGCCGCCGTCGAGACCGCGGTGGTCGTCGTGTCCGCGACCGGCGGCATCGAGCCGACCACCCGCCGGATGTTCCGCGAGGCCACCGACCGCGGCCTGAGCCGGGTCGTCGTCGTCAACAAGCTCGACGGGGAGAAGGTCGACTTCGCCGCCGTCGTGGAGGCCATCCGCGAGGCGTTCGGGAAGTCGTGCGTGCCGTTCAACGTGCCCGACGCGACCGGGGCAAAGTTCACGAAAGTCGATTGCGTCCTGGAAGGGGACGGCCCGTACCGCTCGCAACTGGTCGACGCAGTCGTCGAGGCGGACGAAACCTTGACGGAGCGGTTCCTCACCGAAGGGGACGTGTCCCCGTTCGAACTGGAGGCCGCGATCCCCGCCGCCCTCGCCGCCGGGACGCTGGTGCCGATCTTCTGCACGTCCGCAAAGAAGGACATCGGCGTCGCCGAACTGCTCGACGCGCTCAGTCGCTACGGGTTGTCGCCGGGCTACGCGAAGCGCCGACTCGCGGGGCTGAGCGTCGGCGTCAACGGCACCGCTCGGCCGGTCGAGCCGACGGAAACCTCGGAATTCCTGGGGCAAGTCTTCAAGGTGGTCAACGACCGGTACGTCGGGCACCTCAGCTTCATCCGCGTGCTCGCCGGGAGGCTGACGCCGAACCACCAGGTGTGCGACGTGAACACGGGCAAGTCCGTCCGCGTCGGGCAACTGCTGCAAGTTCACGGGAAGACGACGACACCCGTGCCCGAGGCGGTGCCCGGCGACATCGTTGCCGTCGCGAAGGTGGACGGCCTGCACGTCGGCGACACGGTCGCGTTCCGGCCGGACGCCCCGCTGCTGCCGGCGATCCCGTTCCCCGCCCCGATGTTCGGGCTCGCCATCGCGGCGAAGAACCGCGGCGACGAGCAGAAGGTCGCGGCCGGGCTGCACAAGATCGCCGAGGAAGACCCGACGCTGCGGCTCCAGCACGACCCGCAGACGCACGAAATGGTCCTCTCCGGCGTAGGGCAGCTTCACCTCGAAGTCGTGCAGGAGCGGCTCAAGCACCGCTTCGACGTGGACATCGTCACGAAGGAGCCGAAGGTGCCGTACCACGAAACCGTGACGCACCCCGGCTCCGGCGAGCACAAGCACAAGAAACAAACCGGCGGCCGCGGGCAGTTCGCCGAGGTGCATCTGCGGGTGTTCCCGCTCGACCGCGACATCCGCACGGAAGACGAGGTGAAAGAGCGGTTCGCGAACAAGTCCCACTTCGAGAAGTTGCGGCACGTCAAGTACGACCCGGCGTTCAACTTCGCCTTCCTCGACCATGTCGTCGGCGGCACGATCCCGAACCAGTACGTCCCCGCCGTGGAGAAGGGTTGCCGGGAGGTGCTGGAACGCGGGGCGCTGGCCGGCTACCGGATGCAGGACATCGCGGTGGAGGTTTTCTTCGGCAAGGAGCACCCCGTCGATTCGTCCGAGGCGGCGTTCAAGACGGCGGGGCGGATCGCGTTCAAGAAGGCGATCCTCGCGGCCCGGCCGGTGCTGCTCGAACCGATCGTGAAGCTGGAAATCACGGCCCCGGCCCGGTTCACCGGCGCGGTCCTCGGCGACCTTCCCGCCCGGCGGGCGCACGTCGAGAGTCAGGACACGCTCCCCGGCGACGTGACGGTGGTCGTGGCGCGAGCCCCGCTTTCGGAGGTGGCGAAGTACGCGGCCCAGCTCGGCGGCCTCACGCAGGGGCAGGGGTCCTACACGTTGGAACTGAGCCACTACGAGCAGGTGCCGGCGGGCGTGCAGGCCGCGGTCGTCGCGAAGGCGGCGATGAAGGACGAGGAGGAGGAGTGATCTTGTAGGGTGGGTCGAGCATTTCGCGAAGACCCGCCGAAGCGACAACGGCCGATTGCCAATCCGGTGGGTCTTCGCCGAAGCGGCTCGACCCACCCTACAAGAAGCCGACGGCTCTCGGTATTGCTATGGGGGTCGCCCCCGACCCCGCCCGAGAGCCGGCATGAATGCCTTCGTGAACTTCTTCAAGAACGACTGGTACTTCGCGGTCCCGATGACCGTCATGTCGCTGGTCGCGTTCGCCCTCGTCGCGTGGCGGTTCCTGCTCAACGTGTCGGCCAAAACGGACATGGACTCGTTCATGCCGGACCTGCAGGACGCGATCAAGAAGCACGGCGTGGCCGGGGCGCTGACGCTGTGCCGGGAGGAAAAGGGGCTCATCCCCCGGTTCCTGTTCGTGGCCGGCCTGGAGGCGGCGGGCCAGGGGGCGGCCGCGATGCGGCGGAGCATGGCCAGCGCCATCGAACTGGAGATCAACCCCCGGCTGAACTTCCTGTTGGCGATGATCCTCGCCATCGCGAAGATCGCCACGATGGTCGGGCTGCTCGGCACGGTCGTCTCGATGGTGCAGACCTTCAGCGCGATCGGCGACACGAAGGGCGGGGCCGCCGCGACGAAGAACGTGACCGACCAGTCCGAGAAGATCGGCCTCGCGCTGTGCGCCACGGCGATGGGCCTCGTCACGGCGATCCCGCTGGTGTTCTTCCACGTGCTGTTCAAGGACTGGAACCACCGCTTCGAACTGCGGATGAAGGCGGCGGCGCAGAAGCTCATCATCCTGGTGCAGAACAAGGGGAACCTGCCGAACGCACCGCCGGAAAAGGCGGCGGTGCCGGTCGCAGCAAAGCGCTAATCGAGAGCCGCGACCGCAAGGGAGCGGCCGCCCCAACGGTGAAGTTGCAGCACGGATGGACAACGACTTTCTCCGTCGATTCCGCGATTTGACCCCTGAAGCGGCCGCTCCCTTGCGGTCGCGGCTCTCGCAGGTGTTGGCATGGCCCGTCCCGCCGCGTTCGATGTCTGGTTCGTCGCCGCGGATACGGTGTACCGCGGCGTGCCCTACGACGTGCTCTCCGGCTGGGCCGGGCAGGGGCGGGTCTCCGGCGCGGACAAGCTCCGCCCGGCGGGGTCGACCGCGCCGTGGACCCTGGTCTCGGACCACCCGCTCGTCTCGGACTTCCTCGCGCCCGCCGGGGCCCAGCCGGTGCCGGACGACCTCGCGGAGCAACTCGCGGCCGTGGAAATGGACGTGACCGTTCCGACTTCGGCGGACGACGATGACGACGACGTCGACATGATCCCGCTCATCGACATCAGTCTCGTGTTGCTGATCTTCTTCATGATGACCTCCGCGGTCGCGGCCCTGTCGCCCGTGGATGTGCCGGGGATGAAGAACGCGTTCGAGCCGCGGAACGACGCGGACGCGATCACGATCCGCATCGAGAAGCGCGTCAGCGGCGAGGTGTTTTACGCCGTCCAGGTCGGGAACGGGACGCCGGCCCCGGAGGACAACAACCTCGCCACCGTCGGCGAGATGCTGGCCCGCCTCGACGTGAAACTGGCGGACGTGAAGCAACCGCCCGAAGTGCGCGTGGCGTGCGACCAGACGTTGCCGCGGGAACGCATCCGCGAGGTGGCGAAGGAACTCGACGCCCGGCGGGTGAAGGACAAGATCGCGTCGTACTCCGCCGAGGTGAACGAACAGAAGTAATGTGTAGCCGCGACGCGCTAGCGGAGCGCGGGCAGCCTCCCGCGCTCCGCTAGCGCGTCGCGGATACACGGTTCGTGGGGAAATGTATGTCCTGGCGCGTCCGACACGAAGGTTCCCCGCAGGCCGTCGACGTGCCCTCGGCCGCGCGCGTCCTCGAAGGCGTTCGCGACGGCGAATGGGAGCCGAGCGACGAGGTCCGCGGCCCCACCGATTCCACGTGGCAAGCCATCGAAGATCACCCGCTGTTCGCGGACGCGGTCGCCGACCTGGAGCCGCCGAAGCCGCCGGAACCGGACGAGGCCCGGCTCGACATGAACCCGCTGATCGACGTCGCGCTCGTGCTGCTGATCTTCTACATGATCACCACCAGCTACGCGAACCTCCGCCGGGTGATCGACCTGCCGCCGGAACCGCCGTCCGACGCGGCCCGAACGAAGATGGTGAAGCCGGACGACATCAAGGACCGGATCATCAAGGTGAAGATGTGGATGGAGGGCGAGGCGGCCCTCGTCACGCTCGAGGGGAAGGCCGTGCCGATGGACGGGCTGGAAAAGGAACTCGCGGAGGCGGTCAAGGCCACGGGGCGGAAGGACCTGTTCGCGGACGTGGCCGGGGACGTCCCGTGGGGGAAGGAAGCGAAGTTGTACGACGCCGCCAAGGGGGCGGGCGTCCTCACCATCTTCTGGCCGAAGGGGAAGTAGCCCCGCCGGTCACTTCCCGACGCAGTACAGGTGCGTCTTCGTCCGCAGGAACAGGTGCTCGCCGGCGACCGCGGGGCTGGCCATGAACCCGCCGTCGAGCTTGTTTTCCGCCACGGACTCGAACTCCCTGGCGGCCTTCACGACGGTCGTCTTGCCGAGCTGGTCGCAGAAGTAGACGTGCCCGCCACCGGACACCGGGGACGCGGAGTACTCGCCGCCGAGCCGCTCGGACCAGTGGACCTTCCCGGTCTTGGCGTCGAGGCAGGACGCGATCCCCTTGTCGTCCACCATGAAGATCAGGTCGCCGAGCAGCAGCAGGGACGGCCGCGTCGGGACGGCCTTGTTCGTCTGCCACTGGACCGCGTCCTTCGGGACGACGCCGGACACGCCCTGCTTGACGGCGAGCAACTTCCCGTTGTGGCCGCTGGTCAGGTACATCAGCCCGTGGCCGAACACCGGGCGGGACGACACGTTCATCCCGCCGTGGGTGATCCGCCACAGTTCCTTGCCGTCGTCCGGGTTGTACGCGACCGTGCATTCCGCCGACGGGCAGACGAGTTGCGGCTTCCCGCCGACCTCCACGACCGCGGGCGTGGCGTAGGCCTTCTTGATGTCGCCGTCGTCGGACGTGTACCGGATGTCGCGGCTGGTCGTCCACGCGGGCTTGCCGTTCGACTTGTGGAGGGCCGTCACGTACTGCTTGTCGTGCCCGTCGAAGATGAGGATCAACTTGTCCTTGTAAATGATCGGCG
>CAYUHJ010000097.1:0-3314 GCA_964444365.1 uncultured Alcaligenaceae bacterium | reverse complement strand
TACACCACGGGCGAGGAGGCGGGGCCGCGGAAGTGGTCGCACTTCAGGTCGGTCTGGGTCCAGACGACGGCCCCGTTCTTCGTATCAACGCACGCGGTCCCGCTGCTGCCGAAGTGGACGTAGACGGATTCCTCTTCGATGACCGGCGTACACGAGGCGTGGCTGTTGAAGGCGTGGGCGAACTGCGGCTTCTCGATCTGGAACACCTTCGTGTCGTAAACGATGGTGCCCTTGTCGCGGTCCACGCACACCGCGGACAGTTGCTTGCCGTCCGGCGTCGCGTTCGTGACCCAGACCTGGTGCCCCCACACCACCGGGGACGACCACGCCTTGCCGGGGATGGGGACTTTCCACTTGATGTTCGTCTTCTCGTTCCACTCCGTCGGCAGCGCTTTCGCGTCGGAGGTGCCATTGGCGTGCGGGCCGCGGTGGGCGGGCCACTCGTCGGCGGCCGGCATTGCGAAAGTGAGAGCAAACAGGGCAGCGAAGGGGAGAAGTTGGCGCATCGGGAGGGGCTCGCTGGGGAGGCGGTGGTCGTCAGTTTACCGGGCGCGACGACGAGACGCCAAGAGATAGAGCCCATCTCCCGGCGTCTTGACGCGCGAGTCAGATATTGTGGGCCACACGCTCCGCGTGTGACCTCGCCTCTATTCGCGAGTACGGGTCGAGATGCGAAGCGAGCCGACATGCGGAGCATCTCGGCCACACCGCGCTATGCCCCGCCGAAGGCCAGCCCAGGGGGCGAGTCGGGAACGCCGACCGAGTCGACGTTTACGGGAATCGTGTCCGGCGGGGTTTGCGGGGGGGCCTTCCGCAAGAGTTTATCTACGGCTTCCCGGTCGAGTTCCTCGTTGGCCAGCAGTGCGGTCGCGAGCTTGTCCAGGTCCTCGCGGTTCTTCATCAGAAGCGATTCGGCCCGCTGCAGCCCCTCGTTCACGATCCGCTGGATCTCCTCGTCGATGATCTTGGCCGTCCCCTCGCTGAAGTCGCGGCCCTCGTGCATCTCCTTGCCGAGGAAGACGTGTTCTTCGGCGAACCGGTAGTGGATCGGCCCGAGGCGGTCGCTCATGCCGTACTGCGTGACCATCGCGCGGGCGATCTTCGTGGCCTGCTTGATGTCCTGAATCGCGCCGGCCATCGGCTCGCCGAGGACGAGCTTGTCCGCCGCCCGGCCGCCGAGCATGACGACGATGGCGGCCATGAACTCGCTGTAACTGCGGTCGACGCGGTCCTCGTCGGGCTCGAACATCGTGACGCCGCCGGCCCGGCCGCGGGGAATGATGCTGACCCGTTCCAGCGGGTCCGCCTTCGGTTCGAGCCACGCGCACAAAGCATGCCCCGCCTCGTGGTACGCGGTACGGCGCTGCTCGACCTCGCTGAACTTCTCTTCCCGCTTCAGCCCGAGCCGGACGCGGTCGCTGGCGGCGTCGAAGTCGGACTGCTCGATCGAGTTCTTCCCCTCCCGCGTGGCGACGAGGGCGGCTTCGTTGCAGAGGTTCCGCAGGTCGGCCCCGCTCATCCCGATCATCCGCCGGGCGATCTTCTCCAGGTCCACGGTGTCCGCGAGGGGCTTGTTCCGCGTGTGAACCTTCAGAATCGCGAGCCGGCCCTGCCACGTCGGGCGGTCGACGGTGACGTGCCGGTCGAAGCGGCCGGGGCGTAGCAGCGCGGCGTCGAGCACGTCCGGGCGGTTCGTCGCGGCGAGGACGATCACAGTCTCGTTCGGGGCGAAGCCGTCCATCTCGCTGAGGATTTGGTTCAGCGTCTGCTCGCGTTCGTCCGAGCCGCCACCGACCCCGGCCCCGCGCATCCGGCCGACGGCATCGATTTCGTCGATGAAAATGACGCACGGGGCCGCTTCCTTCGCGGTCTTGAACAGGTCGCGGACCCGGCTCGCCCCGACGCCGACGAACATCTGGATGAACTCGGACCCGTTGATGCTGAAGAACGGGACGTTCGCCTCCCCGGCAACGGCCTTCGCCAGCAGCGTCTTCCCGGTCCCCGGCGACCCGACGAGCAGCACGCCCTTCGGCACCTGCGCCCCGAGCCGGGAGAACTTGTCCGGGTTGCGGAGGAAGTCGACGATCTCTTGCAGTTCGCGCTTAGCCCCTTCCATGCCGGCCACGTCGTCGAACGAGATGCGGGACCGGTTCTTCTCGTACCGTCGGGCGGGGCTGCGGATGTAGTTGTTCAAGAACCCGCCGCCGACCGGGTCGCGGAGCCGGGGGAGGATGAAGAACACGAAGAACGCGGCGACCAGCACCAGCGGCAGGATCAACGTGAGAATGGGCGTCAGGACCGGGATCGGTTCCTCGACCTTCGCGATCGCGATCTCTTCGGTCTTGTCGTCCGGCTTCTCCTTCTTGAGCGCCTCGCGGTACTCCTTGTCCTTCGCTTCGAGGCCGCGGATGAAGTCGTTCTGGTTGTCCGACGCGGGGAGCATGACGGAGAATTCGCCGCCCTGGAGTTTGAGCCCCTTCACGGCCTCGGCGTCCGGGTTGCGGACCTCGCCCCGGGCGCGGTCCTTCCCGACAAGGGTGAACTTCTTGATCTGCCCCGTCTCGGCGAGCTTGCGGAACTCGGTGTAGGTGATCAGCTTCGGCGAGGGGTCGTAGAGCAGCAACATGCCGGCGACGACGGCGAGCAGGGCGAGCGCGATCCACCCGCCGGGCACGACGGGGGCGGCCTTCTTGGCCGCAGGCGGGGCGGGCGGCGTGGGCTTGTCGGGGGCGTTCGGGGTGTCCTGGGCCATGCCGGGTTCTCCGTATCAGACTCCGGGGCGGTCCGGGACCGGCACCGGGCGGCAGCGCGAACGGTTTGAGGCAAAGGGAATGCCGCATCCCCATTTTAGCAGGGCGCGGCCGGGAAAGTGTCGGCCCCGTGGGTCTCACGGGGCCGGTCGAGGGGGCGGCGGTCAGGCGGACGGCGGGGCGTCCGGCGGCGGGGCTGTTTCTGCGGGCTGCGGCGCGGGGGCTTCGGCGGCTGGCTCCACCGGCTTCGGCTCGGGCTTCGGTTCCGGCTTCGGCGGCGGGGGCGGGCTCAGCAGGGCGGCCAGTTGCGCGAAGGAGTACACCGGCTCCTTCCCGGTTTTCTGCTGGTCGTTGAGCCGGGGCGGGGCCTTCGGCTTCGGCGGCTTCTTCGGGGGCGGCGGCGGGGCGGCCGGGGTCTCGGCGGCCGGGGCCTCGGCCGGCTTGGCCGGTTCCGCGGAGGCCGGCTTCGGGCTGTTCCGCCAGCCGGGGGCACCGGGGCCGCGCGGCTTCGGGGCGGGGCGGGGGCCGCCCGGCGGGCCGCCGCCGGGCCGCGGGGCGAAGCCG
>CAYUHJ010000096.1:8224-21350 GCA_964444365.1 uncultured Alcaligenaceae bacterium | reverse complement strand
AGAAGATGCCTTTCTCCCCCTCTCCGCTTCGGGGAGGGGGTTGGGGGGAGGGGTTGTTTTCGCAGACGCGCGGGCGGCTACCATGACGGCATGCCCCGCTTCCGGCTCGAAGTTCCCTCGGCACTCTTTGAAGCGATGCTCGCCCATGCCCGAAGTGTGTCGCCAAACGAGTGCTGCGGGTTCCTCGCGGGGCACATCGAAGCGGGCGTCGGCCGCGTGACGCATCACATCCCGCTCACGAACGAACTCGCGAGTCCGACGGAGTATGCGGTTCCCGTGAAGGAGTTGCTGCAAGCGGCGAAAGAGATGCGGTCCGCCGGCACGGTGGAACTAGCCGTCTACCACTCGCACCCGACCTCGGCCCCGATCCCCAGCCCGCGAGACATCGAGCGGAACGGCTACGGGGACGCGGTCGTCCACGTCATCATCGGGCTGGCCGGCGACGCCCCCGACGTGAGGGCGTGGTGGCTGACGGGTGCGGGCGTTCGGCCCGCGGAGTGGGTCGTGGTCTGATTCAAACGGCCCGCGCGACCGGTTGCAGCGTCTGCGAGTGGCGGAGCTTGGTCGGCCCCACGCGGCGGCAGGTCGGCTTCTTGGCTTCCGGCTCCGGGCTCTTCAGCGTGTACGCGGAACACGCCGGGCACGGCCGGGATTCGATCGCTTCGCGTTCGTAGACCGACCAGTTGCCGACAACCTTCCAGGTGTGTTCGCACGCACCGCACGTCACGAGCCATGTCCCCACGTTCCACCTGCCCTTTAGGCCCGACCGGACTGCCGACGGGATCGGCGTCTGGGTCAGCACCTCCGTGTGCTGTCGGCTAATACCCGGCCCCCGTGGAACGACCGCCGTTCGTTGGGAACCCGCGGAACCCCCGGCACACCCAGATTTCCCAGGTCGCGATCGGGACCCCGCCGTCTGAGGCGATCACCTCGACTGGCGGCTCGACCCGCTCGAAGCCCTGTTCCATCACCGGCGTCCGGTAGCCGACGCACACGAACGTCCGGCCGCGGAAGGCTTGCGCGTCGGCGACGGGATTCGGCCGCCAAATGTCGTACTGGCTGTGGCGGTCGGTCAGGGCGAGGCCGACGGAGTATGTGGCAGGGTGCCCGGCGCAATAGAACGCAAGCTCCCCCGGGATTGACCAGCTTGACGCGACGATGACGGGATCGTGCCCATCCTCGCGCCGAATCGCCTCCCGAACGCGATCCACTTCCCTCGCCAGCGTCGTCCAGCCCGCGAGCCGGGTGGTGGGGTCGAGTTGGCGGATTGGGGCGGGTTTGTCGGTCGTCGGGGTCGGGCAGACTTTCGCGAGGAGGGGGCGGATCAGCGAGGGGTAACGACCGCAAAGCGTGACCGCGATGCCGAGGCAAATGGCGCAAGTGAGGCAGCGGGAATAGAGCAGGTGGCTTGCTCCGCGAAGTCGGTCGCGGAGCCACACGCCGCCCAGCACCCACCCGGTCACGAACGCGGGGGCGGTCCAGTTCGCCTCGGCGGTGCCGCGAATGCTGGATGCCGCGAAGACGAGCCACACCGGGACCGACAGCCACCACAGGAACGCGACGCGGGGGTCGCGCGTGTTCCGGAGCGCGACCGCGGCCGCCGCCCACACGACGAACCAGTACCCGAGCAACACGCCCGCCTGTCCGCCCAGGAACGCGATCGGCCCCAATGGGTCAATCAGCGGCCTTCCGGCGTTCCGAGTAGCCCCGGCCAGAGCGAACAGGTGTCGAAACCCGATCCAGTCCTGATTCGCGTTCCACACGAGAATGGGAAGTATTCCACACGCCGTCAGTGTCGCGAAGACCCAGAACCCCGGCTTTCGCAACTGCGGCCGGAACGACGGATTCGCGAGCAGAAACAATCCGACACAACCGGGGAAGCCGAGCATCGTGTACTTGCCGAGCACGCCGATCGCGGAGATGACCCCCGCCCCGACCCACGGCCAGGTCCCGCCGCGGAAGACCGCTCGCTGGACGAAGACCGTCGCCCACGCCCAGCACGCGAGCAGCGGCGAGTCGATGGTGATGAGCACGCCCGTGGCGGGGATCGCCGGGACGGTCAGCCCCGCCGCGACCGTGGCGAGCGCGAACGACTCGCTGCGAGTCGTTCGGTAGGCGAGGACGTACACCCCCGCGAACAGCAGCGTCCCGCACAGCACCGCCGGCGACCGCACCGCGGCCGCCTCGTCGCCCGTCAAGCGAATGCTGAGGTCGCCGAAGAGTTCGCACCCGCCCCGGATCAGCCACGCGACCAGCGGCCCCTTCGAGTAGTAGCAGTAGTCCAGGTGCCGCGACCACTGCCAGTAGTGGGCCTCGTCCGGGGCGAGTTCCATCGGGCACGCGATCAGCAGATAGGCGGCGTTCAGCAGGGCCGCGAACAGGACGACCGCGACCGCGCGAAGGTGCGGAACCGGCTTCCGAGCCGACGGCGAAACGACGATCGTGAGGCGGGTCGTGGCAACGGGCAGTCGCGGCTGGGTCACGCCGGTCACGCTACGCCTCCGGGCGGGAACTCCGGTGAGGCGAGGGTTGTAGACCGGATCGAACGACGCGGTCAAGCCGGACCTCAGAACCGGACCCGTTGAACGCGGTGGTTCTCGGTGTCGATGACGTGGACCCGCCCGAACGGGTCGACGACCAGCCCCCACGGCTCGGCCAATTCCCCCGGCCCGCGGCCGGCCGTGCCCCAGCACCCGAGCGATCGGCCGTCCGCGGTGAACTTCTGCACGCGGTTGTTGCCGCGCTCGGCGACGTACAGTTCCCCGCCGGGGCCGAAGCACACGTCGTAGGGGTAGCTCAGTTCGCCGACGGCCGTGCCGGGCTTGCCGAACTCGCGGACGAAGCCGCCGTCCCGCGTGAAGACCTGAATCCGGTGGTTGCAGGCATCCGCGGCGTACAGGTTGCCGTCCGGCCCGAGGGCGAGCGCCCGCAGGCGGTTGAACTGCAGCGGCCCGCCGCCGGTTTCGCCCCAGCACGTCACGAACGCCCCGTCCGGCGTGAGCTTCGTGACGCGGTCCGTCAGGCTGAACTCGGAGACGTACCAGAACCCGTCGGCGTCCTGCACGGCGTCCGAGATGTAGCCGAACTGCCCCGGCCCGGTGCCGCGTTCGCCGCCGAACTTGCGGAGTTCCGTGCCCTGGGGCGTGTAAACCCGGACGCAGTGGTAGTGCGAATCGCACACGACGAGGTTGCCGTCGCGGTCGGTGCCGAGGCCGCTGGGCCGGCCGTTGCGGAAGTCGGGCGTCGTCCAGGTGAAGCCGAGGTGGTTGCCGTCCAGGTCGTAGGCCTGCACGCGGGCGGTGAAGTCGACGATCCAGAGCCGGCCCGCGCCGTCGATGGTCGCCGCACGGGGCCGGGCCAGGTCGCCCGGCTGGACGCCGCGCTTGCCCCAGATCCGGTCCGGCTTGCCGGTCGCGGCCGGCGTGCCGACCGCGAGCAGCCACGCCGCCGCCGCGAGCCCGCAGGCGATCCCGATCCCGATGAGTTTCCGCCGCACGGTCCACCCCCGCCGGGTATTCTACCCGCCGCGGGGGAAAGTCCGAACCGGCTACTTGTTGCCGGGCAAGGAAATGAACAGCGAGCGCTCCTTCGGCTCCTGGCCCGCCGGCGGGGCCGCCGTTTCCGGGCTCGGCTTCGGCTTCTCCTCGCGGAACTGTTCGACCTTTTCCAGTCCCTTCTTCGCGTCCTCGCCGATCTTCTTCGTGTCCACGTCCAGGTGGACCTTCTTCTTGCCGTCGGTCCCCGCCTCCACGGCCAGCGTGTACCACCCGAGGTACCAGCCCAGGCCGAAGAACGTCACGACGGCCAGCCCGAGCAGGGCGAGCAAGTTCCGCATGTCCGATGCCTCCTCACGAAACCGGGCCGGACGCCCGGCGCGGCATCTTGCCCACCCGCCCGCCCCTCGTCCAGTCCAACCCGCACCCCCCCGGTGTGTCGGGGCGTGTCGGGGTTGACCCGTCCGATTCGATCGACTTACCATATCGCCCCAGCCCCCGGACACGGACGTTCTGTTTCTTCCCGCACGGACGCGCACGATGCCGACCATCAACAAGCGGTTCCTCTTCCAGCTCGTTCTCGTGATCGCCGTTCTCGTCGGGTCGCTGTTCGGCGTCCACGCGGTCCAGGCCCGGCGGATTCCGGACGCGCTGAAGCGGATGGCCGACCGTGCCGCGGACCAGGGCAAGTCCGACGCCGCCATTCACTTCCTGAAGCAGTACCTCGAATTCGTCCCGACCGACGTGGACGCCCGCGAGCGACTCGCGAAGTTGCTGAAGGACCGCCGCGGGCCGACCGACGACGCGTCCGACCTGATCTTCGTGTACGACAAGATCCTGCGGGCAGACCCAACGCGGAGCAACGTCCGGAAGGAGTCGCTGAAAATCTGCCTGGACATCGCCCGGTACTCGGACGCGGAAACGCACGCCGAGACGCTGCTGAAGGAGTTCCCCACCGACCCGGACCTGTGGCAGCAACTCGCGGCGGCCCAGGCGGGGCTGCAAAAGACGGCCGAGGCCCGCAAGAGCTACGAGACCGCCATCAAGCACGACCCGACCGACCCGGCCGCCTACGAACGGCTCGCGCAATACCTCTGGCGCGACCTCAAGCAACCGGCCGAGGCGCGGGCGGTGCTCGACAAGATGGTCGCCGCGATGCCGCTCGACGCCCGGCCGCTGATCGACCGGGCGCGGTTCGACGTGTACTCCACGGAAGCCGGCAAGGTGCCCGCCGACCCGATGCCGGACCTGACGCGGGCGCTGGAACTCGACCCCGAGAACGCCGACGCCCTGCTGATGATGTCCGAACAGTACCAGAAGCGGCGCGAACTGGCCCTGGCACACGACTGCCTCGCCGCCGGGGTGAAATTGTACCCGAACGACGTGCGGCTCGTCCGGTCGCTGGCGTGGCTGGAGCTGAACCGCGGCAACATCGGCTCCGCGATCGCCACGCTCGAAGAGGGGATGACCCGCGCCAAGACCGGCATCGACCTGCTCGGCCCGCTCGCGGACTTGCTGATTCAGCTCGGCGAGACGGCCCGCACGGAAGAGATCATCGCCCGCCTCGACCGCCGGCCGGAGCGGAGCGCGAAGCTGCAAACGAAGTACCTGAAGGCCCGCGTCGCGATGCGGCAGACGCAGTGGGCGACCGCCGTCGAACTGCTCGCGTCCCTGCGCTCCGACGCCATCGGCATCCCCGGCCTGGAATCGCAGGCGAACCTGCTGCTGGCGATGTGCTACGCCCGGCAGGGGGACACGGAGAAGGAACAGGAGACGCTGAAACTGGTGCTGAACAAGGACGCCAAGCAGTTCGCGGCCCGGGTCGCGCTCGGGCAGTCGTACCTGAACGTCGGCCGGTTCGACGACGCGGGCAAGGAGTTCTCCGAGGCGGTGCAATCCCCCTACGCGAGCGGGTCGACGCATTCGACGCTCGTGCGCCTGAAGGCCGCCCAGCTCCGGGCCGTCGGCGGCGGCACGAAGAGCGACTGGCAGAAGCTCGAAACCGTGGCCCGCGAACTGGCGAAGTCCAAGCTCTTCGCCCCCGGCTCGTCCGACGCCGTGCGGTTGCTCGCGGACGTACTCGAAGCCCGCGGCGACTTGAAGCAAGCCGCCGCCGTGCTGCGGGCCGAGTGCGGCAAGCGCCCCGCCGACGCGAAGCTGTGGGTCGCCCTCGCGGAAGTGGTCGCCGACCTCGCCGGGGTCGGGGCCGGGCTCGGGATCATCGACGAAGCCCAGGCCGCCACCGGCGACGGCCCCGACCTGCGCCTCGCCCGCGCCGACCTGTACGCCCGTGACCCCGCCCGCCTACGGCCGCTCGACCAGCTGTCCGCGCAGATCGAAACGTGGCCCGACCCGGAGCAGCTTCGCCTGCTGTACGGCCTCGCCGAAGTGACCGACCGCCTCGGCGACGAAACCCGCACGCTCCAGATCTTCCAGCGCATCGCCGCCCGCCGTCCGGCCGACCTCGCGGTGTGGGAAGCCCTCGCGGAGCGGGCCATCGCCAGCGGCAACGCCGCCGCTACGAAGGAAGCCCGCGAAACAATTGTGAAGCTCGACCCGAGCGGGAAGTCGACCGTTCTCGCGAATGCGTGGGCGGTTCTCGCCTCCGGGAAAGTCGCCGACGCCGGCCCCGCCGCAGACGCCGTCGTGAAGGCGTTCGGCCCCGCGCCGGAACGGGCCGAGGCGTGCGTCGCCCTCGCGCAACTGCGAGTCCTCGCCGGCGACCCGACCACCGCCGCGGCCCTCTTCGAGCGGGCCGTCCGCCTGGAACCGACGCGGTTCGGCCCGGTACAGGGCTACCTCGCGTACCTCGCCCGCACCGGAGGGGATACGCTTCCCGCCACGGTCGCGCGGTTCGCCACCGACTACCGCTGGGCCGGCGAATCCTTCCGGCGTGCCGTGCAATCCGCCGCGAAGAAGGCGGGTGGTGACGGCGCGAAGCGCCTCCTCGACGCAAGCCGCCCGCACGTCGAACGCACCCCAGGCGGGCTCGGCTGGCTCGGCGACTGCTACCTCGCGGCCGGCTTCAAGCCGGAAGCAGCCGACTGCTTCGCGAAGGCGACGACCGGCACCTTCGCGAACCCGGACGACTGGCTCCGCCTCGCGGTCCGCTCCGCCGAGACGGGCAACCCGGACGCCG
The DNA here is from genome assembly GCA_964444365.1 of uncultured Alcaligenaceae bacterium. Lineage (GTDB taxonomy): Bacteria > Planctomycetota > Planctomycetia > Gemmatales > Gemmataceae > CAYUHJ01. The sequence continues at coordinate 14,717 of CAYUHJ010000096.1, read as the reverse complement.
CCACGGACGCCCTCGCCGCGGCGAAGAAGGCCCTGCCTGCCGGGCTGTACCTGACGACCGTCGCCGAGTTCGCCGACTCGCCGGCCGCGCCGAAGGGGTGGGCCCCGACGCTGTCCACCGCCGCCGACCGCCGGGCGTTCACGCAGGCCCGGCTGTCGCTGAAACTGTCCCGCTACCAGCGGAGCGAGGCGGTCGACCTGCTCGAAGACTTCCTGAAAACCGCGAAACTCCCGGACGCCGACGGGGCGTGGGCGAAGCGGAACCTCGCGATGCTGCTCGCCATCCGCGGCGGCGCGGCCGACCGCACCCGTGCCATGGAACTGCTCACCGCGTCCGGCGAAAAAGTCGGCGAGTCCGCGGACGAAAAGCGTGCCTCCGCCGCCGTCCTCGCCGCCCTCGCCCGCTACCTCGACGGCTCGGAACGCGCCGCCGTTCTGGCCAAGGCCGCTGCCGTGCTGACCGAACTCGTGGACCTGACCAAGTCCCCGCGGGACGGCTTCCTGCTCGCCCAGGTGTACCGCGCCGCCGGCAACCGCCAGATGAGCACGGCGGTGATGAACAACCTGCTGAAGGCCGACCCGAACAACCTCGACTTCCACCTGTTCTGCCTGGAAGAAATGATCGACGCCGGGCAGATGCCGGTCGCCGAGGCGTTCGCGCAGCGGCTGCTGGTGCTCGCCCCGACGGACTTCCGCTGCGTGTCGGCGGCCGCCAGGTTCGAGTGCAAGGCCGGGCGACCCGAACGCGGGTTCGCGCTGGCCGAGGGGTACGTCCGCACCGCCGACGCGACCGCCGGCGACCTGCCGACGAAGACGGCCCGGTCCGCCGAACTGCTCGACGAACTGGCCCGGATGCCGAACGTGAAGCGAACCGAGCTCGCCCGCAAGATGGTGAAGTCGGCCGTCGAAAAGTACGAGGGCCTCGCCGCGACCCGACCCGAAGCGGTGGTCGCCGCCGCCGGGCTGATCGCGGCGGACGGCCGGCCCGCGGACGCCTTCGCGTTCGTCGAGAAGTTCGCCAAGTCGCTCACCCCGAAGCTCAAGGTCGCGGCCGGAATCACCGTCTTGCGGGGGGCCGAGTGCTCGGAGCGGCAGTTCGCCACCGTCCGCGGCTGGCTCGACGCCGCCCTCAGCGCCGAGCCGGACTCGCTGACGTTGCGACTGAACGAGGGCGAGTACTTCGCCCTCCGGCGGGAGTACGCGGCGTCCGAAACGGCGTACCGCACCGTGCTGGACCGCGACCCGCGGAACGTCGTGGCGCTGAACAACCTCGCCTGGATCCTCGCCCCCCGGCCCGAGTCCGCGAAGGACGCCCTGGGGCTGATCGACCGTGCGGTCTCCGAGATGGGCCTGACCGGGGAACTGCTCGACACCCGGGCCCGCGTGCGGATCGCGTCCAAGCAGTTCGAGCTGGCCGAGCGGGACTTGAAAGAAGCGCTCACCCAGGAGAAGACCCCGCTGCGGATGTTCCACTACGCCCTGGCGAAGCAGGGCCAGACCCCGCCCCGCACCGACGAGGCCCGCGACGCCTTCCAGCAGGCCAAGAAGCGCGGCCTGGAACCGACGACCGTCCACCCCGCGGACCTGCCCATGTTCCGGGTAATGGACGCGGAACGAAAGTAATCACGTCCGGTGAACGGGGTGGGCGGTTGTTCGGTTGGTAAGCTGGATGCCAGTTTGTTGCTGCCGAATACAAGTTAGGAGTTGCGCAGTTGGGGTTCTGGGAGTCGCTTTTCTCCCCTCTCCCCGTTGAGGAGAGGGGCGGGGGTGAGGGGTGAACCCTTCTCACAATTGAGGTTGTATCCCCTCACCCCTCTCCCCAGCGGGGAGAGGGGGACAAAACCCCTCCAGACACCAACTGCGTAAGTCCAACAAGTAAGAAGCCGCGGGCCTGCCTCGGCTTCGTCCCGGTCGCCTGCCCCGACCAGCGGCTCGCTTGAGCCGCGGCGAATTGTGCCGAGTCAGTCCTTCTTCAGCGAGTTGTACACCATTCCCGTCAGGATCTTCGGGTAGAAGTACGTCGACTTGGGCGGCATCTTCTCGCGGTTGCCGGCGATCGCCTCGACGTGTTCCATCCCGACGGGCGGGACCAGGCACGCGAGCTGGCACTCCTTCGCCGCGACGGCGTCGGTCACCTCTTGCATCAGGTGAACGTACTTGCAGGCGGCCGTCCCGCCGACCTTCTCGGGGACGAGCTTGTCCAGCACCAGCTTGTGCAAGATGCTCACCGCGAGCGCCCGCCAGTCGGCGGACTGGTCCGGGGCGAGGGCGGACATGACGGAGGCATCCCGCAGCTTGACGGCGAACCACTGCCCGTCCGCGACGGTGCCGAAGCCGAGGACGTTCTGGTTGCCGTCCATTTCGAGGTGCTCCCAGCACGCGGTCGCGTCCGGGCCGAACTCGCCGACGACTTCGAAGTGCCCGGCGATCGCGGCCCTCATCTGCTCCCCGGTGACGGCGGGCAAGCCGCTGACGAGGCGGTGGGTCGGCAGGATGATGAGCCCCGGGTCGCTCATCCCGACGAGCATCATCAGGCAGAAGTTCGGGGCGGCCTCGTCGTCCGGCACGTTCCCGGCGGCCTTCTGTTCTTCCAGGTACTTCAGCCCCGTTTCGTAGCGGTGGTGGCCGTCGGCGATGAACACGGGCTTCGGCCCCATCAACCCGGTGACGGCCGAGATCGCGGACGTGTCCGTGATGACCCATAACCGGTTGACCACGCCGAGGTGGTCGGTCGCGGTCAGCGGCGGGGACTTCTTCAGCAGCGGTTCCAGCTTGGCGAACACCTCGCCGTCCGCGTCCGGGTACAGGCCGAAGACCGGGGAGATGTTGAAGCCCGTCGCCTGATACAGTTTCAGCCGGTCCGCCTTCGGGCCGGACAGCGTCTGTTCGTGGGGGAAGATGCGGCCGGTGCCGAACGGTTCGAGCCGGACGCGGGCGAGGAACCCGCGGCGGGTGTACGTCTTCCCCTCGGCGGTGAACTCCTGTTCGTACACGTACAGCGACCGGGCCGTGTCCTGCCGGACGGCCTGGGCCTCGATCCATTCCTTCAAGGTGGCCGCGGCGCGGGTGTACTTGTTGTGGCGGTCGCCGTCGCCGGGCTCGTCCTTCGTCAGTTCGATCTTGATGGCGTTGAACGGGCTGGCCGCGTAGAGCTTCGCCTGGAGGGCGGGGTCGATCACGTCGTAGGGCGGGGCGACCACGTCGGCGAGGGACCCGACCTTGCCGAGGTCGTACCGGAACCCGCGAAACCCCCGAATGTCGGCCATGCCTGAATTCCTGTGAAACGGAGAGAGCAACGTCGCCGGAAGGCGACGTCTGTCTTACTTCCGCGCGGTGACAGCGGACAGCGGGACGGGTCAGCCGGCCTTCCCGCCGGACGGCTTCGCTAGGGTCGCGACGAAGCTTCGGGCGGATTCGCACAGCGAGACGTCGGCGGGGAGCGGGCCGGCGTAGTCGATCCGCGGGTGGAAGTTGCCCAGTTCGTAGGCCCGGGCGCAGGCGACTTGCAGGTCGATGACCGTGTCCCGGTCGTCGGCGGCGAGGGGGAGCTTGAACTTCGGCAGGCGCTTGGCGGCGGTCGCGGTGTAGATCTCGTACCGGTCCGGGCTGGTGCCGCGGGTGACGGTGACGGTGTAGTCGTGCTCCGGCAGGCCGTCCCGGTTGAAGTCGAGTGTCGGTTTGCCCTGGGTGACGAGGTCGATCTCGACGCACCCGGCCCGGTCGCGGGCGGCGGCGGTCCGGTGGGCGAGGTACGCCGTCCGCCCCCCGGCGGTCGTGCGGTTCGCCGGGCTGACGACCTCCACCAGCGTCACGAGCCGGCCGTCCGTCCGGGCGCGAATCTCGATCACCTCTTCCGAGTGCGTCTCCCGCAACACGGACGTGAACAGCGGCGTCTCGGTGGCGTACTGCCGGCCGACGACCCGCGCCCGGTACCGGTCCACCAACCCCGGCAGCAGGAGCTGGTACAGGCCGGCGACGAGGTGGTGCTGGAAGTCCGGCCACAGCTTCGGGTGTTCCAGGAACGGGTCCATCCCAGGGAACGGGCTGGGCATGGTTCGCGACCTCCGACGGAGGGACGACGGTACGACACGGGGGACCGGAACGCGACGGTGCCCCATTGTACTTCATCGCATCGGGCGTTGAGAAGGGGGCGAGTGCGGAGGTGGGAGTTAGAGTCGCGGTGTCTTCACTGTCACAACCACTCGCACTGCCACTGTTGCCGACTGAAAGCAGTGACAGTGCGAGTGGCTGTGACAGTGAAAAATCGGAACATGCCAAAGTCGGGAGGGGGAACCGCCATTACTTCTTCTTCCCCTTGGGGTCGAGGTTCTTCGCGATGTCCTCGTCCGTGACCTCGGACGCGACGCCGTCCTTGGGCACGTCCACCTTGCAGATCCACAAGAGCGCGTTGAGCACGGCCTTGCGGTAGTTCGGCTCCAGCCAGTTGCGGTGGACGTGGCCGCCGGTGAAGCCGACGCCGCGGCCGCCGTCGGCGCGCTCGCACGCCCACATGACGTGCTCGGCCCGGCCCTTCGCGTCCTGGATGTGCTTGTACGGCCCCTTGGGGTAGACGTAGGGGCCGTCCCGGACCGTGTCGGACGGCTTCGCCGACAGGATGGGGGTGACGCCCTTCATGTCGTCGCGGAACCGCATGTTGATGTACCACTCGTCGCGGGCCTTGAACGGCTTCACGCCGCGGGTGATGGGGTGGTCCGGGAACTCCGTGAACTCGGGGGTCCAGAACGGGTTGCACGAATAGGCGTGCTCGTAGTACCCGCCGATCCACTCCTTGAACTCGGGGCCGCCGAGGTCTTTCGGGACTTCCACGCCGAAGTGGGCGCACATCAGGCCGACGCCCTTGGCCATGAGCTTGCCGACGCGGTCGAGCCGCTGCTCGCGAATGAGCGGGTGACCGGCCCCGCCGTCGGCGTAGCACAGGATGCCGTCGGCGGTGTCCAGGACCGAGTCGTCCTTGGGGTAGCCGTTGAGCACGACCGCGGTTTCGAGCCCTTTCACGTCCGCGAGGCACTTCGCCAGCAGTTGCACGCCGGCGTTGAACTCGTGGTCGCCGGGGCCGTGGCTCGGGGTGCCGGCCATGAGGACGAGTTTCTTCGGCTTGGCCGGGTCGGCGGCGGGCAGGGCCAGGGCGGGGACCGCGGCGGACGCGGCCAGGAATTCGCGGCGGGACAGCGGCATTGGCAACCTCGCGGTGGGGGGCGGGCGGGTACGGGAGTTATATCCGCCGCGACCCCGACGAGGTTGGCTTCCCGCGAAGGGTCAACTGGCGGTGGGAACGCCCGGACGGCGGAGGGCCGGGACGCCGTCCGGCGGGGTGTCGAACACGACGACCGTCGGCGGGTCGGTTGGGGACGGCGTCCGCACGGCGTCCGCGACGATGGCCGCCCGGACCTCCACCGCGGACGCCAGTCGCGTCAGGATCGCGAGTTTCTCGGTGATCGACTGCCCGTCCCGCACCCCGACGACGGTGAGCCGGCCGAGCACCTGCCCGCCCCCGAAGAGCGGCAGCTCGACGCGCCAGACTTCGTACTCAGGGACCGCCTTCCCGCCCCGGTCCCACCGCCGGTGATACCCTTCGTGCCACGCAGGGGCGTTCACGTCCAGCCGGACGGTCGTGAGGTTGAGTTCCTCGGCCGTGCGGGTGATCTCGCCCCAGACGGTTCGCCAGTCGCCGACGCCCTGCAACCGGACCTCGACGTCGGCCCCTTCGCCCCGGCGGGCCTGCCGGAGCAGGCCGTACAGCCGCTCGCGGACGAGGCGGAACTCGGCGTTGCCGAACAGCCCGCCGGCCAGCAGGATCAGGACGACGGCCGCGCCCGCGGCGAGCGCGATGAAGTCGTTCGAGTACGTGACGCTCACCATCGCCCCGGCCCCGGCGATCCCCCCGAGGCACGCGACCAGGACGAGGATGCGCCGCGGGGTCAAGCCGTTCCGCTGCAGGACGTGGTGCAGGTGCCCGCGGTCGGCCTGGGCGAGCCCGCGGCCGGTCAGCTTCCGGCGGACGACGGCGGCCGTCGTGTCGAGCACCGGCAGGACCAGCAGCACGGCCGGGGCGATGATCGCGACGGTCGGCCCCTTCAAGGATGCCATGAGAGCGCACGCCCCGACCACCAGCCCGACGAGGTGGCTCCCCGCGTCCCCGAGGTAGACGGACGCCGGCGGCAGGTTGAACCGCAGGAACCCGACCAGCGCCCCGGCCATCGCGACGGACACCCACCCGACGAACTCGTTCCCGCCGGCGAACGCCATCGCCGCGAGCGCCCCGCACGCGACCACCCCGACGGTGCCCAGGAACCCGTCCATCCCGTCGAGGAGGTTGACCGCGTTGATCGCCAGGACGAGCCACGCGACCGCCGCGGGTGCCGCGAACGCCCCGAGCGGCACGTGCCTGCCGAAGAGGGTCACGGTCTCGACCTGGAACCCGCCGCAGTACACGAGCACCGCCGCGGCCGCGATCTGGCCGAGCAGCTTGTAGC
>CAYUHJ010000096.1:0-8214 GCA_964444365.1 uncultured Alcaligenaceae bacterium | reverse complement strand
GCTTGTAGCGCGCCCGCAGGTTCACCCGGTCGTCGACGAGCCCGACGAGCAGGGCAATCGTCGCCGCCGTCAGGAGCGCGAGTGACCGCTGGGAATCGGCGGTGAGCCGCTCAGCGACATCGGAGAAGAGGAAAGTCGATACGCCCAACGCTGCCAGGACGCCGAGGAACACCCCGATCCCGCCCGCGAGGGCGACGGGGTTCGCGTGAATCTTCCGGCGACCGTCCGGGCAGTCGGTCAGGCCGACGCGGAGGGCGAACGCACGGGCGAGGTACGTTCCCGCCCCGCCGTAGAGCACGGCGAGGAAGGAAACCGCGAGGATTTCGAGCACAAGGCGACTCCGGGTAGGACGGTGTCGGCCCAGGGCGCGGGCCGGCAATACCAGGTTCGCCTGACCTGCGGGCGGTCAGACAGCAGTCATCCATCGATCAGCCGACACCCCGGGACGACGCCGGGGCATGCCGACGGTTCGCCGATCAACCGTCGGGGGAGAGGAGCTTCAGACCCAATTCATCCGTGAATGAGAGCCGTTCCTGGCAGGAGTCCGGAGGAGATCGTAACTCAGATCATCCTAATCAAGTGACCGCGTCGGCCGCAAGCATCGGGTACACGGAAAGTGGAGAAAGTTCACCCATTCTTCGCAGTCTGGGGAAGTTCGCAAGCGTGACCGGGTCCGGAGGGACTCGCGGGTTCGTCATAACCTACGGGTCACCCCTGACCGCGCCGGGCTCGGCCCAGGGGCAGACGCGGTAGAGCTCGGCGGCCAGCCGGCCCGCGAGGGTGCGGGCGTCGGTCCGGGCCGCGTCGCCGCCCTGGGGGATCGCGATCAGGACCATGAGCCGGGGACGGTAGCTATCCTCGTCCGACAGGCCGAGCATCCGGCCGAGCCAGCCGTGACCGGCGCGGTTCTGAAAGAGGGCCTTGTCCGTCGGCGGGGCGTCCGGGTCGGCCACGACCTCCGGGCCGTCTTGCATCCAGTAGACGAGCCGTTCCCGGTCCGGCCCCCGCCGGTAGTCCCGGGCCGTGGCGACCAGCGACTTCCCGTTCCAGCCGACCGCTTCCTTCGTCCGGTCGGCGATCTCGAACCCCCGCCGCGGCCAGCACACGTCGGGGTCGTGCGGGTCCGAATAGGTGAACCGGTTCCAGAAGATCACCCAGACGTGCGCCTTCCGGCCGAGGTTGTTCGTGTAGATCTCGGTGGTCGCCGTATCATTAAACAAGGTCTCGGTCACGAACGCGGGCACCTCCTGCTCTTCCCCGGACCAGCCGCCGAGAACGAGCGGGATGTCGGCGAGCGGGGCCGACACCGCGGCCCGGGATTCGTCCGACGAGCCGGTCAGCATCGCGACCGACGAGGCCAGGATCCCGAGCACGAGGGCCGACGGGATGAGCCTCCCGACCGGTCGGGAGGCGTCGCCCGGACCGTCACCGGGACTCGGCGTCGGGGGCTCCCCGCCCAGCCAGCGCGCGAGGCCGAGGACGAGGCCCAACCCCACGAACACCATCGCCACGCCGAGGGCCTCGTGCCAGTCGCCGCGGACGTACTCCGACCCGGCGAACTCCTGGATCAAGCCGCTCAGCACGACGCGGACAACGTTGACCGCCGCCACCACGGGGATCGCGAGGGCGACCAGGGCGACCCCGCGCCCGGGGCCGAAGCTGCGGAGGTACGCCACGAACGCTGCGATGGCGGTGATCGCGGTCACCGACCGCACGCCGCTGCACGCCTCGGCCACGCCCAGATCCCCGCCGGGCAACCGCAGAACGTACCCCGACCGTTCGACCGCAACCCCCAGCGAGGTCAGGATCGCCTGAGAGGTCGAGGTGGTCAGTTCCTGCAACCCGGATTGCAACGGGGAAATCACCCGGCCCGGAATCGGCAGCGCGAAGAACACGAACGCGAACGGAAACGCCAGCACCCGCAGCCGCGGCCACCCGTCTCGCGCGAGGAGCAGCCCCGCGGCGGCGGCGGCCAGACACGCCGCGTGCCACCACAACAGGATCGGCCGCGGGCCGACGCGGGCCTGGAGGTACCACGCGAGCGGGGCCAAGACCGCCGCGAGGAGGACCAGCAGCCCCCCGACCCGCGGCCGCGGACGGGCCGGGGCGGCCCGGTACGCGGGCACCAGTTCCCGCGCCGCCCAGACCGCGCCCAGAAGAACGAGGAAGCGGTCCGCGTGGCCGGGGTTCGCCCCCCAGAACCATGCGAGCGCCGCCGCCAGCCCGACGCCCCCGACGGCGACGCACCCCCACGCCAGACGATCGGCCGCGAGTGCCCGCGTCGACATGATTCCCCCCTCGCGGCCGGGCCGCCGTCACCGGGATTGCCGCACGCCGAACTGGTCGAGGAACTTCGCACTTTGCCGCAGCGCCCGCACCCGCTCCGCGAACGAGCCCTCGTAGGCGCGGTCTTCCACCTCGATGCACACCGGCCCCTTGTAGCCCGCGTCCGTCAGCGCGGCGAAGAACTCGCCCCAGGCCACGTCCCCCAGGCCGGGGAGCTTCGGCTTGTGCCACCCGAGGCCCGTCACGCCCACGTCGTAGAGTCTCTCGCGGTCGATGCGTTCGTCCTTGGCGTGGACGTGGACGATGTACGGCCCGAACTCGCGGATGGCGCGGGCGGCGTCGATGAACTGCCACACGAGGTGGGACGGGTCGAAGTTCAGCCCGAGCGGGCTGCCGGGGAAGGTCGCGAAGAGTTGCCGCCAGATCGCCGGGGACACCGCGACGTTCTTCCCGCCGGGCCACTCGTCGTCCGAAAAAAGCATCGGGCAGTGCTCGATCCCGATGCGCACCCCGGCGGCGGTCGCTTCTTGCAGAATCGCCGGCCACACCTGCTTCACCTCGTCCAGGTTCGCCGCCACGGGCTTGCAGTGGTCCCGGCCGATGAACGTGTTCACCACGTTCACGCCGAACTTCGGGGCGGCCCGGATCACTTTCTTGAGGTGCTCCGCGACCAGTGCCCGGTGCTCGGGGTTCGGGTCGAGCGGGTTCGGGTAGTACCCGAGGGCCGAGACGCCGACGCCGTGAATCCGGACCAGGTCGCGGACGTGGGCGGCCTGTTCGTCGGTGAAGTTCGACACGTCGAGGTGCGTCACCCCGGCGTACCGGCGGTCGGCCTTGCCGGGGGGCCAGCACATCAGTTCGACGCAGTCGAACCCCTCCTCGGCCGCGAACGCGAAGAGCTGTTCGAGCGACAGGTCGGCGACGATCGCGGAGACGAACCCGAGTTGCATCCGGCACCACGGAGAAGAGGAGGAGATCAGCCCACGGACTTCCGCTTCGCCCGTGCCAGGTACGCCGCCGCGACCAGGACCACGAGCAGGTGAACCGACACGATCTCGAACGGCAGCAGGAACGCGGCCGACTCGGTTCCCTGGACGCCGAGGAACGTCAGGCCGAGCGGTTCGACGCCGGGTAGAGGGCCGTCCGGGGTGGGCTCCGGCGTCCCCAGCCGCAGCGAGGCGTTCACCAGCAGCCCGAACAGCGGGACGGCCAGCACCCCGCCGACCGCCCATTCCGCGGGCCGGGTGCGGTACTTCAACCCCGGTGCGGCCGAGGTCAGCATCACGCCGAACACGACGAGGACCATCGTCCCGCCGACGTACACGATGAGTTGCGCCGCCCCGAGGAACTCCGCCCCGAGCAGGAAGTACAGGAAACTCACCGCGATGAGCGTGAACAGCAGCCAGACGGCGGACCGCACGATGTTTTGCGACAGCACCACCCCGAGCGCCGACCCGGCGGCCGCGAGTGCGATCACGGTGAACAGGACGACGGAAAGCGACATCGGTCATCCGGGAGAAGGTCCGATTTCCGTATGGGATACGCCACACGGCGGGCGAATGCAAGCGCCGTTCAGTAGGTCACTCGCTCCGCGAGTGACGGGCTCCCGACACAAAACACAGCCCCCTTCCAACTCGGAACTGGGCCACTCGGGATGGGGAGCGGGTCGTCTCGGATATCCGCCCGTCACTCGCGGAGCGAGTGACCTACTCATTCGCCCAGTCCCGCGGCTTCAGCCAGTATTCCGTCAGCGCCGCCTCCGGCGTGCCGGGCTCGGCTTTCCAGTCGTACACGTACCGCACCACCGGCGGCAGGCTCATCAGGATGCTCTCCGTCCGGCCGTTGGTCTTCAGCCCGAAGATCGTGCCGCGGTCGTAGATCAGGTTGAACTCGACGTACCGCCCCCGGCGGTACTCCTGGAACGCCCGCTGTTCCGGGGTCCAGGTCGTCCCCTTCCGCCGTTCCACGATCGGGACGTAGCTTTCGAGGAACGAGTCGGAGGCCTCGCGGACGAACCCCCACGCCCTGGCGGGGTCGCCGCCGTCGAAGTAGTCGAAGAAGATGCCGCCGACGCCGCGGGCCTCGTTGCGGTGGGGCAGGTGGAAGTACGCGTCGCAATCCGCCTTCATCTTCGCGTGGTCGACCGCCGTGGCGTGCGCGTCGCATACCCGCTTCCAGACGCGGTGGAAGTGAACCACGTCCTCCTTCACGGGGTAGTATGGGGTCAGGTCCGCCCCGCCGCCGTACCACGCCTTGCTGCCGTGCGTGAGGAACCGGAAGTTCGCGTGGACCGTCGGGACGTGCGGGTTCCGCGGGTGCAGGACGAGGCTCACGCCGGTGGCCGTGAAGCGGGTGCCGTCGCCGGGCATGGACTTCGCGAACTCGGGGGAGAACTCGCCGTGGACCTCGGAGAAGTTCACGCCGGCCTTCTCGAACACGCCGCCGTTTTCCAGCACCCGCGAGCGCCCGCCGCCGCCGCCGGGGCGCTCCCACGAGTCTTCGCGAAACGTCTTCTCCCCGTCGGCGGCCGCGAGCCCGGCACAGATGCGGTCCTGGAGCCCGCGGAAAAACTCGACGGCGGCACGGTGTGCGTCCACTGCAATGCTCCTCTCGGGGGTGGGGGAAATTCTACAGCGTTCTCGCCCGGCACCCGCTTGCGTCCCGGCGGATTCGTTCGCAAGATAACGCCACGCCCGCACCTTCCGAGGGATCCGCCGTGCCACCTGCCGAGCCGACACGCCGCAGCTTCCTTCTGTCCGCCGGGACTGCCGCCGCCGCGACCGTCGTGGGGTCCGTCGCGCACGGGTTCCCCGCCAACGAGACGATCAACGTCGGCGTCATCGGCACCGGCGGCCGGGCGCGGCACCTGATGAAGTCGCTCGCCAAGATCGAGAAGTCGCGGATGTCCGTCCTGTGCGACGTCTGGGACGCCGCGTTGAGCCAGGCCGCCCCGATCGCGGACAAGCAAGCCACGTCCACGAAGGCGTACAGCGAACTGCTCAGCCAGAAGGACGTTCACGCCGTCCTCATCGGCACGCCGGACCACCAGCACGTCCCGGTGACCATCGCCGCGTTGAAGGCCGAAAAACACGTCTACGTCGAGAAGCCGCTGACGCACGAACTGAGCGAAGGGAAGGCGGTTCTCGACGCACACACCGACAAGAAACTCATCGTCCAGGTCGGCACCCAGCAGCGGAGCATGCCCCACGTCATCAAGGCGAAGGAACTCGTGAAGGCGGGGAAGATCGGCAAGGTCTTCAAGGTGAAGATGAGCTGGAACCGCAACACCGACCGCGTCAAGCGGTTCCCCCTCGGCGTCGACGCGAAGAGCGTGGACTGGAAGGCGTTCCTCGGCGGGGCGAAGGACCAGCCGTTCGACGAGTACCGGTTCCGGAACTGGCGGTGGTTCTGGGACTTTGGCGGCGGCATCTTCACGGACCTGATGGTCCACTGGGTCGATGTCGCCCACTTCGTCCTCGACCTGGACCACCCGGAAAAGGCCGTCAGCGCCGGCGAGTTCTTCGTGGCGAAGGACGTGTGGGAAACCCCGGACACGGTGCAAACGCTGCTGACCTACCCCGGCAACGTCCAGATGCACTTCGAGGGGACGTTCAGCAACGCCCGCAACGGGGCGCACATCGAGTTCCAGGGGACCGACGGGACGATCTACGTCGACCGCGGCCGGCTGGAACTGATCCCGGAGCGGAACAAGAAGGCGGAAGCCGTCAAGGAAGTCCTCGGCACGAAGCCCGATTACCCCGGCGCGGACTTCTACGACCAGCCGGACGGCGAACTGCTCCACCTGCAAAACTGGCTCGACTGCATCCGCAGCGGCAAGGAGCCGACCGCCCCACTCGCGGCCGGCGTGTCCGGCGCGGCGGCGGCCCACCTCGCGAACCAGGCTATGCGAACGGGACAGACCGCCGCGTGGAAGGGGTAATTCCTTTGGGAGGGGACGAACACTACTTGGGCTTCGTTTCCGGTGCGTGAAAGTGTTCCATTTCCGCATCGTCCCACACATGGGATCCGCTCGCGGTTAGTCCCGTTGGCGGGAAACCGGTCCTGCAACATCCCCGCCGAGCCTCGAAGTTATAGATGGCGTGTGGATAAGAGTTGATGAACAAGGCGGATTTTAACCCGTCAGCGGACCATACAATGTGAAGTTGAGACTTCCGTTCTCGATCGGTTATGCTCTCGACATCATAAATGTGGAGCGCATCGACGATCGGGTTGTCGGGTTGAGCCGTGTCCAAGGCGTAAAAGTAACCTGTCGCGCCGTCATCTTCAAAGACAGCGCGATAGCGACCGATCGACGAATCGGATTCGACGACCTTTGATTCGCCCACATGTAACGTGTCTGGAGTTACGGCGCTGGCAACGAGTTGTCTCGGAGGCATTGCGGAAATCTCGGTCAGGGAGGTCTGGGATCTACGGTTCGATTGAGAATAACCTACCGAAGTGAGAAAGAAACCGAAATCATGCCCGACCTCCGCACCCGCGTCGAAACCGCCCTCCGTACTCACGCGGCCTCGGCCCTCGCCCTCGATGGCGGCGGCATCGACGTGGTCGAAGTCGCCGACGGCGTCGCGTCCGTTCGTCTGACCGGGGCGTGTTCCGGCTGTCCCGCGACGATCATGACGATCATCACCGGGCTCGAAAACGAACTCCGCAAGCACGTCCCGGAAGTCGAGTTCATCGAAGCCGTGCCGTAACCCCTGCCGAGGTTAGAATTCCGGCTCCCTCCCCCTGGGAGGGGGAGGGTTGGGGTGAGGGTCGCTGAAGAGGTGAGCCCTTCACCCCCACCCCAACCCTCCCCCCTCAAGGGGGAGGGGGGAAGAAAAGTCCCTCCCGGGCAGAGGAGCACTGGAGTTTGTCCATGATTTCGCTCACCGCGTGCCTGACTCTTTCCGCGTTCCTCTTCGCCTGCGGGGTCCTCTGCATCGCCACGAAGCGGAACGCCGTCGGCATCCTGATGGGCGTCGAACTCGTCCTGAACGCGGCGAACGTGAACTTCGTCGCCTTCGCACGGTTCGAGCCGTCGTTCCGGCTAGAAGGTCAGGTGTTCGCCGTCCTGGTGATCGTCCTCGCCGCGGCGGAAGCTGCGGTGGCGCTGGCGATCTTCCTGAACTTCTACAACAACTTCGCGACCGTGGACGTCGACCAGGCGACCGAGTTGAAGGGGTGACGCGATGGGACTGCCCGAACTGCTCCTCGTGGCGGTCTTCGGCCTCGGGATCCTCGCACTGCCGTACCTGATCTTGCTCGTGCGCGTGGCCCGACTCGAACGGCAACTCGGCCTGATCGTCCGCGGCCTCGGGATCGACGTGGCCGCGCGGCTCAACCTGTCGGACCGGGTGAAGGACATCGCCGCCGACCCCGGCCGAAAGATCGAGGCGATCTGGGCGTACCGCGAAGAAACCGGGTGCGGGCTCGCCGAGGCCAAGGACGCGGTCGAGCTCTACCTCTCCAGCCGGAAGACGTGACCCCATGCTCGACGCCTTCCACCTGTACCCCGGCCGGTTGTACGTCGTGGCCACGGTGATGCCGCTGGCCGCCGCGGTGCTGATGCTCGTCGCCGGCACGGTGCGGAACCTGTTCGCCCCGAAGTACCGGTTCGGGGTGCTTCCCGGTTACGTCGCGATCGGCGGCATGGCCGTGTCCGGTGGGTTCGCGATCGCCGGGCTGGTGCAAGTGCTCGGCGACGACCACGCTTCTCCTTCCCGGTGGGAAGAACGCACCGACTGGGTCCGCATCGGGGCGGGCCCGAAGGCGACGCACGCGGTCGCGCTGGAACTCGGCTACCGCGTCGACCCGCTGACGGCGCTGCTCTTCGCGATGGTCACGGTCGTCGGCACGCTGATCTTCGTGTTCTCCCTCGGCTACATGCGGGACGAGTTGGGTGCGGTTTCTCTCCCCTCTCCCCTTGGG
>CAYUHJ010000095.1:0-21638 GCA_964444365.1 uncultured Alcaligenaceae bacterium | reverse complement strand
CCTCTGCACGACGCGGGGGAGCAACGGTTCACCCCCACGGGCGTGGGGAAGACCGGGGCCGTGACCGTGAGGTACTCCGTCGCGACCGGTTCACCCCCACGGGCGTGGGGAAGACGATTGACCCATCCCGGCGAGCACCGCGAACCCCGGTTCACCCCCACGGGCGTGGGGAAGACGTCGGGTATCCGGGAGATCGAGGCCGCACCAACGGTTCACCCCCACGGGCGTGGGGAAGACACCGAGCCGGGCGGCGGCGGCGACCTGACCCTCGGTTCACCCCCACGGGCGTGGGGAAGACGCACTCGGCCCCGAGGGCGTCGTTGAAGTCGAACGGTTCACCCCCACGGGCGTGGGGAAGACCAGGTCGGAGTGCCGCGGCGGACTGAGCAGCACGGTTCACCCCCACGGGCGTGGGGAAGACTCAATCTTAGAAGCTACCATAGTTGGCAGGATCGGTTCACCCCCACGGGCGTGGGGAAGACGCAGCGGGGCGTTGTCGCGAATCGCTTGCAGGACGGTTCACCCCCACGGGCGTGGGGAAGACTCCAAACGTCCCGCGAGACTGTGCAATTTTGCCACACTGTTCAGCTCTCAGCAAGAATTATCCCGCATCGGATCGCTTCGGGGGTTTGAACGTCGTCACCAGGGCGAGGCCGCCGTAGTCCAGGATCGTCCGCTTGGAGTCGCCGTGTTGGCGGTACTCGAAGCCCTGTTCATTCCGCGCCGTCCAGATCTGGATCAGGTTGCCCGCCTTCATCTTCTTGCACGCCTTCAGCCAGAGCTCGTCCCGCACCCGGCGGCTCGGGTTCCCCAGGAACACCCCCGCCGTCGGCTGGAGCAGCCAGCGAGACAGCTCGCCCTTCAAACTCGTCGGGGCTTTCTCCAAGATCATCACCAGCATCGGACAGCACCTCCGCAATGTCGGGTAGGATTCGGTCCATCAACCTGGCCTCGTGGAACGCCTGCCGGCACGCCTGGCGGACCTTCCGCTCCACGCCGTCCGTCTCGGTGGCCGTCACCTTGAACGCCACGGGCACGGTCACCTCCGTCTTGTACAGGTCCGCGACGTCGTACACGAAGGACAGCAGCTTGCCGGTGTGGATGAACCCGAGCCCGGCCGAGTACCCCGCCGAGACAATCGCCGCGTGGCACACCCCGTACAGGCACGCGTTGGCGGCCGACAGGGCCCGGTTGACCGGGTCGGCGGCGGTCCAGTTCCCCTGGTCGTAGTTCCGCCCCTCCCAGCGGATGCCGACCTCGGCGGCGAGGCGGGAGTACGACGACCGCACGCGGGACCCCTCCATGCCGCGGATCTGTTCCAGGGACTTCGTGCCCAGGTCGTCGCCGGGGAACCGCTTGGCGTACATCCGCTTGACGACGCCGAGGCGGAGGTCGGGGTCGCTGACGAGGCGGGCCTGGGCGAGCAACCGGCGGGCGCTGAAGGTGCCGCCGGTGCTGTGCGCGTACATCCGCACGCCGTCCTGCCCGACCCAGGCGGCCAGACAGTTGTTCCCGGCGAGCGCCCGGACGGCGGCGTGCGTGACCGTGGTGCCGGGGCCGAGCATGACGACGCTGAGCTGGTTGATCGGCAGCGGGGTGAACGCGGACCGGTTGTGGAACACGAGCCCGGCGTCGCGCTGGTCGAGCTCGCCGTACTCCAGGTAGACGTAGCTCCACCGGTCGCGGAACGGGGGGAGTTCGTGTAGGGATCGCACGGCGGGCCTCCGGACGGGTGAGGGGACACACCCCCACGAAGCGTGGGGAAACGCGCACGCGATTTGCCAAAGAACCGGGCCGGCGTCACGCCGGGGCGACGGAGAGCAGGCCGAACCCGAACCCCTTCGCGGGGCCGACGCCGGCGGCGATCGTCCTGTGGAACGCGACCGGGTCGGTGACTTCGAGCACGCCCTCGAACCGGACGGCGAGGAACCACCCCCCCGCCCCGGCCTTGCCGTTGAACGCCCGCCCCTCCGGGACGGCGTCCATCCGGAAGTTCGGCAGCCGGATCGGCTCGCCCGTTTCCGGGTCGGCCGCGGGCACCCAGTGCCCGGGCACCTGGAACCCGCCCGCCTCGGCGTGGCGGAGCAGCCAGCGGAGCTGGTCGCCCTCGCGGAACAGCCCGACCCGCTTGCCGCCGAGCGACCCGCCGAGGGTCGGGTTCGTCACGGCGACCCGCCGCGTCGGGTTCGCCCGGAGTCGAAACCGCAGCCGCTGGCCGGCCCGGAACTCCGGGTCGAACGGTTTGGCGTTCGCGGCGCGGACGTACCCGGCCGGCAGGTTGGCCCACGTCGGCTCCCGGCCCGACTGAACCAGGACCACCGGGGGAGTCCGGGCGGCGGGGTCGGCGTCGACCCGGAACAGAACCCGCCCGAGGTCCGCCTTCGTCACGCCGTCAAAACCGGCCGACAGGATCGTGCGGTGCATCTCGTAGGGCGACGCGAGGTCCCGCCGGGCTTTGGCGTCCCGCGGGTTCAGGACGAGCTGGCTCAGGAACACGGCGGCTCCTTCTCGGGGCGGTCGCGGACTTGCGTCCGGTCCAGGGCGTGAAACTCGGTGTCCACATGGCGAACCGCGAACCTGCGGTCCCGGCTGACGAACGAGACCGGCACGTCCTGCCGGGGTTCGCCCGTGCCGTACTTCTTCTCCACGACGAACCGCAACGGCTTGAACCAGGGCAGATCAAACGGGATTCGCTGGCGAGGTTCGGTAGGTGGGCTGTCGTTCGGGGAACGCTTCCACCACGGGTGGCCTTTCAACACGTCCATCAACTCCCCGTCGACGACGCCCTCGCACACCGGCAGCCCCGGCACGAACGCCTTCCGCCCGAGCGAGAGTTGCCACCTCGGCTCGGCCAGCGCGTTCGCGAGCTTCCCCAGGAACGGCCGTTCCCCGCCCAGGCCGACGAGGAAGTCTGCGTCCGCGAGGTAGAACCGCTCGCTGAGGACCGTCTCCTGGGTGCTCTTTCCGGACGCCCGCATCACCTCCTGGGCGGTGTGGTAGTCCCGCATGAGCCGGCCCTCGCGGTCGACCCGCACGGCCATCGGCATCTTCTCCACGGCAAACTGTTTCAGCGACTCGTCATCCTCGCGGGGGATGCCGAGGGCGGCGCAGAGCAGCCCGACGACCCCGGACCGCGACGGTTCGAGCCCGGTGTCGCGGTTGGAGAACCGGCTGCGGGTGCCCCACGACTGCATCGGCCCCGCGAGCCGCAGCAGGAGCACGCTCACGCCGCACCTCCCCCGAACGCGGCCGCGACCGTGGCGGCGATGACCTTGTCCACCGAGCCGACGTCTTCCTTCAGGTGGGTGAGCTTGACCCCGTCCGTCTGACAGACCGCCGACGCCTTCAGGCCACCGTAGCCGTACATCTTCGTGAGCCGGCCGAAGTAGTCGTCGAGGGCGGAGATGGACTTCTCGACGAGCGATTCCTCGCCCCGCGGCGTGACCGGCTTGACGAACGCGTTCGTGAGCGACACCGGCCCGCCCGTGCGGACCACCGCGAACACCAGCGACGGCAGGTTCTGCGCCGCGAACGTGTTCTGCTTCCCCGTCGGCACCGCGTGGACGAACGCCTTGAGGAACGCCTCCGAGGTCTTTTTCGCGAGGTCGGCGTCCCCCTGGAGGTTCGCCGCGAGTTGGCCGACGTCGAGGTTGGCGTACCGGTAGAAGCACGCCGAGTTGAACTCGACGGTGCCGATCATGTCGGCCCCGGCGGTGTCGTCCGGCTTCAGGTCGTCGACGGCCGTGTAGTAGTCCATCTCCATGCTGTGGATCTTGTTCGTGGAGATGGAGTGCGCCACCTGACACGCCGCGTCGATGTTGTTCTCGGGCAAGTCCGCAAGCATCCGCCCGAAGAGGGCGAGGTCTGCCGCCTTGCCGCCGTCGAGCAGCTTTTCGATTGCCTTTGCGAACCCGTCGGGAAGCTTGGGGCTGTCTTCCCCTTTACCCTTTTTCGGCTTCTTGGCCGGTTTCTCTTCGGCAGATGGTGCCATCGCAACGGCCGAGAACGCATCGAAGTGCTGTTCGACGAGGTCCGCGAACTTCGCGATTTCCGCCTGCCCGAGGAACAGCAGGTACGGCGTCTTGTGGTCGTTCTCCTTCACCTCGGACTTGGCGAGGAACGCCGACACGCCCGCCCGCGCGGCCTTGTCCGCCGCGTCGTTCGCCCGGCCCTTCGCGACGAGCACCTTCGCGACGGCCGCCGCGAGCCGCTTGGTCCGCTCCGCGAGCGCTTCCGCGGGCAACAGCCTCTCGGTCTTGAAGTACTCGCGCACCGCCCGCTTCAGGCACTGGCTCGACACCCGCGCCCGCCGGTGGCCGCCGAACTCGGCGTCCTTCGGGGAGCCGGTGTCGTCCCGGTTCAAGTTGCTCGGGGCGAAGTTCTGCAACACGTGGACTTCGATCCGCATGAATGTCTCCGAGGGAAGAGAGTGACAGGACGGTGTCAATTCACGGTGGCCGATTCCAGTTCCGGCTCAGCCTCCTTCTCCGCCGACCAGAACCCGCGGGCCCATTGCTTCTGGACCCAGCGATCCGGGTCGTTCCAGTTGTTCAGGTGCTTCAAGAACAGCACCCAGTCGAGGTCCTGGCCTTCGATCAGCGTGATCGCCTGGCGAAGTTTGAACGGCAGTTCCGCTTCGTCGGTGTCGAGCAAGTCGATGAACCGCTTCTGGCGTTGCTCTTTGAGTTCGGACGGACCTTTGCCGAAGGCGTCGCCGAAGTTCACGCCTGGCGTGTGGGGGCAACTGCCTTTCACCCACGCGAACAGCCCGGCGGCGAGCACGGCATTGTCGACGACCTTGACCGGCTTGTCCGGCACCCGACGAAACAGCCACCCGACCCGGCTGAGGGTGTAGTCCGCCGGCCGATCGAGCCCCCGCCGAAGGTGGGCCAGGGCCGCACGGTCGATGGATTCGGGTTTGGCCAATTCCCCGAGTTTCTCGACGAGGTCTTCATCCCATGACAGGTTGCTCAAGTGGCACCTCCGGGGTAGCAGAATCGGAACTCGTGTCTTCGGGTTCGAGCTTTTTGAGCAGGCCGAACAGCACGCCCCGGCCCGCGGTGACGGCCTTGAGATCGCGCCCGGAGTCGATCCGGCCGATGGTGTCGTCGAACGCCTCGACCGCCGCCGGCTTGAGCGTGTCGAGGAACCACGCCCGAATCAGCGCGGGCCGGTCCTGTGCCGCCGCGAGCGCCACGAGCAGTTCCCGGTATGGCCGTTCGAGCCGCGACCAGTACAGCCGCTCGGGGGCGAATGAATCGACGAGTGCCCTGACGCGGTCGGTGTCAGGATTCATCCCCGAGTCGCCGGCAAGCCGCCCGGCAGCCGTGATCCAGACGGCCTTGCGGAGCGCGTCGGTCACGACGGACTCCGCAAGAGACACGGATCGTCGAAGATCTTGCACCAGTTCCGGATTGCGTAAGTAATCCAGCGGCAGCGGCAGGGACTCGTGCCGCCAGTAAAAGATCTTCGCCCGATCCGCTGATAGCCCGTGAACATCAAGAAGAACTTGACTCCAGTTCAAATATCCGGCAGTCCGCAAGTCATCCACCCACGAGAGTACTTGGGGTCGAGCAGATGATTCTGTTCGGGTCTGGAACAGAGCATGACAATCACGCCAGAGTTCTTTTCCAGCTTTGAACCCGAGTGGTGGCCACGGGTCTTGCCCTGCCTGAGGCTTCTCCGATTTCACGAACCCGACCATTGTTTCCCGGTCACGGCGATCGAACCCCGGAAGTTGCCATCCCTTCATGGCGACGACGCCGGACACACCGAGCAGTTCACCTTCCGCGTTGACATCGGGGACGAGCTTCACGCGCCGACTTTGCCATGTCAGGAGGTCGAGGTATCCACGAAATGGTCTGTCCGCCGGTTGTACGGGCTCGGTTGCTTCCCACGCCGGGCGTTCTTCTCTCGGCTTGAACGCAAACGGCATCTCGTCATCGACGGAGTAATGAACAAGGTTCAGCATCAACGTCTGAAACAACGTCTCGCCGCGGGCGAGTACGACGGCAGACTTGACGAGCTGCCCGGCGTCGGCCGAGCCGTCCTGGGCCTTCTTTCCTTCCTCCGTCGTGATCAGTCCCCCGAGCGCAAACGCCTGGAAAGCGACCAACCAGCGCGCCGCCTCGGCCGCGGGGCGGGTTTCCCAATCGCCATCGTGAAAGTGCGCGAACAGGTGCTTCGGGTCGGAATACGCCAGTTCGTGGGCCATCTGCCAGATCGGTTTCACGAACTTCGGGCGTCCGCCGTTCTTCTTGTCCGGTTCGCCGAGCGGTAATGCCCCCGTTTGGTAAAAGGGGTGCGTCGGGTGGAACAGGTCGAACCGCGGGTGGATGTCCTTCCGGCGGAGGTACGCCTCCAACCTGCTGCCGTCGAACGACCCGTTCCCGTCGTTCCAGAGCTTCGCCCAATCCGCGGGCTTCTTGGGTCCGTCGAAGGCACGGTGCAAAACCGCGAGCAGCATCCGGTGTAGCGTGACGGTCACAAGCGGTGATTCGTCCCGGATTTCCTTGAACTCGTGCGCCCTGGATAGGGTGTCGAGCACTCCGAGATGGACGGTGTTTCCCGTGGCATCCACGCACGGAATCCACGGCTGATCGATCAGGTTGAACGACGGCGTCATTCGTCCCCCTCGCTCTCGCTTCGTGCCACCTGGAGCCCGAGTTGCATGTCCAGCCGGAGTTCCGCACCGCCGAGGACCGCCACGCCGTCGCGGAACACGATGAGGTGATGCTTCTTCAGCATCGCAACCTCTTCCCATTCGGTGGGAGTCCTGGGGTTTGCCCACAATTCGCGAAGAACACGCATGTCCGCAACCCCCAACTCCGCGTTCAACAACCGGCGCATGTCTTCCGACCCGCCGGCCGACAACTTTCGGACTTGCAGCGACGGCACCGGTTTGCCGTCGTGGGGCGTCCGCAACGTCCCGTCCGAATCTTCCGTCAAGCAGATCAACTGCAACGTAGGCCTGGTCAGGCGAGTCAGTGCCTGGTGCGCCGGGTGGAGTTCGGGGCTGTCCTCCTCGCGCGGCTCACCGACAATCTTTGCCAACACTCCGCTGAAGCTCGGCTTCTTGATCTGTCGAATCAGTGCCTCGTCTTCTTCCTTACCCTGTATTGCGTCGTGTTCTGCTTTCGTTCCCGCCCAATAGCGATTTTCCGCGTCCGAAAGTCCGGCAGGCGTGTTAGCGCACGAATAAACTTCCTCGATGAGCCCGTCGATCTCAGACGGCAAATGAATTTCAGTTCGCACACCGCCCGCCATCCTTTTGAGCGCCAGGAGCGAGTTGAACAACACGTAAGGCGTGTAAACCCATTCCGAGTGCCCGAAGTCCGGTCGGCCGTCCTTCTCCCCCGGTTTGATCAGCCACAGGTTCGGCTTCCCCCGGTCGCCGCGGTTGTGACGGTGCAGGCGGCCGGCCCGTTGCAGGACCAGGTCCGCCGGGGCCACGTCCGACACCATCACGTCGAAGTCCAGGTCCAGGCTTTGCTCGATCACCTGCGTGGCCACCAGCACCGCTCGCTTCGGGCGCTGCGGGTTTTCGGGCTTGCCGCCCTCCCCCTTGCCGTACCGGTCCAGCACCGACTTCTCGATCTGCTGCCGGCGGCCGAACGGGAACCGGGCGTGGAACAGTTCGACCTCGACGTCCGTCCCGGCGAATGCGTCCTTCAGTTGCGTGTACGTCGACTGCGCCAGCCCGACCGTGTTGCGGATCACCGCCGCGCACCCGCCGTCTTTCAGGGCGGCGTCCAACTGCCCGACCAAGTCCGCTTCGGCGACCCAGTTCAGGTTCACCGTCTTGGCGCGGGCCGGGTCCGCCTCGACCGCCTTCACCTCAGGGGTGCCGCCGACCGCCACGGTTGTGACGCGGGGGTAGGATTCCTCCTTGGGCTCGGGCGTCGAATCCCCGGCATACGCCTTCAGCAGCCTCGCCCGCTTCTCCCTCGGCAGCGTCGCGCTGAGCAGCACCACCGGGCAGCCCAGGGCCGCGAGCCACCGGAGGAGGCGTTCCATCAGGGTCGTCATGTAGGCGTCGTAGGCGTGGACCTCGTCCAGGATCACGCACTTGCCGGCGAGCCCGAACAGGCGGACGAAGACGTGCTTGGTCTGCAAGACCGCGAGCAAGACCTGGTCGATGGTGCCGACGCCGAACGGGGCGAGCAGGCCGTGCTTCTTGTTCTTGGCGAACCACTCCTCGGCCACGACGCCGGACGCGGTCCGCGAGTTGTCGGTGTCGTACACCCTCGCGGCGAACTGCAGTTTCTCGAAGCGGTCGTTCAGGGACGCCTTGCCGTGCTGGAGCATGAGGTTGCTCTTGCCCTGGCTCGCGGCGAGGAACGCCTGGACGCGGTCGAACATCTGGTTGCTGGTGGCCATCGTCGGCAGGGCGACGTACGTCCCCGCCCCGCCGCGGCGGTCCCAGCAGTCGGCGACGTACCACGCGGCCTCGGTCTTCCCCTCGCCCATCGGGGCCTCGACGATCACGAGTTGCGGCGCGGCCATCGCCTCGGCGATGGGAATGATGGCCTGTTGCAGCGGACGCAGATCGTCTTTCAAACCGGTGACTTCCTTGAACTTGCGAGATTGCTGCGAAGGGGGTAGGCGATCCAGCCAGCCGAATTTGTCGAGGGTCGCCGACGCGGTTTTCTCGGCGAATTTGAAGTAGCGGTCCAGGTCGATGGCTTCCGGGTCGTAGTACGGGCGAACGGCGAACGTGAAGTCCCACTGGCTCGACCCGATCCAGTCCGCGACGGACGTGAGCCCGGCGAGGAACATCCAGACGGACTGGTCTTCAGGGCACTTCAAGTTCGGCGCTTGAGACGGGATGCCGAACAGTTTCGCGATATCTCCAAGGATTTGGGTGCGAGCGTCTGCCCACTTCTTCTCGTACAGCATCGTGTGGGGTTGATCCCAAGTCGTGGGAAAGGTGCCGTGATGGCCTCCTACGGTTACGGCGATTTTGTGTGCAACGTACCGGTCGATCACCGGCCACCCACCGGTAGGATTTGACAGGGCGTCGCATAAAACTTTCGTGCCCGTGTTCGTGTGATCGGGATCGCCCATTCCGAGGCTGTAACCCATTTGAGTTAATCGCTTCTTGAGCTTGTCCGTTCGCTCTTGGTAGCGAAACTGAAAGCACGCATTCACCTTCCCGATGTCGTGGGCCGCGACCCAGAACGCGACCCACGCGCCGGCGTGCTCCTCCGACAGCCCGAGTTGCGCCGCCACGCGCCGCTTCACGGTCGGTCGGACGGCCTTGTTCCACATCTCCCTCGCCACGCACCCGACGTCGATCAGGTGGCACACGACCGGGTGGTACGTCGTCGGCCACTCGGCCTGGCCGAGCTTGGCCCAGAACCAGTTCCGTTCGGGAAAGTCGCTCATGGTGGTCCTCGTGAAACGGGGGTTCAGACTCGGAACGGGGCGGCCGTCGTGCCGTGCTCGCCGGCGGTCAGGCGGTAGCCGACCGGGAACCGGCCGGCGAACTCCTCCTGGTGGCTGACCAGAACGATCCGCTTCAGGCACGACTTCAGCCGGGTGAGTTCGTCGTGGGCGGCGGCCAGGCCGTCACGGTCGAGGCTGCCGAACCCCTCGTCGATGATGACGCTTTCCAGGGGCCGGGACTGCCCGCCGGCGAACCGCCCGATGCCGAGGGCGACGGCCACCGCCACCCGGAACCTCTGGCTGCCGGACAGGAACTCGACCGGCGTCGGCCACCCGCTCGGGTCGCTCGCCCGGCGGGCCCGCAGGGTGAGGGCGGACTCGCCGTCCTGCTCCGGGGCCAGTTCCAGAGACAGGTCGTTGCCCGACAGGTTCCGCGCCGTGTCGTCGGCGAGCCGGACGATCTCGGCCTCCGCCTCGCGGACGATGTCGCGCTGGAGCCCGTCCTTCCCCAGGTGGCGGTCGAGCGTGGCCAGCCGCCGGTGGGCGACCTCCGCCGTGGCGACCTCGGCCGTGCGTCGGTCGAACTCGGCGGCCCGTTGCCGCACCGCAGCCGCCACCTGCCGGGCCGACGTGCGGGCGCGATCTGCGGCCGCGACGTGGGCGGCGGCGGCCTCGGCGCGGGCTCTGGCCTCGGCGGGGGTGACGTGCAATTCGGCGGGGATCTCCGCGAGTTGCGCCCGGACCGTGCCGAGCTGGCGTTCCTTCTCCGATCGCAGAAGCGTCGCCTCCTCGATCCGCTGGAACCGCGCCGCCACGCCGGACCCCTCCAGGTCCGCGCGCTCGCAGTCCAGCGCCGCCCACTCGTCGGCCGACATGGTGGAGGCCTGCCCCGCCCAGACCGCGGGAACCTGCGCGAACGCGGCTTCCGTCCTGGCGAGTCCCACGGCGACGGCTTGCTCGGCGAGCACCAACGCGTTCGTGGCCCTGGCTGCGTTCGCCACGGCCGATTCGAGTTCGGTGCTAGCGCGATTCCAGGATTCTCTCGCGGCACTCAGGGCTGTGTTCGCGGACTCGCGTTGACGCGCGTGCGAGTCGGCCGCGGCTTGCTTTGCGGCAAGCGTGGCTCGCAGTTCGTCCGGCGTGCCGGCGACGCCGAATTGCTGCAACATCGCGAGCGCGTTCCGGTAGCCGCTCTGCAATTTCTCGCAGGCCGAGACTTGCTCTTGGAGTCGATCGCGCGTCGTCTTGGCGGCGGCGAACTCGGCCTTCGCGCGGCGTTCGTCCTCGCTCGCGGTGTGAAGTTTTGCCGTATGGCTTGCGACGAGGGCTGCCAGATCCGCCCGCTCGCGGTCGGCGTGTTCGGCCGTCACCGCGTTCCCGCACCGCGAGCACTTCGCGCCGACCTCCACCGAGTCGAACTCGGCCTGACTTGACCGGGCTTGCTCCAGTAGCGCCGCGAACTTCGACCGTTCCTGCCCGGCGGACCTCCCCGCCTCGTCGAGTTCCGCGACCCGCGTCACGGCCGCCCCCAGTTGCTCGGCGAGGTCCGCGGGAAACTCTCGCAACCTCTCCGCGTCCTCGGCCACCGTCTCCGCGACGGCGAGGTGGCCGCCGAGCCTCTTGGCCTCGTCTCGCAGGACATGCTCGGCCCGCTCGTGTTCATCGGCAGACGCCTTCGATGTCTCAACAGCCCGGCTCAGTTCTTCGACACTCGCCCTCAGTGACACCGCGGTGTCACGGGATGCGTCGGCCTCCGACCGTGCCCGGTCGAGCGACCGTTCCGCCGCACGGAGCGCGTCCCGTGTCTGAAGGCAGTCCCGCAGCCTGGGCACGGCGGCTGTCAACTCCAGCAGCCGGGCGTGGTCCCGTCGCACCCGCTCGGCGTCCGCCCGGTCCGCGTCCGCCCGGGCGAGGTACGCCTCCAGGTCGGCCCGCCGCACTTCCAGGTCGGCCCACTGCTTCGCGACGGGAACCGCCGCTGCGGCGACGTTGGCCGCCTCGGTCGCGAGCTGCCAGGCCCCCTCCGCCTCGCGGGAAGTGGCATCCGCCGCCTCCGACTCCGACGCCGTGACCGGTTCGACCTCGTCGCGGCGGGCGACGGCGTGCTCGAGCACGCCCTTCGCTTCCTTGGTCGCTTCGCGGACGCGCTGGCCGAGTTGCTCGAAGCGCTCCGCCCCGATGATCGAACGCAGGATCGCGAGCCGGTCCGGACCCGAAGCGTTGAGCACCTTGTCGGCGTCCCCCTGCCGCAACAACACCGACGACGTGAACCCTTTGAAGTTGAGCCCGAGCAGGTTCTCGACCCAGTTCTCGAGATCTTTCGCCGCGTTCACGCCCGGAACCCGTGCCCACTCGCCGCCGGACAGGACGTCCGCGCGCTGCGTGGTACCGGTGCGGGACCGGGTCCGTGTCACCCGGTAGTCGGTGCCCGCGAACTCGAAGTGGAGCGAGACGTGGAACCCGTTCTCGCCGTGGCGGACGAGATTCTTGGCACCGTCCTTCCCGCCCCGGTGCTGCCCGTACAGCGCGTAGGTGACGGCGTCGAACACCGCAGACTTGCCGACACCGTTCGACCCGCTCAAGACCCAGAGCGGCTCGCCGTCGTCGAACCGGATGCACTGCTTCGCGCCGAAACTGAGGAACTGTTCGACCTCGATCGCCTTGGGAATCATCGGTCGGCCTCCGGGGTGAGGAACGTGTCGGCCAGGTCCAGCAGGGCCACGCGGTCCGGGTCGTCCTTCAGTTTCTCGGCGAGGTAATCGCGGACCGTCGCCGCGAAGCTTGCCTTCGGCTGGAACTGGGAGACGGATCCATCGGGGCGAGGCGGTTCCGGCCACCTGATCTGGTGCAGCCGGGGGTAAGCGGCCTTCAACCGGCGGCCGAGTTCGTCGCGGTTCTGGCAGTGACAGTCCACCGTCACGCGCACGATCGCCCGCGGCGGGGCGGGGGGCAACGCCGCGTCCGGGTCGGTCACGGTCACGTCCACCAACGGCGTCGCGTCCAGGTCGTGCCAGACGACGTCGCCCACCAGTCCGGTGCCGTCCAGCTCGAACACGACCACGCCGCGGGGGTCGTCCTTCTCGCCGAAGTCGAGCCGGTCCAGCGGGCCGGGGTAGCGGACGTGCCGACTGCCGCCGAGTTCCTGCGGCTTGTGGACGTGCCCGAGCGCGACGTAGGCCCAGTCCGGCCGCAGCGACGCGAAGTCGACCAGCACGTCGTCCCCCTCGTCGAGCTTGTACAGGTGGTGGGCCTGCACCCCGCGGACGTGCAGGTGGGCGACCAGCACAGTGGGTATCGTCGGGTCGAACGAGTCCTTCTCGGGCACGCCGCCGATCCACTTCGCGACCTCGGCCTGGACGAGGCGGTGTTCCTCTTCTCTGCTCCGATAGCCCGCTACGGGGATGTCGTACCGGCTGGCGAACGGGTACGGCACGAGCACGAACTGCACCCGCCGCCCGGCGGGGTCAGACAGGGTGAGGACGCCGCAGCGGTTCGCGAGGTAGACCCGGCCGCCGCCGAACTGTTGGTTCGCCCCCGCGTGCGGGTCGGCCAGCGTCATCCCGGCCCGGATCATCTCCACCTTCGCGTCCCGGTCGTGGTTGCCGGTAACGGCGACGACCGTTCCGCCGCGGGCGAAGAACGCCTTGAACGCACCCCGGAAGTGGGCCAGCGCCGCGGCCATCTGCTCCGGCGAAGCGTTCTCGTAGAACAGGTCGCCGGCGATCACCATCACGTCGACCCGCTCGGACTCGCAGAGCGTCGCGACCTCCTCGACCCGTGCCTGAAGGTCGGCCGTGCGGTCGATCGGGCCGTTCCGGTCGCACAGGTGCCAGTCGGCGGTGTGCAGGATTCGCATGGGCGCACCTCGGGCCTTCCCCCGTCGTGGGGGGTCGGAAGGAACCATCCGGGGGTCAATCTCACCAGTCGATCTGTTCGTTCTGCGTGCGGCGGGTCGCGGGAACCGGGTCGGCCGCGACGTCCCCTTCGCTCAGCGCGAACGGGGGGAACGGGATCTTGGCCAGCATCGGCTCGCGGAAGCTCGGCTGGTACAGCAGCTTTTCGTCCGGCTGAAGTTGGGCGGCCGCGTCGCGGGCGGACTTGCCGAGGAACTTCCACACGTCCGCGCCGAGTTCCAGCGCCCCGCTGCGGCCGACGGCCCGTACCGCCGCGTTCTCGATCACCCGCGTCGACACGAGGCTCGCCTGCTGCTGAGCCCCGAGCAAGATGATCCCCTGCGACCGGCCCTCCGCCGCGACAGTTTCGATCAGCGACGTGATCGCGTCCGAACTTCCCTTCGGTGCGAAGCGGTTCAACTCGTCCAGCGTGATGAGGTACTTCAGGTTCGGCACCTGCTTCCGCTCCTGGGCGTCCGAAATCTGCTGGAACACCGCCGCGACGACGAACCGTTGAAGGGACGCGGCCCGCACCCCGTTCAGGTCGATCACCAGCGGGGACGACTGGCCGGACTCCGGGATCTCGAGCGGCTTCCCCCTCGCGTCGTCCTTGCGAAGCACCCCCTCGCTCTTGCGGAGGATGAACTTCAACCGGCGAAGAAAGCTCCCTTTGGTGCCAGGGGCGAAGTCGCCGAAGAAGGACTTGTCCTCCTTCTTTTTCTTGAACCATTCGAGGAGCGCCTGGAACGTCTGCGGGGCGTCGTCGGTGGTGCGGAGTTTCGGGCTGTCGGGTTGGCCGCTGGTCAGGAACTCTTCCACCTCCGTGACGAGCCCGCCCAGGTTAGCGGTGCCCAGGTCGGCCTCGGCGAAGAGGTACTGGAACAGCCGCCTCTCGATGACATCCGCCAGCGACCAGGAGTACGCCGTCACGCCGGTGTAGCGTCCGCCGGTCGGCACCGGGTTGGAAGTGTCCTTCTGCTGCGGAGCGCGGAACGTCACGCCCTCGAACGGCCGGGGGTCTTTGACGCCGATCGCGTCCCAGTCCGCTTCGTGCTCGACTTGCGTCGCCCGGTAGTCGCGGTTCCACCTGTCGATGTGGAACAGGTCAAAATTCTTCACGTTGAAGATCACTGGCACGACTTGCAGGTTCCCGGACCCGCTCGGAGCCGCTTTCTTCTGTCGGGCGGCTTCACGCAGCAACAGCCAGTTGACGGACAGCAGGAGCGTGGACTTGGTGCCGAGGCCGGCGATGCCGTTCACGTTCAGGTGGCCGCCGTTTTTGCCGAGCAGGAAGTCCGTGTCGATGGCGGCAGTGCCCGCGAACTGCTCGCCGCCGTTGCGGAGCCGGCCGACCGGCAGCCAGCGGTCGGGCCGGTTCGGGTCGACGCCGTACCCGAGTTGCGCGTCCTCCGGCGAGCCGAGGAACACCTCGCTTTCCTCCAACGGCGGGCAGTACGCGGGCGGCTCGGTCCGCAGGATGGCGACCTCCGCGTAGGTCACGCCTTCGCTGGCAAATGGCGGGTTCTCGCTCGCCCGGCTGTCGAACCGGGCCGACTCCTCGCCGATGTCCCGCTGCCGGCTGCGGCGGTAGACTTCTTGTACGACGCCGATGAACTTGACGTCCCGGTTGCCGACACGGGAGCACGTCCGGAGGATCTGCGTCCGCTCGACGGCCTGTTCCCGGTCGACCCAGAAGTAGAACGTGGTGGAGTTCGACTCGTGCTCGGGCGGCGCGGCAACCCGACCCAGGGCGGTCATACTTCGTCCCTCCGGAACAGCCCGGCGGCGCGGTACAGCCGGTTGGCCAGCACCGGGAACGGGGTGAACAGCGGCTTGAGCCCGTCCTCGGCCCGAACGATCGGGTCGAGTGACACGGGCATCCGGGCATAGCCGTCCGCCCGACACCGGGCGTCGATCAGCCAACGGGAGAGGCGGTCGACGAAGCCCTTGCGGGCGTCGGTGCCGCCGTGACGTTCCAGGTGCTTCCACGGCACGTCCACGCGGACGGTTCCCCAGTTTGGGGCCATCTGCGGACCGCTCGCCAACCGGAGAAACCAGCTGGCCAGCGGCACGTCGCCGGGGCGGGGGTCGTGGAAGTACGGCGACCGCTGGCCGGGGCCGAGGTCGAGCAACGTGTTGAACCCGGTGTCCGGCATTCGCGGCGGCGTCGGAGCCTTGACCAGCCCGACGAGCAGGGGGCGGTCGGTGACATCTCGCGTGTTGATCCGGCCGCCGAGCTGCCCGTCGATCAGGGTGGGCACGTTCGGGGCGGAAGCCAGCGCGAGCGCTTCGAGCCGGAGCATCTCCTGCTGGCAGCGGTTCTGGGCTTGGGTTTGCATCGCCCCGTAGTCGAACGGGTTGGCGGCACCGGGCTCGGGCATCCGGGCCGGGACGACGCGCAACCGCAGGCCGGGGTGGTTCGCCAGGGCGGCGGCGAACGCTTCCACCTCCTCCCACGGGAACGGGTCGGCGACGAACCCGACGACCCGCTCGACCGCCTTGAACGCGCGCGTGAACCGTCGGCCGGTCAGTTCGAGGGCCACGGCCCCGACCTCGGCCAGGCGAATCGCGATCGGGTAGCCCTGCGGGGAACGCACGCACAGCACCGACTGCCCGGCGTGCGACCCGTCGATGAACCGCGTCGGGGTCTCGTCGGGCCTCGCCGGCGCTTCCGGCAACGGGACCGGCTTCCAGTCGGCGATGTCGACCTCCGCCGACAGGTCCGGCCCCGTGACGGGATCAGGTTCGCCGGGGGTCGGCAACTCCGGCCGCGGCGGAGTGACGCCGACCGCAGCGGCCCGGTACTTTCGCAGGAACTGTGTGATCCCGGACGAGTCAGTCATCCCCTACCCCCAGTTCGTCGAGCCGGTATCCCAGGGCCTCGGCACTCACGAGCAGTTCGGCGGCCAGTCGGTAGATCAGAACGCCCCGCGGACAGGCGCGGTACTCCGCGCGGAGTTCCTCGGCCCGTGCCCGGCACACCTCGGCGGGCATCAACAACTCGACGGCGAACCGGTTCGCCTCCCGCTCGATCGGATCACCCGAGTCGGTCTCGATCGTCTCGTCGATCACGACCCGACCCATCGCCCTGCCGTGGAGCACGGCGTGCCCGAGTTCGTGCGCCGCCGTGAACCGTCGGCGCGGGAGCGGGTTCCGCTCGTCGTCAGAGACGTAGGCCCAGGCCGCGCCGCCGAGCCGGAAGAGCAGTCCGTCCACCCGCAGGTTGGGCTCGCCCAGGTCGGCGACCTCCACGCCCTCGGATCGAAGGTGGGCCTCGACCTTACCCAACGTCAGCGTCGGGATCGCGTGGTGCGCCACCCTCGGCGTGCTCAGTTCCTCGAAGAACCGGTTCAGTGCGACCGGCCCACGTCGGCTCGGGTCGACCGGTAATCCGCACTCCTTCCGCAACCGGGCGACGGTTTCGGGGATCACGCTCCGCCCTCCGGTCGCCTGGGTGCGGACCGGGCCGCGAGTTGGTACTCCTCCGCCGACGCCCGGCGGAGTTCGAGCTTGATCGCCGCCTGACGGAACGCCTTCCAGTACTCGGCCGGGGCCGTGCCGAACTTCGCTTCCGCCCATGCGACGAGCTTCGACAGTCCCAGGTCCGCCGGGAGGGGGTCTTGTGACAGCCGCAGTTTTTCGTTCAGCGAATGGGCGGCCGCCGACAACTGACCGGGCGGGTGGCGGAATAACTCGGTCGCCACGTCCGCGACCGTGACCGGGCCGATGGCCGGCGTGACGATTTCCGCGGAGGGCAGGTGCTGCTCCACCGCCGCGGCGATCACTGCCGTTACCGTGGCGGATTCTGCTTCCGCTTGTTCCTCGGCCAGATCCGCGTGAACCTGCTGGAACGCGGCCGTCAGCGCAGGCTCGGTCTCGGCGAGCTTCCAGAGCTTCGCCTGCGTGGGGAAGTCGTCGGTTTCGAGGGCTTCCAGGTATCTGGCGGTCAGCCGGGCCAACCGCAGATTTTCGGGGTTCGGGGTCATCGCGTCACCTCCCCGGCGATCTGCCGCAACTTGATCAGCGCCCGGTTCACCCGCTGGCGTGCGGTTCCTTCGCGGATGCCCAATCGGTCGGCAATCTGCCGGTGGGACCAGCCGAGCCGGAAGAACCCCTCGACGGCGATCCGGTCGTCACCCGGCAGGTGGTCGAGCAGGGCGAAGGGGTCGAACTCCGGCTCGTCGTCGAACTCGTCCGGGTCGACGGTCAGTTCCGTCGCGTCCGGAATCCCCTGCGACGGCAACTTCCGCAGCTTCTCGCACGCTTCAGCCATCACCCGGAAGACGAAGCCGTGTACCCAGCCGGCCGCGTCGCCGAGGGCCGGGTCGAACGCGGCCCGCCTGGTCCAGGCCCGCGCGAGCGACTCGTTGACGATCTCGTCCGCCTCCTGGTCGCGGCGCGTGCGGGGCTGGTCGGCCAGCCAGCGGTCGAGCAGGCACGCCGCGTGAGCCCGCAGCCGGGCGCGGAGGCCGGGGTCGTCCAGCGCGGCCCGAACCGGGTCCAGGGGCGGGGGGGTCGTCGTGTCCACGTTCGGCATGGTGACTCCTCCCTGCAAGCCTCTTGGCCGCGAGGGCGGGTTCGTTACCACGAATTGTGTTTTGAAGCCGTTCGATCATACTCTGCTGATCGGAAACACGCCATTGTGTGACGATCGTTTTTCCCTGGACCACCCCTTCTTGCGACGTTTCCGCGGACAGTGTTTCCGACGAGGGCGGAGGTGTCGAGTGTCCGCGCGGTGCCCCTCCGACCAGTTACACGACGTTGCTGGCCCCGGTCGCTCCGAAGAAAGTCACGCAGGAGCTCGCCCGGCACTCGATGCCCGTCCTGAACCGTGGGCCGGATGCAACTTCCCGGCAGTTTTGGTTGGACTCGGCTAACGTTCTTCCGGGGATGGTACTGGACAGATGGGGACCGATGAGGGGAGGAAGAAGCGGCGGAAGGGAAACGAAGAAACCCCCGGTTTCCCAGGGGTTTCAGTCGGTTCGGAACTGTTCTGGACTGGCTAGAAACGAGTGAAGGCGCTGGGGGTCGAACCCAGGACCCGCAGATTAAAAGTCTGCTGCTCTACCAACTGAGCTACGCCTTCATTTATCGCCGTAAATGGCTCGTGCGTTGAACCATTTGGCGATTCGGAGATCGCACGATTCGCCTACACTGAATCTAGGCCTCTGCGGCAGGGTGTCAACCGCATCCCCCGGGGGCGGGCGACGGGGTTGGCGGCGGGGTCGGCCGGGGAATCTGCACCACTCGGACACCCGATCCGGGGGAAGGTTCGCGCCGGGAGATCCGGGGCGACGACCGGGGCCGGGGTCGGTAAAATCAGCGCCGTCGGCCGGCCGCGCCCGGCCGGTGCTTTCTCCGGGGTGGAATCGATGCCCGTCTCCGTCCGCCAGTCGGCCGCCATTCCGGTGCGGGACGGGCAGGTCTGCATGGTCACGTCCAGCAGCGGCCGGCGGTGGGTCATCCCGAAGGGGCAGATCGACGCGGGGCACACGGCCGGCGAAGCCGCTCTCATCGAAGCCTGGGAAGAAGCGGGCCTGCTCGGCCTGCTCGACAGCGAGCCGGTCGGCAGCTACCACTACGAGAAATACGGCCGCGATCACCACGTCGTCGTGTACGTCATGCGGGTCACGGAACAGAAGGCCGAGTGGCCGGAACGCGGCCACCGGGTCCGGGAGTGGGTGTCCCCGGAGACCGCCCTGGAGCGGATCGAGGAGCCGGGGCTGCGGATGATCCTGCGGCAAGTCTTTTGGACGGGCTCCGCCGCCGTGGAAGCCAGCTACACCTGACGGCCGTCCGCCGGGGGGACCGGGTCACTTCTTCGTCGGCAGGTTCGACGTGCCGGCCGAGGTCCGGGCGGCGCGGATCCGCTCGAGCAGGTTCGCCTTCGCGATCGCGGCCGGGTCCATTGCGGGGGCGGGGGCGGTTCCACCGGCCGAGGGTGCGGCCTTCGCCGCCGCCGCGCTCGCGGCGGTGTCCGCGGCGGACGTCGCCCCGACCTGGGTGTTCGGGTCCGCCAACCGGTCCACGTCCTCCGGGACGTTCTCGCCGTACATTCGCAGGATTTCGTTCCCCTTGATGACCCGGTCCAGCTTGACGTAGCTCACGTCGTCGTAGGAGATGAAGAACCCCCGGGCCTCGTCCGTGGAGCCCCCTTCGCGGCCCCGGACGACCATGTACATCTCTTCTTGCCGCAGGACGATGTCGATGGTGATCATCCCGCCGCCGCGGAGCATGAGCACCGTCAGGGTCAGGTCGCGGGGCGACATTTTGGACAGGATGTCGAGCAAATCTTCTCGGCGCATCCGAGGTTCCTTGGACGGCGGGACGGGGGCCGAACCGGACGGTCACTTGCGGATCAGTTCGAGCCGCGTGGCCTTGCCGTTGAGCCGGGCGAACCCGACGGCGGCGGCGGCCGCCAGTCCGATCCCTCCAACGGTCGCCGTTATCATCCAGTCTACATAACCCGCGATCCCCGTCACGAGCGAAGCGATGAGAATTGCGAGCCCGACGATCAGCGGCAGTTGGACGGCCTGCCAGGGTTCGGGTTTATTCTGCCTCAGGTCGAAGTCCTCGTCCCCGACCCGCCGCCAGATCTTGCCGAACATCGCCTCGGCGGGTTCCGCGGAATTGAAGCTACAGGAAACCGAGCGGATCATGCCCAGGGCGGCGTAATCGACCGTGATCGTCGCGGTCGGCACGTCCAGTTTTACCCGCTTGACGAACGGAAGGTCGACGTGAACGTGCCGGGAGCCGAGCGACTTCTCGATGTTTGCCCCGCCGTTCTCGATCGCCTCGACGAGCTCCGGGTCCGGGGGCACCGGGTTCGGGTCGCCGAGGTACAACCGGGAAAACGTCAGGACCGCGATGGCGTGGGACTTCAGATCGGGCGCGACGAACACGCGCCGCCGGGTCGAGCCGGGGGAGAGGGTCTCGATGCCCGAGGGCGGGCCGGAGGAATAACTGGGCGGCATGGTTCGTTCCGGGCGTGGACCCGCCCCGGAGAGGCAGGGCGGTGCCACACTTCTTTGCTAGTACCCGAATCGGCGGCGGTCAAATCCGAGAGGGGGGGATCACTTCCCGCCCAGGAACCACCGCATCAAGTTCCAACCGGGGTCGAAGAGCATCTTGCTCGCGTCCGCGGTCGGCTCGTCGTAGGACTTCGCGCCGCCGGGGGCGATGCCGGTGCCGGCCGCCGCGAACGGGACCGCGCCGTAGGCGTGGGCGCGGGTCTTGAGCGTCGTCCGGTGGTCGGGCTCGACCAGGATCCGCCAGTCCTTGTACCGGGGGAGTTCTTCCATGAGCGGGCCGACGATGTGCTGGTCGATCCGCTCCAGGGTCTCCACCTTGGCGTCCGCCCGGCCCTCGTGGGAGGCTTCGTCCGGTGCCTCGACGTGGACGCAGACGAGGTCGAACGCGCCGAGGGCTTCGATCGCGTACCGGCCCTTGGCGGCGTAGTCGGTGTCGAGGTAGCCGGTCGCGCCGGGCACGTCGATGCGGTGCCACCCGAGCAGGACGCCGACCCCGCGAACGAGGTCGACCGCAGAGATGATCGCCCCCTTCTTGCCGTAGGTCGCCTGAAACGGCTCGACCGTCGGAGCTTTCCCCTGACCCCACAGCCAGATTTGCGTGGCCGGCTTGTCGCCGCGCTCGATGCGGGCCAGGTTGACGGGGTGGGCCGCCAGGATCGGCTTGCTCGCCTCCATCAGTGACACCAGGATGTCACGCCCCGCCCCGACGGGCAGGTGGTCCGCGATCGGCTTGTCCGGCACGTCGTGGGGGGGCTGCGTCTTCATCCCGGTGAAGGGGGATTCGGCCGAGTGCCCGCGCCACACGAGGATGTTCCGGTAGCTGACGCCGGGGTGGAACTCGATCACGCCGCCGGCCACTTCCTTCCCGCCGAGTTCGCGCTGCAGGGCGAGAATCAGTTCTTTCCCGTCATCGGACGTGATGTGCCCGCTGGTGAAGTCCCGCATGTGGCCGTCGGGCGCGTGGACGAGGTTGCAGCGGATCGCCCAGTCGTTCGGCCCGAGGTGGATGCCCATCGCCGCCGTTTCGAGCGGGGCCCGACCGGTGTACACCTTCAGCGGGTCGTACCCGAACAGGGACAGCGTCGCCACGTCCGACGCCGGGGTGAGCGAGGCGGGGACGTTGTTCGACCGGCCGACGACGCCGAACTCGACGACGCGGTCCATGTGCGGCAAGTGGGCCGCCTGGAGGGGGGTGCGGTTCCCGAGTTCCGCGACCGGTTCGTCGGCACAGCCGTCGGGGATGACGATGACGTATTTCATGGGGGAGATTGTAGGAAGCGGCGCGCGGATGAAGAGCGGCGAACGCCCGCGAGCGGCTGTCTCCCTG
>CAYUHJ010000094.1:0-21988 GCA_964444365.1 uncultured Alcaligenaceae bacterium | reverse complement strand
ACCTCGCCGCCGTACACCCGGACGCGGCGGACGGCCTTCGACTCGACCGCCGCGAGCGTCAGCCCGACCCGCTTCTCGGCCTCCTCGGTCAGGACGACGGTGTTGAGGTCGTCTTCCTTGACCACTTTGGCAACGTTCGCCGGCCCCGGCGGCTTCTCGGCCTTCGTGGCGACGGGCTTGTTGGTGACGAGCCACCACCCCCCGGCCCCCACGGCGGCAGCGAGGCAGAGCGTCAGGGCGACCGTGGCCAGCCGTTGCAGGAACTTCATTTCGGCTTCCTCTCGTCGGCGGCTGGGTTGCGGTCGTCCTCCGCGTCGGGCCTGGGTGCGGGCAGTTTCGGCGTGTCGAACTTGCTCCCCGTGGCCGGCGGGTTGGTCTGCCGTGCCGGCGGTGGCGGGGGGAACCGCCTGCCGACGCCCCGCTCCAACTCGGCCAGGAACCGCCGCAGGTCGCCGTGCAGGACGGCCTCCCGCAGGAAGTTGTCGAGCAGTTGTCGGGTAGCCTCCAGCACGACGAAGATGGGGACGTTGCCCTCCTGATACGCCGCCTGGGCACGGCGGACATTGCCCTCGACCTCGGGCCGCACTTTGGTCAGCAGCACGTCGAGTTCGGCACACGCCTGCCGGTACTGGAGGTACGCCCGCTGCACGTCGAGGATGATCTGGTACGCGACCGTCTGCTGGTTCCGCACGGCCCGTTCGAGTTCGGCCTCGGCCCGAGCGACATTCCCCTGATTCCAATTGAACAGCGGCACCGTGAACCGCAGGCCGGGGCCGAACTCATGCCCGGTCGCCCGACCACTCGTCGCGTCCGCGATCCCGAGCAACCGCACCCACCCGAGTTTGGCGAACCGCAGTCGGGCCTGGGCGGCGGCGACCGCCTCGGCGGCGGCGAGGGCGTCCGGGCGAGCGGCCATCGCCTCCTGGGTGAGGGCGTCCACGTCGAACTCGCGGCACGGCGGCGGCGGCGACGGGTCGAGAGGGAGCGGCCCCCGTACCGGCCCGATCCCCATCAGGTTCCGCAACCGCTCCTCAAGGACCGGCACGTCGTACCCGATGCGGGTCGCGTCCTGCTCGGCCTGGAGGGCGTCGATCCGGGCCGTGGCCGCTTCCTGTGGCGAGATGTCGCCGGCCTTGAGCCGCTTCTCGGCCAACTCGGAAATCCGGCCCCGCAGTTTCACGGCCTCCCCGGCGACCCGCACCCGCTCCTTCGCCAGCACCACGTCGGCATAGGCTTGCCGCACGTCCCGCATCAAATCCAGTCCGGCTTGGGTCAACCGGGCGGCGGTGCGGTCGGCCTCCTTCGCCGCCGACTTCACGCGGATCGGACGCAGCCAGATGGCCTCGATTGGCAACTCGAAGGCGTACTTGAACGGTTTGTCGGTGACGCCGAAGAAGTAGACGAACTCCGGGTTCGGGAGCAATCCGGCCTGGATCAGGTCGCCACGGGCGAGGCCGAGATCGACCAGCAGTTCCTGAAAGGCGGCGTTGTTCCACAGGGCGATGGCAACGGCTTCGTCGTCGGTGATCCCGTCGTCCAGCGAGGCACCAGGCGGAAGGGCGATTTGCCCCGGAACGGTGTGGCTTGGAAGTGTGTGCCCGACCCGCTGTCCGAGGTGGGTGGCGACGGTCGTCCGGTCAGGGGCGTGAGGGGCGGTCTGACAGCCGGCGATGCCGACCACGACCGCCACGATGACCCAGCCCCTCGTTCTCGCGTCCGACGTGTTCGTTGGCATGGGTCGCTTCTCCCGAGCGTCTTCATGTCGGGGTCAAGGCTGACCTCCGGGGGTACGCGGCCCGCCCGCCGCTGTGGCGACACCTTTCAACTATCGGACTGGGTAGGTTGTAAACTTTGTGCGGGCTGCGAGGATGAGGAGGAATTTATCTTCGCCTTATCTTGCTCCTGGGCCGCAAGTCGTTGGAAGCCGGCGGCGACGACGTGCTGGACAAGGTTGTAGAAGATGACCGGCAGCATCACGTCGGGGACGTGGGCCAGGGCGGTCGTCGCCAGCACCAGCCCGGTGCCATTGTTCGTCATGCCCAACCCGAACATGAGCGAGGCCCGACGCCCGGCGTCGGCCCCGAACCACTCCGAGAGGGCGAGACCGGCGGCGAACCCGAGGACGCACAGCCCGCTCACGATCACCAGCATGACCGCCAGGAAGTCCCAGTCCGGGTCGGCGAACGTCTTCGGCAGGGCCACCGCCGCGTTCGCGTAGCACAGGACGAGAAGCACGACCGAGTTCATCACCTTCAGCCCCGGCTTGGCCCGCTTGACCGGCCCGCCGCCCAGCACGCACCGCGTCAGGATGCCGGCGAGCGACGGGACCATCACGAACGCGACGAGGAACGTGCTGGTCCCGCCCGCCGCCAGCCGGTGCAGGCAGTCGGCAAACGTCCCCTCGGCGACCCAGCCGACCGCGTGCAGCACGGCGGGGGTGGTGAGCGGGCTGAGGACCGTCGAGCCGACCACCAGCCCGAGACTCAGTGCGAGGTCGCCGTTGGCATTCTGGGACCACGCCGTCGAGGAGCCGGCTACCGGCATCGACGCGATCAGAGCGAGGCCGACGAGGATGTACTGCACCTCGGTCGGGTTGTGCCAGACGGCCAGCGTCACCGACACCCCTCCGATGAACAGGAGCGGGACGACGAGGTTGGCAACCAGTCCGGCCAGCAGCACCCCCGAGTGGCGGAACAGGTCGCGGAGCCGCCCCGGCTCGACCCCCAGCCCGGCGTTAAACAGCAGCACGGACAGCAGGAGCGACGGCAGCGAGGCCGTGACCGTGCAGCCCAGCACGTCCGCCGAGCCGAGGCCGGCCGACCGCAGCCACAGCCCGGCGGCGGGGGCGACCCCGGCCAGGGCGTAGGCGGCGACGAGCAGCCGGAGCAGGCGGTGGTGCAGGAAGTGGGCCACGCGGGCGAGCGGACCTTCGGCGGCATCCATGCCTTAACTCTCCCCTTCGGTGTCCAGAACGTACCCCCGGCCCCGCACGGTCTGGAGGAGCCGGGGGCCGTGGGCTTCGAGCTTCTTGCGGAGTTCCTTGACGTGGACTTCGAGGGTGTTCGACACCCCGTCGTACCGCTCGTCCCACACCTGTTCGTAGATGCGGGTGCGGGACAGCACCTCGCCGGGGTGCCGCAGGAACAGCACCAGCAGGGCGTACTCGCGGCCAGTCAGGTCGAGCCGCTGCCCGGCCCGCCGCACCTGCTGGGTGGCGAGGTCGGCGGTCACGTCGGCGTGGGCCAGGACGGTCGAGGCCCGCCCGCCGGGGCGACGAACCAGGGACCGGACGCGGGCCAACAGTTCCTCGAACGCGAACGGCTTGCACAGGTAGTCGTCGGCCCCGGCGTCGAGGCCGCGAACCCGATCCGAGATCGCGTCACGGGCGGTCAGGAACAGCACCGGGGCGGTGCCGCCGGCCTGCCGGAAGCGTTCGAGCAGTTGCAGCCCCTCGACGCCGGGGAGCCACCAGTCGAGCAGGATCACGTCCCACGACTCGGTCGAGAGCCGGTGCCACCCGTCGTGGCCGTCCGGGGCGTGTTCGACGGTGTACCCTTCCTCCCGCAGCCCCCGGACGACGAAGTCCGCGATCTCGGCCTCGTCCTCCACGACCAGTATGCGAATCCCCATCGGCCTGCGACCTCCCGGCGACCCTGCGTCACCTTGCCACCCGCCTGCTCGTCCTTCTCCCCGTCCATCTCGGCGGGTTTGCCCCGGCGGTCAACCTCAAGTACGACGACAACCTACCAGACGAGCCTGAACGCAAGGTGAGCCGGGGATAAGGTTTCCTTCATCTTCGCCCATGCACCGCCGTGAGGCGACACTGGATCAACGGGGTGGTGACATGACATGGGTTCACTGGGCCTTGCTGTCGGCGTTGTTCGCCGGGATTACCGCCGTGCTGGCGAAGGCGGGGACGAAGGACATCGAGCCGAATTTGGCGACGGCGATCCGCACGACGGTCGTCCTGCTCCTGGCCTGGGGCATCGTGCTGGCCGCAGGCAAGCCCGAATGGAAGACCCTGTCGGGTCGGGCGACGGTGTACCTGATCCTTTCGGGGGTGGCGACGGGGCTGTCGTGGCTGTGCTACTTCCGGGCGTTGCACCTCGGCGAAGCCTCGTCGGTGGCCCCGGTGGACAAGTTGAGCGTAGTTTTCGCCGTCGCCCTGGCCGCACTCTTCCTGGGCGAGCGGCTCGTCTGGCAGCACTGGGTCGGGGGTAGTTTGATCGTGGCCGGTGCCGTCGTCATCGCCACGAAATGACACCGGCATTAGCAGGTCCGGCCAGCCTGACGGCCGAGGCGTACCAGCACCAGCCCCAGTTCGTGGCGATCTGCAAGGGCCGTAGGTTGCCGTTCCGGGCGTGCGAGGCGTTCGGCCGCAAGGAGCAGGCGGAGCGTCGGGAACTGGTCCTCGCACTGGCCAAGCTGGTGTGGTCGCCAGACCGACTTCAGGCGTTCTTGGCGTGACCAGCCCGCCGAACCGGCGAAGTGGTGAGTTGCGGACTATGGGTCTCGCGTTACTCAATGGCATCCGGTGCTGAGCACGTCGGCCGGATGCTGGGATCCACGGCATCATTATCCCCGGATAACCTTTCAGTCACCGAACCGCCCGTAAGGAGTTGAGTCGTGTCGCTCGTCACTCTCCTCGCCCTGCTATGGTCCCACGGCCTGGAGGGGGTGCTCCCCCGGCCCGTCGAACTCGACCGGATGAGCGTGGCCCAAGCGTGGGCGAGCAACAGGCGGCTCGTGGTGACCACGTTCACCATCTCGTGCCCGAGCGACACGCACGGGGACGTGACGGTGATCGGAGCGGGCTGGGACGAGGTGGAGCGGTCGG
Organism: uncultured Alcaligenaceae bacterium; assembly: GCA_964444365.1. Taxonomy (GTDB): domain Bacteria; phylum Planctomycetota; class Planctomycetia; order Gemmatales; family Gemmataceae; genus CAYUHJ01. The sequence goes on along the minus strand of CAYUHJ010000094.1, from coordinate 17,151 downwards.
CCTACGTGCCGAAGGACGGCCTGCTCGACAAGGGGCAGGAGGTGACTGTGGTCGGGGTGCTTCGGGTGACGGTCCACCCGCCCGCCTGGGTGAACGGACAGTTCGTGCCGGTGTGGACGGAAATCTGGATCGACCGGGCGATCGTGCTCCCCCGACGTGCGGACGCGTGCGATCCCGAAGCCGCCCGGAATGTCTCCCGGCATTACGGGGTTATCGGATGACCGCGTTCACCTACCAGTGGACCAACCGCTGCCGCCTCACCATGCTCGCCGAAGAGGGCCGTCCGCTCGACCTGGCGGCCGGGGACTCGTTCGTCGCCCGCGGCGTGGCCGCCGGGGACCGGGTCTACGTCGTGGTGGTGAACGCGGGGAAGTTGCACCTGATCGGCCGCATGCAGGTGGCCAGGGTGTGCTCGCGGTCGGAGTGGGAGGCGGCCAACTCGGCCGCCGACTTGTGGCCGGGTGAGGAAGTGCTGATCGGCACCGCCGGCACGCCCATGCGGTTCCACCGCACCCTACCCACCGCGGTCCTCCGACAGCTCCGGTTCCAGGACCGGAAGGGCAAGGTGAAGCCGCTGAACGTCGACGAACACGGGTGGTTCGACCCGCAGGCCGTCCGCAGCGTCCGTCGGCTGACGCCGGCCGCCGCCGGGCTGCTGGACGCCCAACTCGGCTGAACCTCCGCGGGCGGCCGTCACACCACCGCCCGGTAGGCCGTCGGGGCGAGCCGGCACACCTCCCGCAGCGACCCGTGCAGGATGAACACCCGCGGCCCCCGCCCGAAGTCGAACACCCGGAACAACTGGAACAGGTCGGGGGCGTCTTCCGAGCACCGCACCTCGGTGTCGGTCACGTAGAACGGGAAGCACTTGCCGAGGGCGGTGGTCTTCACCTCCACCCGCCGCGTCCCGTCGTCCCCCTCGTCGAACGACAGCACGTCGAACCCCAGCCCGTCGCCCACGTCCCGCGACACCCACTCCACCTTCTCGGCCAGGTCGTCCCGCCCGGCCGCCCGCAGCCGCTGCCGTTCCAGGTCGAACACGAACTCCTCCCCCAGCCGCCCCAGCCGCCGGTTGGCCGCGTCCCGCTCGGCGAAGTCCACCCGCCGCCCACGCATGGACAGCCACGGGCGGGCCGCCGCGACCGGGGCGACGGCGGTCGGCTCCGGCGGGTCTTCGATGACCGCGTTCGGGTCGAGTCGCCCGGCGGCGGGGTGTCCGTCCGGGTTCAGGGCCGGAGCGGCGGCCAGCCGGTCGAGCAGGTCGGGGTGCCGGTCGAGAAAGGCGTCGACCTCCTCGGCCAGCAGCGACTGGTAGTTGCCCCGCGGCTTGTACCCGGCGACGTAGGGCAGCCCCTGGCCCGCCAGCACGGCGGAGATGTTGGCGTGTTTGAACTCGATGGCCGGGTCGGATCGACTCGACAGGTGCGGGGCGAGGGTCCGGCGGTGCTCGCTCTTGTTCAGCGGCCGACCGAGCACCTCCTTCTCCAGCATGGCGAAGTAGTCGGCCACCACCAGCCGCACCTCGCCCGCCGACCAGTCCGCCCGCGGGGCCTTCTCGTCGGCCGGGTCGGCCGCCTCGCCCTTGCGAACGACCGCGAACCCGAGCCGCCGGAGGACAAAGTTGGCCTGCCCCGGAGCCTCCCCGCCGCTGAACTCGTCGGGGGAGAGGACACGGCCCAGCGAGTACCGACAGGCCAATCCGACCACCGCCTTCGGGGCGTACCGCTTCCCCGCGTGCACCAGCTCGTACCCGGTAGCGGGGCCGAACGTGTGCTCCACGCCGGCGTCCAACTCCGCCAGGGTGCGGAGGACGTGGTCCGGGCTCAGTCCTGGGGGAATCGACTGCGGCACGGGCGAGATTCTACCCGACCGACCGACCGACACAAGTGTGGCAGGACGAAAGAGGCGTTCGGTACAATACGCGAACTGACCGGACCGTTTGCCGGGACCTCGCCGTCGCCGAAGCCGATGAGATGCGTGACATGCGTCCGACCGACTGCCCGTTCTGTCACCCCGCCGCCGGCCGCGTCCGCCGGGAGTCGGCCCTGGCTCTCGCGGTGTCGGACGGCTATCCGGTGACCGAGGGGCACACCCTGATCGTTCCCCGGCGGCACGTCGCCAGCCTGTTCGATCTGCCGGAGGTGGAACGGGCGGCCGTGTGGACCCTCGTGGCCGAGGTGCGGGGCCTGCTCGCCGAGGAGTTCGGGCCGGACGGGTTCACGATCGGGCTGAACGACGGGCCGGCGGCCGGGCAGACGGTGCCGCACGCCCACGTGCACGTCATCCCCCGCCGCTCCGGGGACGTGCCCGACCCGCGGGGCGGGGTGCGGTGGGTGGTGCCGGACAAGGCGGCGTACTGGGCGGGGGTGTAGCGTGCACTGGTCGCCCCCGCCCCCCGAGGAGCAGGTCCGGTTCCTGCGGAATGTGCAGCGGCTCCTGGCCGAGGGGCTGTTCACCGCCAGCTACAAGTTCGCCCTGGTGCACGCCCTCGCCGACCTGGCCGTCCTCAAGGGCGACGACTCCGGTGCCCCGCTCCCGATCGACACGCGGGAGATCGCCGCCCGGTTCGTCGAGCTGTACTGGCGGCAGACCCGCCCGTTCCCGGCCGGCGGTGCGGCCGAGGTCGTCCTCCTTCAGAACGCCGGCCGCCAAGCGGCCGTCGTCTCGCACATCGCCGCCGCCCAGGCGGCGAGCGGCGGTTCGCTCTTCCGCTTCCGCCAGTCGGCGGAGCGGTGGGGCGGCCTGGTGGCTGAGGCGGAGCGGGTGGTCCGCACCATGCCGCTGTGGAAGTTGCAAACGGTCGGCCGGGAGCCGCTGGTGTTCCTGTACGCCAACACCGGCCGCGGTCGCACCGTCACCCTCTTGCCTGGCGTGACGTACTGTCTGCGGGCGTTTTACGAGTTGGTCCGCGACCTGATCGAGGCGGCCTGGGTGCGGTTCGTACAGCGGCTGAACGCCGAGCGGCTGGGCGGGATCGTCGACCTGGGCGGCTTCCTGTTCGGCGAAGGGCGAACGAGCCTTGAGGAGTACCGCCCCATCCTGTTCGCGGTGCAGGACGGCCGGTGCCTGTATTGCGGGGACCAGTTGCCCCCATCGGCCCAGGTGGATCACTTCGTCCCGTGGACCCGGTATCCGGCCGACCAAGGGCACAACCTGGTGCTCGCCCACGACGCGTGCAACGCCGCCAAGTCGGACTTCTTGGCGGCGGAACGGCACCTCGCCTCTTGGGTCCGGCGGAACAGAATGCGGCGGGCGGAACTGGAGGCCGGGCTGGCCGCCGCCGGGCTGCCCGGCGACGGACCCGCGGCCGAGCAGATCGCCCGGTGGTCGTACCGTCAGACCGCGGCTGCGAACGGCCAGGTGTGGGTGAGCGGCAAGGATCTAAAGCCGCTGACCGCCAACTGGGAGGAGTGCCTCGCGGCGGTGCCCCCGGAGCACGAACACCAGAACGCACCGCCCGATTGACCGGCCCGTCGCCCCCGAGTCGTGCAACCACCTCCCGACCCGGTTAGGACACGCCGGCCCGCCGGCTCACTTCGCATCGGCACCCGGCGAGGCGGGCGAGCGGCGTCTCTTGTTCACCCTCCCCGCCCGCCGGAGCACCTGATAAACGGTGGCGAAGTTCAGCCCCAGCCCGGTGCTGATCTCCTTGATCGACTGCCCCCGGCCGTGTCGATCGAGGATGGCTTCTCGGTGCACGCCGGACACGGGGCACGAGGTCCGAATGGGCTCGTTCTGGAGTTCCAAGACGCGGCGGACGGCCCTCTGGGTGACGCCCAGCGAAGCGGCGATCGCACCCTGGGTTTCCCCGGATCGGTAACGGCGGACGACATCGGCCGTCGCGTGAGCGGGTATGAAACTGGCCAACTCCTCAGTGACTTGTACGTTGGCGGTGAAAGTAGCGGCGAGGAGATGGAATTGTGCGGTGCCCGTGCGGCTACCTCGGGGACGCCCGCCGGCCGTGCAAGTGCGGGCCGATGCAGGTGGAAAAGTACCTCGGCCGGGTCAGCGGACCTCTGCTCGACCGGATCGACCTGCACGTCGAGGTGCCGGCCGTCCCGTTCACCGAACTGACCGCGAAGGCGGACGGCACGTCGAGTGCCACGATGCGGGAACAGGTGCAGAAAGCCCGTGCCGTACAACGGGGCCGCTTCCCCGGCGACGGCAAGATGCTGAACGGCCGCATGACCGGCCGGCTGATCCGCAGGCACTGCCCGCTGGACGCGGAAGCCGAGGGGTTGCTCAAGTCCGCGATGGAAGACCTGGGGTTGTCCGCCCGGGCCCACGACCGGATTCTGCGGGTCGCCCGCACCATCGCGGACCTGGGCGGTGAGGAGCGAGTCGGGGCCGGCCACGTCGCGGAGGCGATCGGCTACCGGACGCTGGACCGGAAGCTGTGGATGCGATAGCCGAGGCTTGCGAACGGTCCCGTTCCAACACCGTGTGTTGGCTTGTGGCACCGGCCAAAGAACGGTGCCACAAATCAAAACGTCTCGACGGCAAACACGGTGTCGAGGCGGAACGGCTCCTTACTTCGGGTCCTTGGGCTCCTTATCCTTCTCCTTCTCTTTCTCCTTCGCCTTCGGCCCCTTGTCCGTGGGCTGGGGCTTCGGTTCGGGCTTCGGCTCCGGTTCGGTCGCGGGTTCCGTTCCGGGGGTGTCGCCGATGCTGCCCATCGCGGCCTTCAGGCCCTTCGCGAGGCCGTACCCGATGCCGATGGCGAGGAGCACGCCGGCCGCGCCGATGCCGAGCATCGTGAAGTCCCGGCGGTTCAGGTCGTGGAGCGGGCGGTCGTCGTCGATCGGCGTGCGGACGATCCGGGTCTGGGCAATGTCCTCTTCCGAAACGGCGACCAGTTCGACGTTGATGACCGGCAGGTTCTCGTCGACCGCGACCTTGCCGGACTTGCCCGCCGCGATCTTGCCGGACGCCCCGGACTGCGGCGGCCGGGCCATGACCCCGGACGCGCCGGGCCCGGTCTGGGACCGGGGAATGATCCCGCTCGCCCCGGCCCCGGCTTGCGGCCGGGGGATGACGCCCGACGGCATGCCGCTCTTCGCGGGGGCCGCGGCCGGGCGGGGGATCACGCCGGACGGCATCCCCTTGTCGGCCTTCACCGCGGCGTGCGTCCCGCTCGCGGGCTTCTTGGCGGGCGGGCCGGGGTCCGCGAGCGGCAGGTTCTTGATCTGGGCCGGCAGGTCCATCGACGATTCCGTGTCCAGCCACTGCTTGAACTCGGGCAGCACCTTCGCGCCCGCGGCCTTGGCCGCGTTCTCCGGCAGGAACGGCGACAGGGCCTTGGCGGCCTCGTCCGGCGTCTGGTACCGGTCGTCCGGCTTCTTCGCCATCATCTTCTCGACCACCGCCTCCAGCCCCGCCGGCAGCTTCTTGACCAGCGTGGACAGGGACGGGGCCTTCTCCGTCGCGTGCTTGACCATCTGGGTCATCACGTTCTTGTCCTGGAACGGCGTCTGCCCGCCGATGAGGTGGTAGAGCACGCACCCGGCCGAGTAGATGTCCGCCCGCACGTCCGCCCCCCGCGCGTCGCGGGCCTGCTCCGGGGCGAGGTAGTCCGGGGTGCCGAGGATCGCGCCTTCCGTGGTCAGGTTCATGTCCTGCGTCAGCGTCGATTCCTCGTCGAAGAGTTCGCGGCCGATGCCGATGTCGAGGATTTTCAGCGTGGCGTCGAGCGTGGTGTCCGGCTTCCCCGGCGCGGGCGGGGGCGTGACCATGAGGTTCGCCGGCTTCAGGTCGCGGTGGACCATCCGCCGGTCGTGCAGGTGCTGGAGCCCGAGCAGCGCCTGGTGGACGAGCCGGACCGCTTCGCCCGGCGGCAGGGACTTCCGGCGGGCGAGCACCTCGTCGAGCGTCTCGCCGTCGAGGTGTTCCATCACGATGAAGTGGCTGCTCCCCGCCTGCCCGACCTGGTAGGCGCGGACGATGTTGTCGTGGTCGAGCTGGGTCAGCAGCCGGCCCTCGCGCTGGAACCGGCTGAGGACGGCGGGCTCCTTGGCGCGGGACCCCGGCAGCACCTTCAGCGCGACGACCTGCCCGGACGTGTGGACCGCCTTGTACACCCCCGCGGACTGCCCCTTGCCGATCCGCTCCTGCACGACGTACCCGCCGATGAAGAACCCGTCGGCGTGCCCCCGGCCGACGAGGGCGGCCTGGTAGTCGGTCAGGAACCGCTTCTGGACGAGGTACTTCTTGAACAGGTCGACGTCCGTCTCGGATCCGTCGGTGTCCTCCTGCCAGCGGGCGCGGAGCGAGGCGACTTCCCCCTCGGGGAGCAGCTTGCTGCGGCCGAGCACGTCGCAGTATTCGGAAATCGTCGTGACCGGAGTGGCCATCGGGGCACCGGGAGGGGCTTGGATAGTTCGGCGGCGTCGGGCATTGGGATCGTGTCGAATCACGAAGCAGGTTTGCTTCTTGTGGCACCGGCCTCCGGCCGGGGCGGGTCCACACCGGCCGGAGGCCGGTGCCACAAGTCAAACAATCTTCTGCTGGGACACGATGCCGTCGTCGGACGGTTCCTTAGCGGGCCTGGCGGATCAGGTCGCGGGCCTTGGGGTCGTCGCGGTAGAGGTAGTCTAGTGCGTCGAACGCCGACGGCGCGGCCGGGTCGCCGGCCGCCTGCAACTTCTTCGCCCGGCCGATCGCGTCAACCAGACCCGGCCGAGCTTCCGGGGGTGACGGGCCGATTCCCGGCGCTTTCGCGAGTTCCGCCAACCCGTCCGCCGCCAGCTTTGTCCACCGGGCTTCCGATTCGACCGCTCCGAACGCGGCGACGGCCGATTCCCAGGTCCGCTTCGCACCCGAAACGTCCCCCGCCTGGGCGAGCCGCAACCCGCGGAAGTACGCCGCTTCCGCCTCGGACCGCGGCTTGAACTTCGACGCTTGCTCGACCGCCCGCCGCAGTTCTCGGCGATCGTTGATGCGGCTCCGTGCCTCGGCGACTTCCTTCGTGAACATCTCCGGGTGCCGACGGCTCAGCGGGTCGAGGTACTCGTCCCACGCCTTGTCCCAGTCCGCGGGGTCGTCGGACGCGAGCAGCGGCTGGGCGGAAGCGTAGAGAGATTCCGGGTCCGGCCCGCCGCCGAAGAACAGCCCGTATACCAAAATCCCGGCGACGAGCAGGAACAGCGGCGCGACCACCGCCGGGCGGGACAGCAGCGGCGGGGGCACCGGGTCCCCGGCCGCGTCGTCCGAATCCCCCGCGATCCGCAGGGCCGGCATCGTAACGGCCGTGTCGCCGGGGTCAGGCGGCCAGACCACCGTCACCCCCTTGCGTTCGAGCTTCCCGCGCAACTGGTCGAATTGCTCCAGCAGCGCGGCCGCGGTGGGAGGCCGGCGGGCGGGGTCTTTCGACATCAGCCCGAGGATGATGTCGTCCAGTTCCGGCGGCAACTTCGGCGCGACGTGCGACGGCCGGTCCGGGAGCGTGTAGCAGTGCTTGTGCAGGAACTCGGCGGCGGTGCTGGCACTGAACGGCGGCCGGCCCGTCGCGGCGGCGTAGAGCGCGCACCCGAGCGCGTACAGGTCGGACTTCTTCGTGAACGGCTTGCCGGTCAGCAGTTCCGGGGCGGTGAACCCGGCCGAGCCCCAGGGGTCCGCGTCCCCCGCGAGCGGCGGCAGGTTCAGCACCTTCGCCACGCCGAAGTCGGTGAGTTTGACCGTCCCGTCCGCGGTGACGAGCACGTTCGCGGGCTTCAGGTCGCGGTGCAGGATGCTGCGGTGGTGGGCGTGTTTCAGGGCGCGGGCGGCCTGCACCGCGATGCGGACGAGGTCGTCCCGCCAGTTCAGCCCCGGCTCGTCGGCGGTGCGGCCGGGCTGCCGCAGCAGCGTGCCGAGGTCGGTCCCGTCGACCCATTCGGAGGCGTAGTACGCGGCCCCGGCGTGGACGCCGCTGGCGTAGAACTTCGCGACGTTCGGGTGGTTCATCCGCTGCAGGAACAGCATCTCGGCGGGGAACTGCTGGAGGAACTCGGGCGTGCGGGTCGCGTCGAGGGTCAGCACCTTCAGCACGGCGGCGCGGCCGGTGTCGTCGGTCGCCCGGTAGGCGACGCCGTCCGGCCCGCGGCCGACGTCCGGCCCGACGACCCAGTTCCCGATCTTCGCCCCGGTCATGTCGCCCCGCCTATCCTGATGTCAGGCAGACATTCTACGGCGGGGGGTTCGCGATGGCGGGCGGAACGGCGTTGCTGTTGATCGCACACGGGAGCCGGCGGTCGGCCGCCAACGCGGACCTGGAGTGGGTCGCCGCCGGCATGCGGGACCGCGGCCGGTTCGCCTTCGTGCAGGTGTCGTACCTGGAACTGGCCGAGCCGTCCATCGCGGACGGCGGCGCGATGTGCGTGGCCGCGGGGGCCGCCGAGGTGGTGCTGCTGCCGTACTTCCTGTCGCCGGGCGTCCACGTGCGGGACGACCTGACCGAAGCCCGCGACGAGTTGGGGGCGAAGTTTCCGGACGTGACGTTCCGGCTCGCGGAACCGCTGGGGCGGCACCCGATGTTGCTGGACATCGTTGCGGACCGGGCGAACGTGTAGCCGCGACGCGAAGCGGAGCGCGGGAGTCGCACCCCCGCTCCGCTCCGCGTCGCGGCGACACGGGTTACTTCTCGTCCAAAAGCACCTGCTTCGCCGGCTTCAGGTGCTTGTCGTCCAGCTTGCCGACGGACCAGAGCAGGCCGCGGGTGACGAGGTCGAGGTACTTCGGGTCTTCGACCGTCGCGTTGTTGTGCCCCAGCGTCGTCGCGAACACCTTCGCCTTGCCGGCGTACTCGTTCGTCCACACCACGACGCAGTCCGCGGTCTTCTCGGTGCCGGACTTGTCCTTCACGACCTGCTTGCCGCGCGCCAGCGGCTTCGCCGTGTCGAGCAGCTTGCCGGTGAGGTTGTTGTACAGTTCCTCGTTGACGGTCTTCCAGTCGGCCATGCCCTTCGTGATCTCGCTGTCCTTGTCGGTGAACGCGACCTCGATCGGCAGTTGCGGGCCGTGCCCGTTGGTGTTCAGGCCGGTGAACTTGAACCACTCGGTCTCCTTCGGGTAGCCGTCGCCACGGTAGGAGTGCATGCCACAGTGCAGGACGACGCCCGGCAGCCCGTCGCGGTGCGGCTGCAGGATGCGGTCGATGATCGCCTTGTCCTTCACGTCCGCGCTGCACTCGTCGTGGACGACGACGTCGAACCCCTTGGCCCAGTCCGCGTTCTCGTAGACGGGGTTGAGCTTCTTCGTGGTCGTGTCCTTCTCGTAGGCGATCTTCCACTGCACGTTGGCGCGGGCCGAGATCCCCTTCGTGAGCAGGTCCTTTTGCTTGGCGTAGTCGTGGCAGCACCCGCCGATGACGAGCAGCGCGCGGATCGGCTTGTCCGCGTCGTCGGCCTGGGCGGGAACCGTGACGCTCAGGAAGACGAGCAACACCGGCGTGAGGACGAGGGCCGCGAGGGCATACGGTCGCAGGCGGGGCATGGGAGGGAACTCCGAAGAGGGAAGGGGCAGGTTGCCATCCTATCGAATCGCGGAGCAGGAAACTCACCAATGCCACCGGGAACGCGGCCAACCCCATCCAAATTTTTCGTGGTAGAGGTCGCCGCCGGGTTCGATGCGGGCACCGAGTTCGCTTTTGCTCAGCGGTTTGCGGCATGTCGCACAGCGCGGGTTCCAAATTCCCACGCCAGGCCGAGTGTAACCCTCCATTGAGTCGAGTGGCACGGACACACCTTCGAAGACACCCCAAGGGTGCAACACATCAACTATGACTTCGGCGTGCGGGCACGAATCGAGCGGTTCTGGCGCTGCGGGCTTCGATGACCAGATACGAGAGAATGGCCACATCTGCTCGATCTCCGATTGTCACACCACTGCGCACTTCCGATTGAGATTCAGTTGCCGCGGAGCGGCGTTCGTCCGTAGCCCCACGCGGGAGCGTGGGGTTCGCAATGGACCCCCATCTTCAGCCCCGTAGGGGCGTCCGTGGAGGTACGGCTGCCCCTACGGGGCTCGGCGGTTTAGCCCAAAGACCCCACGCTTCCGCGTGGGGCTACGGACGAACGCCGCTCCGCGGCTCGCAAGCAAGCCTGTTCGGGGGCTCAACGAGTTCAGACGCCGACCGTCTCGCCTCTGTCCGGGACGCCGACATCCCCAAACCCGATCCCACGTAGCCCCGTCGCCAGCGCCTCCGCGCGGTCCGGGTCGCCGTGGACGAGCCGCACCGCCTTCGCCGACGCAGCGAGCGGGGCAATCGCCTTCAGCAAGTCCGCGTGGTCGGCGTGGCTGGAGAGGCCGTTGAGGACGACGACTTCCGCCCGCACCGGGACCGTTCGCCCGAGAATCCGCACCTCGGGCCGGCGCTCGACGAGCCGCCGGCCGAGCGTGTCCGGGGCCTGGAATCCCGCGATCAACACGGTGTTTCTCGGGTTGTCGAGGTTGTGCTTCAGGTGGTGCAGAATCCGCCCGGCTTCGCACATCCCGCTCGCGGAGATGATCACACACGGGTCCGTCGACCGGTTCAACGCGATGCTCTCGTGAACCTTCTCAACATACTTCACCCGTCGGCCCTCGAACAGATCGGGCTGCGACTGGAACAGGCGGATCGTTTCCTCGTCAAAGCACTCGGGGTGGACGCGGAACACCTCGGTCGCCTTCACCGCCATCGGGCTGTCGACGTAGATGGGCACGTTCGGCAGTTTCCCGACGGACGCGAGCTGGTGCAGGTAGAAGATGATCGTTTGTGTCCGGCCGACGCTGAACGCCGGGACGATCACCTTGCCGCCGCGTTCCACCGTCCGCCGCACGACTTCGCCGAGTTTCTCGGCGGTTTCCTCGACGGGTTCGTGGGTGTGCCCGCCGTAGGTGCTTTCCGAAATGATCAGGTCCGCGGCCGGCAGCGGTTCCGGGTCGCGCAGGATCGGCACCCCGGCCCGGCCGAGGTCGCCGGTGAAGGTGACCGTGCGCTCGCGGTCCGGGGTGTCGATCCGCAGGTGCGTGACCGCCGAGCCGAGCAGGTGGCCCGCGTCGGTGAACGTGGCGTGGAGGCCCTTCACCACCTCGAACGTCTTGCCGTACCGCTCCGCCTTCATCTTGATGAGCGTGCGGTACACGTCGCGGCCGTCGTACAGCGGCTCGACCGGCGGCTCGCCGCGTTCCCGCTTCTTGTTCAGGTAGTTGGCGTCTTCTTCCTGGATCTTCGCCGCGTCTCCGAGCATGACGGACGCCAGCGCCCGCGTCGCCGGGGTGCAGAAGATCGGCCCGGAGAAGCCTTGTTTCACGAGGTTCGGCAAATTCCCGCAGTGGTCGACGTGAGCGTGGCTGAGCACCACCGCCGCGACGTGCCGGGGCTTGAACGGGAACGTCAGGTTCCGGGAGCGGCTCTCCGACCGGCGGCCCTGGAAGAGTCCGCAATCGAGGAGGATGACTTTGCCGACGGCGTCGAGGCGGTGCATCGACCCGGTCACGGTGCGGGCCGCGCCCCAGAACGTGACGGTGGGAGCGGGGTGTGGCATGGGTGCATCATACACCGCAGGCCGGGGCGGAGGCGTGCGTTACCAGCTGCCGACGTCGAGGGTGTAGTCGCGTTTGCCGTCCTCGACGGTCAGCCGGTCCTTGACCGCCGGCGGGGCGGCCGACCTGGACGGGCGGTTGGACCGGGCGACGGACACGCGGTAACTGCCGGGCGTCAGGGCCGGGCCGTCGATGTCCGGGCGGGGCCAGACGAACGTGCCGTCGTCCTGCTGGAAGAGGATGTGCCGCTTGCCGGCGGAACTCATGAGGGAGATGGTCACCTCTTCGCCGGGGGCAATGCTGACGGGCTTGCCGGCGGCGGTGAGGCGGACGACCAGCGGCAGCCCGCGGTCGGCGGTCCGGCCGGGGGTGCAACCGGAGACGAGAACGGCGACCCCCACGACGAGGGCCGCGCGGAGAACGCGCGGGTCGGTCGCGAGCACGGGTCACTCCACGAAAGCGGTTTCGCCACCCTGCGGGGTGAGCATGCCGAGCAGGAGGGGCAGGTTGGGCTCGTGCCGGATCTGGCGGACGCTGCCGTCGGCCATCGCGAACGGGGCCCCGGCCGGGTACGGGCTCCCGAACCCGTTCCAGAGGAAGTCCCCCGGCGCGTCCTTCTGGCAGCCGATCGCGTTGTACGTCCAGTCGGCGATGCGGAACCGCTGGCCGGCGACCGCGACGTTCGGCGTGTCGTAGTTCCAGTCGTACTCGTCGGTGGTGGAGGCGCGGAAGATGCCGGTCAGCCCCCCGGCCGCGATGGAAATGTCGTGCTCCTGGCTCCCCCGCCTCGCGTACAGCGCGGAGTCCATCGACTTCTCGCCGAACAGGACGGTGTTCGCGGTGCCGTCCTGGATCGTGCCGAGCTTCCGGCGGTACGGGGCACCGCCGGTCCACGTCGGGGCGGACGGCGGGGTGCCGCCCGAATTCATCGCCATGCCGACGACCATCGCGTTGATGGCGTAGTCGCACAGCGGCCCGCGGGTCATGAGCAGATCGGTCTCGGTGCCGTACCCGCAGAGGACGGTCGTCTGGGTGCTGAACCCGCCGTTGTTCGGCCGGCCGGGGTCGAGGTAGGTCTTGACCCCGACGGTGTACGAAAACGTCTCGAACAGGTTGTTCTGCTCGATGTACGGCAGGATCTTGTACGCCCACGAGCACCGGGCCGCGATGCCGGGGCTCGGGGCGGACTTCGGCGTCGAGTAATCGGTCGCCCGGTTGTGATACCACCCGTTGTCCGGCAGGTTGCCGATCGCGTCTGAATAGGCGTGGGTCGCGAGGACGAGTTGCTTCAGGTTGTTACTGTTTTGCGTCCGGGCCGCCGCCTCGCGGACCTTCTGGACCGCGGGGAGGAGGAGCCCGATCAGGATCGCGATGATCGCGATCACGACCAGTAACTCGACGAGCGTAAAGGCTTTACGGAACGGGTACGGGGGTGCCATACGACGACCATCGGTCGGGGAGAGTAACGGGCAGAAAAGCGTAGAACGGGTTTTGCCGATGTCAAGCGAATCCCTCGGGACGGTTCGGCGGCACGGAGGCGATCGCGACTCGTGCCGTTCCGGTCCGCGGCGTCGTGGCCGGGGAGCGGTGCGGCGGTTACACTGCACGGGAACCGCACGCAGACCGTTCAACGGGGCGACGCATGGGAACCGCGGGCCAGTGGGCGTACCGGTGGGGTCCGACGTTCGCCCTGCTGGCGTGGGCGGCGGTCGCCGTCGGCGGGTGGGTCGCCGGGCAGCGCGCGAAGTGGGCCGTCGGCGAACTCCTCCTCGCCGAGACCGTCTGGCTGCTCGTGCTGCTGCTCGGCGCGCGGGACGCGGTGCGGAACCTGTTCGGCCCCGTGTTCGTCTACGAACTCGTCCGCGTCGGCCGCCGGCGGATCACCTACCTCCTCCGCGGGCTGTACGTCCTCGGCCTCTGCACGATGCTCGGCCTCCTGTACCTGCAGTGGCTGGACCGGGTCGGGTACTGGGACAGCTACGGCCCGCAGGTCATCCCGCCGGGGCGGATCGCCGCGTTCGCGACGGAGTACTTCTACTACTTCGTGTTCGTCCAGTACGCGGTCGTGTGCCTGCTGACGCCCGCGTACGTGGCCGGGACCGTGGCGGACGAGAAGGAGCGGAAGACGCTCGAATTCCTGCTCGCGACCGACCTGCGGAACCGGGAGATCGTCTTCGGCAAGCTGGCCGGCCGGGTCGCGAACCTGCTCGTGCTGGTCCTCGCCGGGCTGCCGCTGCTCGCGATGCTGCAGCTGTTCGGGGGCATCGACCCGGAGCTGGTGCTGGCCGCCACCGCGGCCACGGTCGTCACCCTCGTCGGGCTCGCGGCGGTCAGCATCTACCAGTCCACGGTGGTGAAGAAGCCGCGCGACGCGATCTTGCTGACGTACCTGCTCGTCGGCGTCTACGTCGTCTCGTCCGCGGTCCTGGCCGGGTACACGACGAACGTGCTGTCGCCGCAGGGGTACAGCGCCGTCACCGTCGCGGGGTACAGGCTCGACTTCGCGGACGTGTTCGAGTGGGTCGCGTCCGGGAACCTGCCGTACCTGCTGATGACCTCGGCCGCCAGCCGGCGGAGCGTGTCGTTCGGCCCGGACGAGGTCGTCGAAATCCTCACCCGCCTGGGCGCGTTCTGGGGGGTCGTCGGGACCGGGCTGGTCCTGCTGGCCGTCGCCCGCCTCCGCGCCGTGGCCTTGGGCCAGAGCGGCGGCCTCGGCGGCGTCCCGCTCTTCCGGCGGACGGCCCGGACGACGGCGACGGCCCGCCCGGCGGTCGGCGACGACCCGATGTTCTGGAAGGAAGTGTTCGTCGAGGGCGGGTTCCGGGCCGGGTGCGGCGGGGTGGTCCTCGCGACGCTCGTGGTCGGGTTCACGTTCCTGGTGCCGGCGCTGATCCTGTTCAGCTTCTTCGGCGACCTGGTGTTGAGCTGGGCGGCGGACGCGTTCCCGGGGCTGGCCCTGCGGGACAATCTGCCGAGCTACTGGTTCATCGGCCCCGGCTACCGCGACTCGTTCGCCTCCCGTTGGGACGGGTTCGTCGAGGCGATCAACGGCTGGGTCCGCGGGGCGACCGGGGTGATCGGGTTCCTGCTGATGCTGGCGGTCGCCGTCCGCGGGGCGGGCAGCGTGTCCGGGGAGAAGGACCGGGACACCTGGGTCAGCCTGATTTCCACCCCGCTGACGGCCCGGGAGATGATTTTCGGCAAGTGGTGGGGGACCGTGCTCGGGGTGCGGCGGGGGTACTGGCTGCTCGTCGCGGTGTGGGGGTGCGGGCTGGTCGTCGGGGCGGTCAACCCGCTCATGGTGGTCGCGTCCGCCGTCACCACCGCGGTGTACATGGCCGCGTTCGCCTGGATCGGGGTGTACTGCTCGGTGACCGCCCGGACGACGCTGATCGCCACGGTCCGGGCGTTCCTGGCGGCCGCCTTCCTGGCCGGCGGGTTCTGGCCGTGCCTGGGCCTGTGCTGCGGCGTCCCGATGGAACTGATGCTCCGCTCGTCGTTCCACCGCGAGGTGACGGAGAACCTCGCCACGCTGCTGCTCGGGTGTACCCCGCCGTTCGTGATGGGCTGGATGCCGATGAACGAGCTGGAGCGGTCCGACCTCGGGCCGTTCAGCCGGCGGGAGTCGACCTGGTTCGGCCCGCTCGCCCCGGTCGTCGGGCTGCTCGCGTGGGCGTTCTTCGCGTTCGTGCTGGGGATGCGGACGTGGGTCCGGTTCGAGGCGGCCGCCAACCGCACGAAGCGGCTCCGCCGGCCGCGGACCCCGCCCCCGGAGTTCAGGATGTAGGCGGTGCCCTTCCGCCGTCGGAACCGTAAATTGGCGGGTGACCGCCCCCGCCGACCCCGGAGCCGCCGATGACCCGCGCCGCCGTGCTGTTCGCCCTGCTCGCCGGGGTCGGGTGCGCCAAGACGGCGGGCACCGGCCCGGAGCAGATCCCGGAGCCGCAGATCCCGGTCAAGGTGGTCACGCCCCGCACCGACGCGGACCTGTCCCTGTCCGTGTCGCAGCCGTGCTACGTTCAGGCGTACTACCAGGCCGAGCTCATGTCCCGCGCCGCGGGGCCGATCCTGTACCTGACGAAAGCCATCGGCGACCCCATCCGGAGGGGCGAACTGCTCGTCGAGGTCTACTCCCCGGACCGCGTCGCCGACCTCGCGCTGAAGGAGTCGCTGATCGGGCAGGCCGAGTCCGCCCTGCGGCTGTCCGAGGACAACGTCGTCGCGGCCCAGGCGACCGTCCGCACCGCCGACAACAACGTGAAGGTCGAGAAGAGCACGCTGATCTCCGCGGAGTCGAACGAGAAGTTCCGCGCGTCCGAGCTGAAGCGGTTCAAGGTGCTCGCCGAGAAGGGGGCCATCACCGCGGACGTGGTGGACGAGCAGAACAACACCTACCAGGCCGCCCTCGCGGCGCTGGCCAGTGCCCGGGCGGGCGTCGCGCGGTCCGAGTCCCTCCAGTCGGAGTCGGTGGCGAAGCTCGAAGCCGCGAAGGCCGACGTGCTGCTGAAGGCGTCGGCGGTTGCGGTCGCGAAGCGGGAGCGGGATTCGTCGAAGGCGAACCTCGAACTCGCCCGGCTGTACGCCCCGTTCGACGGCGTCGTGAACCACCGGTACGCCGACCCCGGCACGTTCGTGAAGGACGCCTCCAACTCCGCCGGCTCGCCGATCCTCGCGGTCATGCGGACGGACATCGTCACGGTCCACGCGAAGTTGCCGGACAACTTCGCCCCGCTGCTCGGCCCGGACACGGTCGGCGTCGTCGTGATGGACGAACTCCCCGGCCGGCCGATCAAGGCGAAGGTCACGCGGTTCTCCCAGATGATCGACGGCAAGGACCGGACGCTGCGGCTCGAACTCGACGTGTTCAACGGCCCGCGGGCGGAGTTCGACGCGCTCGTCGCCCGCGGGGTCGGCATGGAACTGGCCGCCGCCGTCCCGAGCAGCCCGCTCGAAGCGCTGACCGTGTTCGCCGCCGCCAAGGCGACGTGGGCCAAGGACATGAAGGGCCGGCTGACCGAGTTCCCGCAGTTCCCCGGCAACCTGTCCGACGCCGATGACGCCCGGTCCGGCCGGCTCCAGCCCGGCATGTACGGCACCATCCGCCTCGTGTTCCGCCAGTTGAAGGGGGCGAAGCTGCTCCCCGCGGGCGTCGTGTTCAGCCAGGGGGGCAAGCTGCTCGTCGCGGTGGTCGAGAACGGCGCGGCCCGGCTCGTCCCGGTGCGGGTCCAGGCCACCGACGGCACCCTGACGAAATTCGTGCTCATCGAGAAGGAAGCGGACGCCCTGAAGGGCACCCCCGAGGAGATCCGCGACCCGAAAGACGGCGAGGTGTTCGTCCTGACCAACCAGGCGGAACTGTCCAACGGCTCCCAGGTCAAGGCGACGCCGACGAAGTGGTAAGGAGCGGTCCAGAACCAACACCGTGTTTTGACTGGTGGCAGTGGAGGCTGCACCGGCCAGAGGGCGGTGCCACAAGACAGAAATTCCCGACGGAAACCACGGTTAGGAGTGACGCAGTCGAGGGCTCTGGGAATTGCTTCTCTCCCCTCTCCCCGCTGGGGAGAGGGGCTGGGGGTGAGGGGTGAACCTCCATCCCGTTTCAGCGAGTGCGAGTGGGTGAAGGTGTTCCCCTCACCCCTAACCCCTCTCCCC
>CAYUHJ010000093.1:0-22191 GCA_964444365.1 uncultured Alcaligenaceae bacterium | reverse complement strand
GCGTCACGATCGCGGCCGGGGTCCAGCCGACCACCTCGCTGGCGAACTTCTTCGCCTTTGAAGAGACGCTCCGCAACGGGGTGTTCGTGGCGGTCGGGGACGTGACCGGGGACGGGGTCGGGGACTTCATCTTCGGCGGCGGGCCGGGCGGCGGCCCGCGGGTCCGGATCGCGGACGGGGCGGCGCTCCTGGCGGCCGGGAACTTCGGCACGCTGGACAGCACCGCGGCCGGGATCCCGGCCCTGACGGTCGGCAACTTCTTCGCCGGCAACCCGAACTCTCGCGGCGGGGTCCGGGTGTCGACGGCCGACCTGGACGGCGACACGATCGCGGACATCGCCACGGGGGCCGGCGACCTGCAGCCGGCCACGGTGACCACCTACGCGGGCAAGACGGCCCTGGGCACGACGACCCCGCCGGTGCTGTTCGGCGTCACCGTGTTCCCCGGCGTCGACAACGGCGTGTTCGTCGGGTAACGGTCCCCGCGCCGGGGGGACGGTCCGCGTCACCCCGGCGTTTCCCACTCCCAGCGGGCCATCGCGTCGAGTCGGGCGCGGTCGGTCAGGTCGAACTTCAGCGGCGTGACCGTGATGAACTGCTCCGCCAGCGCGGTCACGTCCGTGTCCGGGTGCGGGTCCGGGCAGTGGAAGTTGGGGCTCGTCCAGAAGTACGTCCGGCCGCGGGGGTTCACCCGGCGGTCGAACTTTTCCGTGTACGGCGACACGTTCTGCGGCACGACCCGGACCCCCGCGATCGGGCCGTGCTCCAGCACCGGGATGTTCACGTTGAACAGGCTGCCGGCGGTCGGTTTCTTCGCCAGAATCTGTTCCACGACCTGCCGGGCGTACTTCGCGGCGGTCGGGAAGTCGTAGATCTTCTGGTCGTACTCCAGGGAGCACGCGATCGCGGTGTGGTGGTAGAACGCGCCCTCGATGGCGGCGGCCACCGTGCCGGAGTAGAGCACGTTGATGCCCGCGTTCGACCCGGCGTTCAGCCCGCTGACGATGAGGTCGGGCGGCTCCGGCAACAGTTCCAGTAGTGCCAGTTTGACGCAATCCGCGGGCCGGCCCTCGACCGCCCAGCCGATGAAGTCCCGGGTGCCGCCGTCCGGGTCGTCGTAGACCTCGTTCACCAACAACGGCGTCGCCAGCGTGACGGAGTGCCCGGCCGCGGACTGCTCCGTGGCGGGCGCGACGACCGTCACCGTTCCGAGGGCAAGCAGTTCCCGACGAAGGGCCCGCAGGCCGGGGGCGTAGATGCCGTCGTCGTTCGTCAGGAGGATGCGCATCGGTGGGGCAGACTCTCGGGGTGGTTACTTCCAGCAGGGAGGCTGAACCCCTCCCCCAACCCCCTCCCCGAAGCGGAGAGGGGCAAAACCTTCTTCCTCCCCTCTCCGCTTCGGGGAGGGGCCGGGGGAGGGGTTCTTCGCCTTCAACTTGACCGCTTGCGGAGGGCGTACATGAACCGCTCCGCGTGCGGGTTCCACGGCCACCGGCCGATGACGGTCGGCTCCAACCCCAGGATAGCAGCGAGCCGCAGGAAGTGGTCCCGGTTCACGACCATTTCCCCGCGGTGCCCCGCCCCGCGCTCCACGAGCGGCGACGTGATCACGTCCGCCACGACGACGCCCGTCGGCCCGAGCAGCCGACAGGCCTCGTGCAGCAGCAGCGCCGTTTCGTCGGTGAACGTGTGGGTGAACACGCTGAAGAAGATGGCGATGTCGAACGTCCCCACCTCCGCGCCGAACGGGACGCGGGTCATTTCCCCGCTGCGGAAGACGAAGTTCGGCTTGCGGAAGCGCTGGTTGCAGAACTCGATCGCCTCCCGGCCGATGTCCGTGCCGTAGTACGCGCCGCGTTCCGTGAGGTAGCCTTCGAGCGCGTCGCCCATCTGCCCGGTGCCGCAGCCGATGTCGAGGACCCGGGAGTTCGGCGTCAGCCCGGCGTGCTTTTCGAGCATCCCCAGCCGCTCCCGACTGGACTTCTCGTACTGCTCCTTCGAGTGGTACGCCCCGACGACCCACCAGTGGTTTGCATTGAGGTCCGCGTTGCGGAAGACGGCGTGGTAGTCGATGTCCGTGGAGCGCGGCCCCTGCACGGGCACGGCGGCGGTGCCGACTTTGGAGCGCGCGTTCCGGGTCGCGAACCGGTTGCCCTCGGACTGCGTCAGGTCGAACTCGACCTGGAAGTCGCCGACGAACTTCGGGGCCGGGGTCGTCGCGGTGAGCGTCTGCGGCTCGCCGGGGTAGAGCGGCTTCGGCAGCGGGAACGTGGCCGCCTCGCCGAACGGCTCGCCGGTGAACGTCCGCCAGCGGGCCGACAGGCGAACCGGGTTCGTCCCGTCCGGCGACCACGCGACCCCGCCGCGGTTCGTGACCCGCACGGCCCAGGTCCACGCTTGCCCGGCTTCGAGCGCCACCGGCGGCGCGACGACTTCCACCTCGGCGACGCACTCGCCGGCCGGCAACGCGGCGTCGTGCCGAGGCGGGAGGGCGTACCGCTTCAGCCCCCGCGTGAACTTCCAGAGCGGCGTTTGCTTGATGCTGGCGAGCAGCGACGGCGAGGGATTCATGCGGCCTCCGTGCGAAGAATTCCCCGTGTAGCCGCGACGCGGAGCGGAGCGCGGGGGCGGCGTGCGGTCCCGCGCTCCGCTTTCGCGTCGCGGCTACTCGGGTTTCGTGAGCTTCAACATTTCCCGCCGGGCAGATCGTTGCCACGGCCACGATTCGATCACGTCCGCGGTCAGCCCGCTCAACCGGGCGAGCCGCAGGAAGTGGTCGCGGTTCAGTTCGATCGCCCCGCGGTTGCCGGTGCTCCGCTCCACGTGCGGGGAGAAGAAGCAGTCGGCGACGACGACCCCGCCGGGGGCGAGCATCCGGGCCGCGTCGGCGAGGAGGAGGGCGGTTTCGTCCGGGTGGGTGTGCGTGAAGACGCTGAAAAACACGACGAAATCGAAGGGTGCGTGGCCGCCGGGCAGTGCGGCCGATTCGTTGCGGGCGAAGCGGAAGTTCGGTCGGCGAAACTTCGCGAGGCAGTGGTCGACCGCCTCGCGGGCCACGTCGGTGCCGACGTAGAAGCCCGCGTCCGAGAGGAACGGTTCGAGCCGCACCGCGAGTTGGCCGGTGCCGCAACCCGCGTCGAGGACGCGCGAGTCGGGCCGCAGGCCGACGCCGCGGAGGATGTTCAGCTTCGCCTCGCCGAGGCGGTCGAACTCGTCGCGGGTGCGGGGGCCGACGACGGTCCAGAAGTCGCGGTCGAGCTCGGCACCCGCGTACATGCGGTCGTAGTCGATCGCCTCCGCGGATCGACCGGTGACGTGGACGGTCACGCCGGCTTCCGCGAACGCGGGTTCGCCGTGTTGTCCGAGCCCGAGTGCGACGCGGAAGTCGCCGAGGAAATCGGGGGCCGTCAGCCGGGCGTTGACCCGGACGGCTTCGCCCGGTCGAAGCGGGAACGGCAGGCGGAACGCGAGTGGTAACGCATCGGGCACGGTCCACGTCGCGCTCAACCGCACCGGAAAGGTGCCCTGCGTACTGATCGCGGCCGGTCCGCGGTTGACGACCCGCACCGGGCAGGGGAACGTCTCGCCGCGCTCGACGTGGAACTCCCGGGCCAGCGGCACCACCTCGGCGGCGGCTTCGCCCGGCGCGAACCGCACGTCCATCGGGGCGGAGCGCAGGTGCCGCAACGACGCGCGAACCTTCCGGGCGAGCGGTCGAAGCGGCGTCGGGATGCGCTGAGCGAGGCCGGGCACGCGGTCGCCTCCGGGTGGGTCGGACGCGAGATGTTACCGGCGACCGGGGGCCGGCCGTCAACCCCAACCGCTACACCACCAGCATCGCGTCCCCGTAGCTGTAGAACCGGTACTCCTCGCGGATCGCTTCCGCGTACGCGGCGCGGAGCACGTCCGCCCCGGCGAGCGCCTGCACCAGCAGCAGCAGCGTCGTCCGCGGGAGGTGGAAGTTGGTGACGAGCCCGTCCAGCACGCGGAACGGGAACGGCGGGCGGATGTACAGCGCGGACTCGCCGCGGAAGGGGGCGAGTTCCCCGCCGAGGGCCGCGGTTTCGAGGGTGCGAGTGGTCGTGGTGCCGACGGCAATGACCCTCCTTCCCGCCGCTTTCGTGGCGCGAATCGCTTCCACCGTGTCCGGGGATACCTCGCACCACTCGGCGTGGATCTCGTGCTCGGCGGGGTCGTCGGCCTTCACGGGCAGGAAGGTGCCGAGCCCGACGTGCAGCGTGACCCGTGCCGTTGGCACGCCGACGTCCGCCAGCCTTTCGAGCAGTTCCGGGGTGAAGTGCAACCCGGCCGTGGGTGCGGCCACCGACCCGGCCCGCTCCGCGTACACCGTCTGGTAGCGGTCGCGGTCCGGCTCCGCGGCTTCCCCCTTGCGGATGTACGGCGGCAGCGGGATGCGGCCGTGAACCGCGAGCAGGTCCGCCGCGGTGCCGGGCCGGTCCGGCCGCATCAGCCAGTGCCGGTCCGCCGTCCGGCCGACCAGCGTCAGTGACAGCCCGGTGTCGGTGACGAACACGGCCCCCGACTGCGGGAACCCGCGGGTCTGCGCGAGCATCTCCCAGGTGCCGTCCGCCTCGCGCAGAAACAGCCCTTCCCACTTCCCCCCGGTGGCGGCGCGGCGGCCGACGACGCGGGCGGGGATCACCTTCGTGTCGTTCAATACGAGCAGGTCGCCGGGGGCGAGCAACCCCGGGAGGTCGCGGAAGTGGCGGTGCTCCAGGTCGCCCGATTCGCGACGCACGACGAGCAGCCGGGACCCGTCGCGGGCCGCGGCCGGTTCCTGGGCGATCAGGTGGTCGGGCAGGTGGTAATCAAAGAAGTGCATAGATCAACCCGGTTAGCCGCGAGGCGGAGCCGAGCGGGACTGCGTGCCGCACGCCCGGCTCCGCCTCGCGGCTAACCATTTCGGTTACTTGAACCCCTTCAGGAACTCGTCGAACCCCTTCTTGTGCGCGTCGACCGTCTTGCCCGGCCCGAGCAGCCAGAGGTAGTACTGCTTGCCGTCCTTCGCCTCGAACACGACGTAGATCTGGCGGTAGCCCTCGATCGGGGTGCCCTTCTCGGCCATCGGGAACGGCTTCTTGACGAACGTGCCGGTCACGTCCTGGTAGGTCGCCTCGACCTCGCCGACCTTGATCTTGTCGACGGTCTCCTTGCGGCCGTCGGCCTGGAACTTGGCGAGTTGGCGTTCGAGGTTCTGCTTGACGGTGCCGCTGCCGCCGGGGAACACGAAGATCGCGACCTCGGCGTCGTCCTTGTCCCCCTCGGCCTTGGGCACGACGAACTGGGCCATCCGCATGGAGCCGGCGGGCAGTTCCTTTTCCTTCCACCCGGCCGGCGTGGTGGACTTCAGCCCGCCGAGGGACACTTCGGTCCCCTTGTCGGCGGCGGACGCGACCCCCCCCAGGGCGGCCACGATCGCGAGCAACGAACGGCGCATCGGTATCCTCCGGTGAAAGCGTGCGGAACCCAGGTGATTGTAGCGAGTGGATTCCACGACAGCGGTGAAATGCAGCGGGTCAGGCGTTTCGTTTAGTGCGTTTGTTGGCTTTGCTGCGGTTGTGGGTAGAATGCCGGAAGAAAGGAGGGAGTCGCGATGGAACGAACACTGCTCGACCGCCCCGAAACGCTCGTGCCCCAAGCGGAGGACGTCCGCTTGGCACAAGAATCCAGTCGTTCGCTCGCCGCGCTCGACAGTGGAAAGAAATGGAACCCTGTCCAACTCGCCGTCACTTCCCACGACCTCCAAGTCGCGGTCCCGCTCCCGGCCTCTGTGGTTCGGATGGTGTTGGATATTCTTTCCCATGTCGCAAAGGGTGACGCGGTGACCGTGGTGGCGTCTCGCGCCGAATTGACCACGCAGGAAGCGGCCGACATCCTCAACGTGTCCCGCCCCTTCGTGATTCAGTTGATCGAGACGAAGCAACTCCCCCATCGAAAAGTCGGCACGCATCGCCGGATTCTCTTCTCGGACGTCATGGACTACAAGCGACGGGTCGACGCGGCTCGGCTGGAATCCCTGCGCGAACTCGCAGAGCAGGCTCAGGAACTCAACATGGGGTACTGATGCCCGCGCTGACCGTGCTGATTGATGCCTGCGTGTTGTACCCTGCCCCCCTGCGCGACCTCGTCATGCACCTGGCGCTCGCGGACCTGTTTCGCGCCAAGTGGACGGATCGGATTCATGAAGAGTGGATCACGAACGTTCTCGCGAACCGTCCAGATTTGTCGCGAGGTCAACTCGACCGCACTCGCACGCTGATGGATGCCCATGTTCGCGACGCACTGGTGACGGGTTACGAATCGTTGATCGACTCGCTCGCGCTGCCCGACCCCGGTGACCGCCACGTCCTCGCCGCAGCCATTTGCTGCCAGGCCGATCTGATCCTGACGTTCAACCTGAAGGATTTTCCGGCCGACGGACTCGAACCGTACGGCATCGAAGCCCAACACCCCGATCCCTTCTTGTTCCAGCTGCTCCGTCTCGACCAAGGGAGCGTGCTCGCTGCCCTGAAGCGACAGCGAGCGATGTTGACGAACCCACCGATGACATCGCTGGACTTCCTGGACCGGTTGGAACGCCAACACCTCCCGCTCACCGTCGCGGAGTTGCGTCGCTACGCCGATCTGATCTGACTCACACCGCCGCCCGCTTCTTACGGCGGGCGGCGTCCGTCGCGGGGCGGAGGCGCGGCGGGCCGTGCGGCGTCACGGTGCGGTCGTACAGCGGGTCGCCGGGGGCGGTCTTGTACACCCGCTCCAGCAGCCCTGCCGCCAGGCCGATCAGCGACGGCGTGTCGTACTCGCGCTGCTCCACCGGCTTCACGAACAGCTGCAGCGGCACCGGCGGGCCGTCGGGTGCGGCGTAGTTCGGCGTCTGCAGTTCGATCCCGTCGAGCCACAGCCCGCCCACCCGCTCGAACAGGTTCACCCGGGCGTCCCACAGCGCCCAGGCGGCGTCCCCGTCCCCGGCGGCGGGCTTGCGGCTCTCCCAGACGACGCACGGGAGCGGCTCGTCCGCGGAGTGGGCGTCCGCCGCGAACAGCTTGAAGCACTGCTCGAACAGCCGGGTGCCGACCCCGCGGCGGCGGAACCGGTCGTCGACCCCGACGTAGCAGACGTACCCGCCGAAGTCCGGGAGGTGGACGCCGTAGGCGAACCCCGCGAGGCGGTCCGAAATCGCGTGCTCGTCCGGTTCCGGCTTCCAGTCCGCCCCGGTGATGCCTTCCACGTCCGGGGCGAGCCCGTCGGCGGCGAGGACGAGGTGCTTGCCCCACGTCCCCGGCCGCCACTGGGTCCGCCCCTTGACCGATCGCGCGATCCAGCCCCAGGGGATGCGTTCGTCCGGGTGTTGCGTGTTTTCGTACAGACGCTCGGCCGCGTGAAACAGCGGGTGCGTCACGTCCAGGGCTTCCCAGCAGTAGATCCGTTCCGACGGCATAAGGCACCTGAGGAGGGATTCGACACCCCCATTGTACCCGCCCGTCCGCGGCGGCCGGGGCTGGCTTTCCGGCCGGCGTGCGGTACAGTCGTGGGAACGGCGGCCGAATGCCCGGCCCAAAACCCTTGCCCCGGAAGAGGTTGGCGATGGCGGACGCGAAGCCCGGCGGATTCCGGTACGACTACCCCCGGCCGGCCTTGACCGTCGACGCGGTCGTCGTCACGCGGGACGATCATCCGAAGGTGCTGCTCATCAAGCGGCTCAAGGACCCGTTCGCCGGCAAGTGGGCGCTGCCGGGCGGCTTCGCGGAGGAGGGGGAAACCCTCGCGGCCGCGGCCCGCCGGGAGTTGAAGGAGGAAACCGGGGCGGACGTCGGCGAGCTCGAACAACTCTACACGGCCGGCGACCCCGGCCGCGACCCGCGGGGGTGGACGGTCAGCGTCGCGTTCCTGGCCCGCGTCGACGCGAAGAGGGTGAAGGCGAAGGCCGCCGACGACGCGGCCGACGTCGGCTGGTTCCCGCTCGACGCCCTGCCGGAACTCGCGTTCGACCACGCGATGATCCTCGCCCGCGCCCGCACCCGGCTCGCGGATCGGCGGGCGTGAGTGGACGGAATCCCGGTGCGGTCGGATGATACCTTCGGACCTCGACCGCCACCCAGGATGTGCCGTGCCCGCGCCGCTGTGGAACGTCCCGAACGTGCTGTCGCTGTCCCGGTTGCCGCTGGCGGTCGTGCTGTTCGTCTGCATCTCCTACGAGGCGTGGGCCGTCGGGCTCGCCGTGTTCAGCGTCGCCGCGTTCACGGACTGGCTCGACGGGTGGTGGGCCCGGCGGTTCAACCAGTCCACCCCGGTCGGCCGGGCGCTCGACCCGCTCACGGACAAGGTGCTCATCGGCGGGGCGTACATCTACCTCATCCCGGTCCCGGACGCCGGCATCACGCCGTGGATCGTCACGGTCGTCCTCTGCCGGGAACTGCTCATCACCGGGCTCCGCGGCATGGTCGAAGCCACGGGGCAAAAGTTCGGCGCGGACTGGTTCGGGAAGTTGAAGACGGTGCTGCAAAGCGTCGTGCTGATCGGCGTGCTGCTGCTCCTCGCCCTGCGGTCCCGCGGCGAGACGGGACTCGTGACGACCCTCGACCCGATCCAGGCGTGGCTGGTGTACGCGATGCTCGTCGCGACCGTGGGAAGCGCGGTCCAGTACGGCTTGAAAGCGGTCCCGCTGCTGCGGTGAGTGTCTGTCGCGCACCCCGCCCCGCGCAATCCGATCGGAAACTGACTCATACCCGTTTCTCGCGAGGGTTACTTCCCCGGAATCACCTTCGACGTCCGCAGCCACTCCTCGCAGCGGGCCGGCCACGTGGACGCGGGCTTGTCGCTGGTCCGCATGCCGAAGCCGTGGCCGCCGGTGGAATAGACGTGCAACTCGGCGGGGACCTTCAGCTTTTTCAGTTCCAGGAACATCCGCACGCTGTTCTCCGGGGAGATGCCGTCGTCGTAGGCGTGGGCGAAGAACGTCGGCGGGGTGTCCTTCGAGACGCGGATTTCCGGGGCGAGCGCTTCCGGGTTCTTCTTGTCCACGAGGTACGCCGGGTAGATCAGCATGACGAAGTCCGGCCGGCAACTTTGCTTGTCCGCGTCGTCGACCGCCTCGTAGCTGCGCTTGTCTGAGTTTGTCGAGGTCCACGCCGTGAGGTGGCCGCCCGCGGAGAAGCCGAGCATACCGACCTTCGCGGGGTCGATGTCCCATTCCTTCGCCTTGCTGCGGACGAGGCTGATCGCCCGCTGGGCGTCGTGCAGGGCGACCAGCGGCGGCTCGCCCTTCGGCGCGTCCGGCCGGCGGGGGACGCGGTACTTCAGCACGCACGCGGTCACGCCGATGCTGTTGAACCACTCGGCGATTTCGGTCCCTTCCAGGTTCCAGGCGAGGATGTTGTACCCGCCGCCGGGGGCGATCACGACGCACGCGCCGTTCGGCTTCTCCGGGCGGAAGACCGTCAGCGTCGGCTTGGTGACGTTCGTCAGCCGGCTGACCGGGGCCTTGTCCTTCGGGTTCGGGTCGAGGAACTTTTCCTCCCCGAGTTTGCCGGCTTCGCCGGGGGCGGGGCCGGGCCAGAGGTCGATGACGGGCTTTTCCGCGGCGGCGGCGACCGACGCCACGGCCGTGAACAGGATCGCAGAAAGGAGACGCATCGGAGGGGTTCTCGGGGGAAAGGGGCGTGCGGTCAGTATATCCCGACGCGGGAAACGCTGGCCCGCCGGCCCGTTCGCGACTACTCTTCCCGGATACGCTGCCCCACTCCCCGTTGTGCCCTTCTCATGTCAACCACCGCCG
This sequence comes from uncultured Alcaligenaceae bacterium, assembly GCA_964444365.1. Taxonomy (GTDB): domain Bacteria; phylum Planctomycetota; class Planctomycetia; order Gemmatales; family Gemmataceae; genus CAYUHJ01. Next base: position 12,395 of record CAYUHJ010000093.1, on the reverse strand, counting down.
ACGCGCCGCCGACCCTGCCGGAACCCGCCCCGCGAACGGGGTGGGCCAGCCTGCGAGATCTCAACGGCTACCAGTGGTTCGTGTTCATCGTCTGCTGTCTCGCGTGGGACATGGACTGCATGGACCAGCAACTCTTCGTGCTCGCCCGCCGGCCGGCGATGACGGAACTCGTGCCGAAGGTGACGGAGACGGACCCGCGGTTGCCGGCGTTCCGGGCGAAGCTGGAAGCCCAGGCCGCGGCGGAGAACAAGCCAGTCCCCCCGCCGGCCGCCGCGATGACAGCGCTCCAGAACGCGGACATCGGCGAGGCGGCGGGGTACGCCACGTCCATCTTCATGATCGGCTGGGCCGTCGGCGGCATCGGGTTCGGCGTCATGGGCGACCGCGTCGGCCGGGTGAAAACGCTGATGCTGACGATCCTGCTGTACGCGGTGTTCACGGGCCTCAGTGCGATTTCGAGTTCGACCACGGACTTCTTCCTGTACCGGTTCCTGACCGGCCTCGGCGTCGGCGGCGTCTTCGCGGCGGCCGTCACCCTGCTGGCGGAAACGATGCCGGACAAGAGCCGGCCGTTCGTGCTCGGGCTGTTCCAGGCGTCCAGCGTCATCGGGAACTGTGCGGCGGCGTTGCTGTCGATGTGGTTCGGGTCGCTTCAGGAACAGGGGGCGTTCGCCGGGTACACGATCCTCGGGCACGCGCTGTCGCCGTGGCGGGTGATGTTCCTCGTCGGGATTCTGCCGGGGCTGCTCGTCGTGCTGATCCAGGCCCGGTTGAAGGAACCGGAAAAGTGGCTGGCCATGAAGGCGGCCGGCGGCAAGAAGGGCGGCTCCTACGGCGAACTGCTCGGCGACCCGCGGTACCGCAGCAACGCCCTGTTCGGGTTGCTGCTGGCGATGGCCGGCGTCGTCGGGCTGTGGGGCATCGCGTTCTTCTCCCCGGACTTGCAGCAGTACGTCGCGGAACCGGCGTACAAGGCGGAAGCCGAGCGGCTCGGGCTGACGGGGGACGCCGCCGCGAAGTTCGTCGCCGGGCAGAAGGCGTACTGGGCGGGGATCACGTCGCTGGTCCAGAACGTCGGCGCGTTCTTCGGCATCTTCGTGTTCAGCATCGTGACCGTGTACACCGGCCGGAAGCCCGCGTTCGCGGCGTTCTTCGTCCTCGCCGGGCTGTCGACCGCGGGGGTGTTCCTCTTCCTCAAGGAGTGGTCGGACATCTTCTGGATGGTGCCGGTCATGGGCTTCTTCCAGCTGGCCCTCTTCGGCGGGTACGCGATCTACTTCCCGGAACTGTTCCCGACGCGGCTCCGCAGCACGGGGACGAGCTTCTGCTACAACGTCGGCCGGCTGATCTCCGCGTTCGGCCCGGCGGCGCTGGGGCTGCTGACGAGCACCGTGTACGCCAGCTACCCCGCCCCGGAACCGCTGCGGTACGCGGGGGTGACGATGTGCCTGGTGTTCTTCATCGGGCTGGCGGCGCTGCCGTTCCTGCCGGAGACGAAGGACAAGCCGCTGCCCGAGTGACGGCCCACGGACCCCGCGATGCCGACCGCCGCCCTCGTCTACCCTCACCAGCTGTTCGACCCGCACCCGGCCGCCGCCGGGGCGGACGCGGTGTTCCTGGTGGAAGACCCGCTGTTCTTCCGCCAGTACGCCTTCCACAAGCAGAAGCTGATGCTCCACCGGGCGGCCATGAAGCGGTACGCCCGCGACGTGCTGCCGCAGGCCCGGTACGTCGACGCCCGCCGGCTGGACCGCACCGGGGACGTCGTCGCACTCGTCACGAAGGCGAAGTGCGGCGCGGTCCGCGTCGTCGACCCGTGCGACGACTGGCTGCTCGCCCGGCTGACGGCCGCGTGCGCCGCCGCCGGGGTGACGCTCACCGTCGTGCCCGACCCCCACTTCTTCACCCCGCGGGCCGAGGTCGACGCCTTCGCGGACGGGAACCGCAAGCTCTTCTTCACGGACTTCTACGTCCGCCAGCGGAAGCGGCTGGGGGTGCTCCTCGACCCGGCCGGCAAGCCCGTCGGGGGGAAGTGGAGCTATGACACCGAGAACCGCAAGAAACTGCCCAAGACCGTCCGCCCGCCGGCCCCGGCGATACCGGCCGAGGACGAGTTCGTCCGGGAGGCCCGGCGGTACGTGCGGGCGAACTTCCCGGACGCCCCCGGCGCGGACACGCCGTTCGCGTACCCCACGTCGGCCGCCGCCGCGCGGGCGGGGCTGGCCGACTTCCTCGAACACCGGTTCGCGGACTTCGGCGTCTACGAGGACGCCATTTCCGCCCGCGAACGGGTCCTGTTCCACTCCGTGCTCACCCCGGCGCTGAACGTCGGCCTGCTCTCCCCGCGGGAGGTGGTGGACGCGGCCCTGGCCCGCGGCGACTGGGTGCCGGTCAACTCGCTGGAAGGGTTCGTCCGGCAGGTGATCGGGTGGCGGGAGTTCGTCCGGCTCGTGTACCTGACCCGCGGCCGCCGGCAGCGGACCCGCAACTTCTGGGGGTACGACCGCCCCCTCCCCGCGGCGTTCTACACCGGCACCACCGGCGTCGCCCCCGTGGACAACGTCGTCCGGGCGGTGCTCGACACCGGGTACTGCCACCACATCGAACGGCTCATGATCCTCGGGAACTTCATGCTGCTGTGCGACCTCGCCCCGGACGCGGTCTACCGGTGGTTCATGGAATTGTTCGTCGACGCCTACGACTGGGTGATGGTGCCGAACGTGTACGGCATGAGCCAGTTCGCGGACGGCGGCGGGATGACCACCAAGCCCTACGTCAGCGGCAGCAACTACGTCCGGAAGATGAGCGACTTCCCGCCGGGCGACTGGTGCGGCGTCTGGGACGCGCTGTACTGGCGGTTCGTGGACCGGCACGCGGACGTCTTCCGGTCGAACCCGCGGATGTCGGTGATGGTCGCGCTGCGGGACAAGATGGGGCCGAAACTGGCCGACCACCGCCGCACCGCCGAGGCGTTCCTGGCGGGGTTGGGGTAGCACTCGCGGACCGGACTCCGCCGGTCACTCCCCGTAGGGCCTGGCCAGTTTCTCGGCCTCCGCCGCGGCCCGCGTGTTCGGGTACTGCTTCTGGAGTTTCTCGACGGCCGCGCGGAGCTGCTTGATGGCGGCCGCGTTCTCGGACCGGAACCGCGGGTTGCCGGGGTCGAACCCGCCGGGCAGCGCCGACAGTTTCCCGTCCATCTTGGCCACGTCCTCGAGCGCCTTGCGGGCCTTGAGTTCCGTTTGAACGGCGGGAACGTTCCGCAGGGTGAGCACGAGGTCCGCCGCCTTGGTGCCGGGCGCGGTGCCCTTGAACCCGGCCGCGACCCGCTCGGCGAGGGCGAACGCGGCGACCGGGTCGGCCTTGCGGACCTTCTCAATCTCGGCCAGGTCCGCGGCCGCGGGGGCCAGGATGGCGGCGAGGACCGCCTTCGCGTCGGCCGCGGTGTCGGCGTCCGGGGACGATGTCAGGGGGACGAACTTCGCGGCGGCGGCGGCCAGCGGCTCCCCGCCGGTCAGCGCCTCGGCCGGCTTCGCGATCCCGGCGGCGTCGGTCTTCCCCAGGTCGGCCAGGATCTTGCGGCCGACCGCCGCCCGGACGTGCGGGGCCGCGTCGTACAGCGAGCCGCGGAACACGCACGCCCCGGCCGCGTCGAACACCAGCGCGTGCGGGGCCCGCTGCGTGACCATCCGGTTCGCCCCCTTCTCGGTCACGTAGGCGAGCCCGACGGACGTGAACTCGACGCCGCGGCGGTCCATCTCGTCCTTGGCGCGGGCCGGGTCGAGGCCGTCGTGGGCCATCGCCGCGACGCACGCCGCCCCGTACCCCCGCACCTCCTGGCACAACTCCGCCAACTTCGGCAGCACCGTGACGTTGTCCCGGCTCCAGTACGCGACCACCAGCACGGTCCCCTTCGCCGCGGCGGGGTCGACCTTCGGCCCGTGGAAGTGCTGGGCGAACCGCACGTCCGCGGGGGTCAGGTCCAGGTCGAACTTGTCGGCCCCGCTGTTGGCCAGCGGCTTGGGCTTGCCCTTCGGCGGCGTCGGCTTCCGCGCGACCGACCCGCTCCAGACGGCGTCGATCACCTTGTACCCGACCGCGTCGTGCTTCTTCAGGTCCGCCCGCGTGTTCGGGAAGTACCCGAGCTGGTCGAAGTAGGCGGTGGTCAGTTCGGCGAAGTACTCGGCGTCGTTGGTGGCGACGTACTGGGCCTTGTCGTAGAGCTTGCGCTCCATCGCCTGCCGGTACGCCGCCTTCACGTCCGCGTTGTCGAACCCGAGGAGCAGGTCGTGGACCGCGTGGGCGAGTTCGTGCAGCAGCACGCACCGGCCGGCGTCCGACTTCGGCTGGTGCTCCGCGGTCAGCGACCGCAGGCTCTTCACGACGACCGCCTTGGCCATCAGCGGGTGCTTCCCCTCGGCGAGCATCGCCGCCTGGTGGCCGCCGTGGTACACCGCCACCGCCCCGCCGGCCCGGCCGTTGTTCATCGCCTGCCGCTCGTCCCACTCGACCCAGATCAGCACCTTCCGCAGCGTGTCGAGCGTCTTCTTGTTCAGCGACTCCGCGATCATCTTGAGTTCGAGGTCGAGCACGTCCATCGGCGGCCGCTCGTACTTGGAGCCGTCCACCTTGGCGACCTCGTCGCTCACGAGGACGGTGAACCCCTGGATCGTGTGCTTCTTGTACCCGTCGATCTGGTCGAGCGGCCCCTTCTTCGCGGCCGGCTTGGGGGCCTGGGCGGAGGCGGTGAACGCGGCGAGAACGAGTGCGAGCGCGGCGAAGGCGAAGTGGCGCATCCGATCGACCCGTGGGAGAGGGGGGCAGCGGCCCAAGGGGTCCGATTCTACTCTCACTGCCGGTCGAATGAAAGGAGTAACCGATGAGAGATTCCGACGCACCGGCGAGCCGCACGCACGCGGGCGGCTCGCCGGTGGCGGTGCGGGTCAGATGTGCTGCTGGATCACCTTCGCCAGGTCCGCGTCGGAGATCGTGCCGACGTGCTGGAACACGGGCTGGTCCGAGCCCTTGAAGATCAGGACGCGGGGGATGGTGGCGACGTCGTACTTCACCGCGAGGTCGCCGTTCTCGTCGACGTTCACCTTGCCGACCTTGACCTTGCCGGCGAACTGGTCGGCGATGCGGTCGATGACGGGGGTGAGTTGCCGGCACGGGCCGCACCACGGGGCCCAGAAGTCGGCGACCACGAGGGAGCCGCTGTTCACTTCGCTGGCGAAGTTGTCGGTCGTGAGTTCCAGGACGTTCGGGCTGGCCATGATCGCTTCCTCGGGGATTCGTCCCGCCGGCCGACTGCCGGGCGGGAACTGCCGTGGTCGGCATTGTATCCGGTTCGTCAGAGGGGTGTACCCGGCGAACGGATTCGGGCTTACGGCCGGTTCCCGCGAAAACCGGGGGTTGACGGCCGGCGGGCGGGCCTTATAAAGACGGTGTCTTGTACCGGCCCTGTCGTCTAGAGGCCTAGGACACGACCCTTTCAAGGTTGAGACCGGGGTTCGAATCCCCGCAGGGTCACACGACCCATCCCGGAGTGTCCAGCGGGATGAACGCGCGAAGCCGGCCGCCCTGCGAAAGCAGAACGGCCGGCTTCTCGTGCGTTACCAGTACAGCTTGTCCAGCGACACGTTCCCGCCCGACAGCACGACCCCGACCTTCCCAACCCCCGGTACCGCGCGGAACGCCTCGCCGAGCACGACGGCCACGCCGACGGCCCCGCTCGGCTCGACGACCAGCTTCGCCCGCTCCCAGACCTGCCGCATCGCGGCCACGATTTCCGCTTCGGTCGCGGTGTGAACCGCCGCCACGCGGTCCCGGATGATCGGCCACGTGAGCCGGCCGAGGCTCGTCATCAGCCCGTCGGCGACAGTCTGCGGCGACGTCTGCGGCAGCCACTCCCCGGCCGCCTTCGACCGGGCCGCGTCGTCCGCCCCGAGCGGTTCCGCCCCGAACACGCGGACGTTCGCATTGACTCCCGCCGATGCGACACACACGCCCGAGAGCAGCCCGCCGCCGCCGACGGGGGCGACGACCGCGTCCAGGTCCGGGACGTCCGCGAGGAGTTCGAGGGCGGCGGTCCCCTGGCCGGCGATCACGTCCGGGTGGTCGAACGGGGGGATCAGCGTGCCGCCGGTTTCCGCGACGAGTTCCGCCGCCACCCGCTCCCGGTCCGCGAGGGTCGGCTCGCACTCGACGACCCGCCCGCCGTACCCCGCGACGGCGGCCTTTTTCACCGGCGACGCCGTCCGCGGCATCACGACGTGGGCCGGGACGCCCCGCACCCGCGCCGCCAGCGCGAGGGCCTGGGCGTGGTTCCCGCTGCTGTGCGTGACGACGCCGCGGGCCGCGACCTCGTCGCCCAGGTGCCGCACGGCGTTGGTCGCGCCGCGGTACTTGAACGCCCCGGTTTTCTGGAGGTTTTCGCACTTCAGAAACACCTGCCGTCCCGCGAGCCGGTCCAGCGTCTCGCAGGTGAGCACGGGCGTGCGGTGGGCGACCCCGCGGATCCGCTCCGCCGCGGCGAGCACGTCCGGGAAGTCGATCACATACGCGGGCATGGGTTCCCCCGGAACGCGGACGGGTCCGGGATGTTGTATACCCCCTCGGGTTGCTTTGATCTCATTCGGACTTCTGATCCCCTCCCCCTGAGAGGGGAGGGTGAGGGTGGGGGTGGTTTGGAGAGTGAAGCTTTCACCCCCACCCCAACCCTCACCCCTCAAGGGGGGAGGGAGAACGATCCATCCTCAGAAAATGGAGGAGAGTCCGCAGGAGCGGCGTGCCGACCGAGACGGGAGAAACGACCCGACGGCGGCGACGGGGAAGCGCTTCCCCGTCGCCGCCGTCGGGTCGGCCCGGACGCGATCAGTTGCTGAACTCGGGCTTCCGCTTCGCCAGCTGGGCCTGGAGCCGGGCGACGATGCTGCTGTGCATCTGGCTGACGCGGGACTCGCTGAGGTTCAGCGTCGCGCCGATTTCTTTCATCGTCATCTCTTCGTAGTAGTAGAGGATGACGATGAGCCGCTCGTTCCGGTTCAGCCCGCGGGTGACGAGCCGCATCAGGTCGCGGTTCTGCAGGCGGTTGGTGGGGTCTTCGGACTTCTTGTCTTCGAGGATGTCGATCTCGCGGACGTCCTTGTAGCTGTCCGTCTCGTACCACTTCTTGTTCAGGCTGACGAGGTTGACCGCGTTGGCCTCGCTCACGTAGGCGTGGATTTGTTCCATCGGCACGCCGAGCTTCTCCGCGAGTTCCTCGTGCGTCGGCTTGCGGCCGAGCGCCGTCTCGAGGGACTTGGCGGCCGCGTCCATCTTGGACTGCTTGGACCGCACCAGCCGGGGCACCCAGTCCATCGTCCGGAGTTCGTCCAGCATCGCGCCGCGGATGCGGGGGACGCAGTACGTCTCGAACTTGACGCCGCGTTCGAGGTCGAACGCCTCGATCGCGTCGAGCAGGCCGAAGATGCCCGCCGAGATCAGGTCGTCGAGTTCGACGCCGTCCGGCAGCCGCGCCCAGATGCGCTCGGCGTTGTACTTCACGAGTGACAGGTAGTTCTCGACCAGCCGGTTGCGGAGGTCGAGTGTCGGGCACGCCCGGTAGTCTTTCCAGACCTGCGAGATGTCGACGTCGGCGCGGGTGACCATCGGACGTATCCTCCCTGACATCGTCGGGCGGTGGCACCCGCTGGCCCGAATCCCGCCGGAACGCTGCCCCCTTCCTGGTGGCGCGGTTCCGGCGACATCCCCCGTGGGCCAGACTCCCGGACGGGCACGACGAGACCGGCGACCGGCCCCGAGGTGCTCCGATTCCGGCGGGATTGTCGCCCGCGATTTCCCCCTGGGGTGCCGACCGGGAAGGCCCCGGCACCCGCTGTAGAACCATCGGCCGCGAAGGTCCGGGGCTTCAACGAAACCCGCGAATTCTTCGCCGTCGCCGTCCCTTCTCCACTCGCGGCGGGCACACCACGTGCCGCCGGCCGACCCCCTCCCCCCGGTTGACCAGGGGGAATCGGTTCGACCGAAAGCAGGCTCCGGGTCGGTTCCCCAACCGCCCGAATCCGTGTCGCGCACGCACCCCGAACGAGAGGACGCCGAATAGCGTCGGCCCCGAGGGGTGTCGAGAGGAAAATCAGGGGAATGAAAGGCGACGCAGTGATTGAGTGGGTCACTCGCTCCGCGAGTGACCTCGCTTCGTCCCTGACAAAGGCGTTTCGCGTTTCCGAGACACGAGCCTACGGTTCCTGCTTCGTCCCTCGAACGTGACATGCTTGATGATGGGACGAAGCGTGGTCACTCGCGGAGCGAGTGACCCACTGAAACGCCTCATTGCGAATCACTGCGTCGCCCTGCCACCACCCGGCCGCGCTTGTCGGCGACGTGTTCGCGGCCTTGCCATTCGATGACGAACCGCCCGAGTTCCAGCCACTTCCGCAGGACGCCGCCGCGCGTTCGCCACTGGGGTTCGGGCATCCCCGCCGGTTGCCGCCACGGGTCGCGGAGGTAATCGTTGATGTATTGCGTCGGCCACAGCCGCAGGGCGAGGCCGCGGTCCCGGAACTCGCGGATGCGGATCAACCCCGGCACGAACCCGAACCGCTGACGGAGCCGGTCGCCGCTCCACTGCCCGTCTTCCCAGAGCGTCTTGCTGAAGGTGCCGTCCGCGTTGAACGTGACGAGGTAGACCCGCTTCCCGTTATCGGTGACAGCCGCCAGACACGCCGTGCCACTGGGGAGGTGCCCGGCGAACAGCCCGTGGCCGAGGTCGCCGAGAAGGGGGAAGCGGGCAGAGACGGGGTTTGGCAGTCGTGAAAGCCGTGCGATCCACGACTCGTCACACACTTCCACCATCTCGACCGGGTGCCGATTCACAAGTACATGTCGAGACAAGGAAAACACGTGCGTATGAAATATGGCAATTCCCCGAACAGTCGGACAAGACGTGAAGATCTCGTCCTCGCGGTGCAGCAAAGTCTCTCGCGACACGCCCACCCGTTCCGGGAAGCCCCGCACGAACACCGGGCCGAACTGCGGCTCGATCGCGCCCAGGTCCGCGACGGTGCCGGCCCAGCGGGAAAAGTGTTCGGCGAGGAGTTCGTCCTCGCGCTGCCACAGGGCTTGCACCCGCGAGTCGTCGAGCCTTTCGCGCAGCGGTTCGAGTTCGCACTGGACGCGGATGAACTCGGCCCGCTCGGGCTCGCCGTGGTCGTCGAGCCAGTCCGCGAACACGAGCCGGACCGTGTCGTCGGCCGGGCTCGCGCGAATCGCTGAGAGAAAGGCGTCACGCTCGGACATGCGGGGATTGTACCACGAGTCAGTAGGTCACTCGCTCCGCGAGTGACGGGATCATGTCCCGAGAACGCAACACACTTTTCTGCGAGCGGAAGCGAGGTCACTCGCGGAGCGAGTGACCTACTCATATTGACCTTGCCACGGCGGTTTCCCGTCGCTTATCCTCCGGCCCGCCTCTCCGTCGATTCACACGGACTGGACACATACGGGGTGCCATATGCCGCACGGACGCGGACGGGTGTGGGCCATGCGCATCGGCGGCGGCGTGCTGCTCGCCGTCCTCGCGGTGGGCGGGTACGCGGCCCTCAACTGGAACGACATCTCGGCCCGGTACGCTGCCCACCGGCTCCGCACCGCGGGGACGGACGACGACCGCGCGCTGTGGGCCGCCAAGCTCGTCGCGCTCGGCGACGCGGGGATGCCCGAGGTCGTGGCCGTCCTGAAGGGCGAAGACCCGGCGTGGTGTACGTCCACGGTCGCGGCGATCCGCGGGCACCTCGACGCGCTCACGCCCGCCGACCCGCGGTTCACCGGGTGCTGCCGGCCGCTCGTGCAGGCGATCCCCGGCCTGTCCCCGACGGGTGCGGACGCGGCCCTCGACCTGGTGCCGGACTTCCTGAAGTGCCCGGACCCGGACGCGGTGCAGCGCAGCAAGGATCTGGTCAAAACGATGCTCGTCGGGAAGTCCGCGGACGGCCGCGTCCGCGCGGTGCGCCTCGCCCTTCGACCGGACGTGCGGATGACCGCCGAGGTCGCGCCGCTGCTCGACGACCCGTCGCCGGAAGTCCGCCGGGCGGCGATCCTGGCGGTCGGCCCGCCGTCGGACGAATCCCCGGTGGAAGACGAGGCGCTGTTCCGCTGCCTGCACGACGCCGACCCGGAAGTGCGGAACCTGTGCGAGTCCGCGTTGCAGGCCCGCGGGCTGTCCCCGGAGCAACTGACGCTCGCGCGGAAGCTGAGCGACCCGGAGCCGTCCGAACGGCTGCGGCTGCTCCTCGACCTGCGGTGGCCCGGCGACGCCGTCCGCGACCCCGGCCCGTGGCTGGAACGGCTCAGCCGCGACGCCGACCCCGCGGTCCGGGCCGGGGCGTTGCGGGTGGCGTTCGAGTGCCACGTGTCGTTCGGGGCCTGGGCGACCCGCCTGGCCGACGGCGACCCGGACCCGACCGTCCGCCGGCTGGCCGGGTACTACCGCACCCAGGCGGCCGAGGTCCGGCAGGCGAGCTTCGTGCTGCCGGAGTGAGCGGATTCGCACCAAGACCCAGACAATCTTCCGATCCGGGGCGCGAGCTCCGGATCGGAACGTTGATGGGGCACGTCGCGCCGGATCGGCAAGGGAAAAAATTCCGCTTTCGGCCGAAAATCCGCTTGACGCTCCAGATTGCCCGGTTTTACAGTGAAATGTCGGCGAAAGTGTGCGGCCACGCCCCGTCCCCGCCCCGCCACCCCCGCCCCCCCTGAAGGGAACGGGAACGCCACGTCGCCGCGTCGCGGCCGGAACGGTCCGGACCCCCGAGGAGATGCGACCCCCTTGAGCAGACCCGCCGCTGCGAAAGTCAGGGACCTATGCTCGTCCTGTCCAGAAAAAAGAACGAGTCGATCGTCGTCAACAACGACGTCGTCATCACGGTGATCGAAATCCGCGGGGACAAGGTCCGGCTCGGGATCGTCGCCCCGAAGGACGTGCCCGTCCACCGCGAAGAGGTGTTCGAGGCCATCCACGGCACGAAGCCGGCCGTCCCGGCCCCGGTCCCCGTCAAGCCCGCCGGCGCGAACGGGGCCGGCTGACCCGGTTCGGCTTCTCGTCCCCTCCCCCTTGAGGGGGGAGGGTGAGGGTGGGGGTGGAACCTTCACCTGGATTAGAGCTGTTCACCCTCACCCATCAAGGGGGAGGGAGCAAGTACCACCCTCGTCCCACACCCGTCACACCCGTCGGCCGACGACCGCGGCCAGGGCGCGGAGCCGGTCCAGCAGCGCCCCGAAACTCGGGAAGTCGAGCGACTGCGGGCCGTCCGACGCGGCCCGGTCGGGGTCCGGGTGCATCTCGATGAGCAGTCCGTCCGCGCCGGCCGCCAGGGCCGCCATCGCCATCGCCGGGACGTACGCCCGCTTCCCGGTGCCGTGGCTGGGGTCCACGAAGATCGGCAGGTGGCACACGGCCTTCGCCGGCGGGATCACGGACAGGTCCAGCGTGTTCCGCGAGTGGTCGGAGAACGTGCGGACGCCGCGCTCGCACAGGATCACGTCGTAGTTCCCGCCGGCCATCACGTACTCGGCGGACATCAGCCACTCTTCGAGCGTCGCGCTCATCCCCCGCTTCAGCAGCACCGGCTTGCGGCACTTCCCGACCCGCTTCAGCAGCGAGAAGTTCTGCATGTTCCGCGCGCCGATCTGGATCACGTCGGACGCCTCTTCCACGGCGGACGCGAACTCCGTGTCCATGAGTTCCGTGACGACGCCGATACCGGTCGTTTCGCGGGCTTTCGCCAGGATTTTCAGCCCCTCGACCCCCATGCCCTGGAAGCTGTACGGGCTGGTCCGCGGCTTGAACGCCCCGGCCCGCAGCCACTTCACGCCGTTCGAGACCAGGAATTCCGCGGTGCGGAGGATCATCGCCTCGTTCTCGACGGAGCACGGCCCGGCGACGACGGTGAACGTGTCCGGGCCGACGGTGCCGAACGGGGTGCGGACGACGGTGTCGTCGCGGTGCATCTCCCGGCTGGCGAGTTTGTACGGCTTGGTCACGCGGATCGCTTCCTCGACGCCGGGGAGCACTTCAAAGATCGCGCGGTCGACGGCCCCGGTGTTGCCGGTCATGCCGACGGCGGTGCGGGTCGAGCCGGGGAGCGGGTGCGGCGTGAGCCCCTGGTCCCGGATCGCGGCGATGACCCGGTCGATCTGCTGGGGGGTGGCGTCGGACCGCATGACGACGAGCATGGGAACCTCGGAACGGGCGGGCGGAAGCCGGTATTATAGCGGGGGACCCCGTTCCCCCTCTCCCGGTGGTGGAGAGGGGCCGGGGTGAGGGGAAGGCACCATCCGGATGGGGGATCTCGCCCTCGGATGAAGTGTCTTCGCGGTTGAGGCCTTCCCCTACCCGGCCT
>CAYUHJ010000092.1:0-22283 GCA_964444365.1 uncultured Alcaligenaceae bacterium | reverse complement strand
GTGTGGATACTAGCCCGAAGCGCAAGCGAGGTTGGAGATGAGCCCGATTCGCAAGGGAACGCCTCATGCTGCTGAAGGATCAGATCGCACTCGTGACGGGCGGCAGCCGGGGCATCGGCCGCGCCTGCGTCGAAGCCCTCGCCAGAGAAGGCGCGAAGGTCGCGTTCGTGTACAAGGGCAGCGCCGACGCCGCCGCGAAACTGGTCGCGGACGTGGCCGCCGCCGGCGGAGTCGCCAAGGCGATTCAGGGCGATGTCGCGGACCCGGCAACAGGTCAGCGGGTGGTCGAGGAAGTCGTCAAGGAGTGGGGCCGGCTCGACATCCTGGTGAACAACGCCGGGGTGATCCGCGACGGGCTGTTCGTGCGGATGTCGCCGGACGACTGGCGGACCGTCATGGGCACGAACCTGGACGGTGTGTTCTACTTCTGCCGGGCCGCTGCCGACGTGATGGTGATGAAGCAGAAGTCCGGGCGGATCGTGAACGTGTCCAGCGTCGCCGCGGACCACGTCAACGCCGGGCAAACGAACTACGCGGCCAGCAAGGGCGGCATCAACGCCTTCACGCGGGCGTTGGCCGTCGAGTGTGCCAAGCGGAACGTCACCGTGAACGCGGTCGCGCCGGGGTTCATCGAGACGGACATGAGCGAGGCCGTCCGCAACAAGGCGGGCGACATGATCGCGAAGATGATCCCGATGAAGCGGCTCGGCAAGCCGGCCGACATCGCCAACGTGGTCGTGTTCCTGTGCAGCCCCGCGGCCGCCTACATGACCGGCCAACTGCTAACCGTGGACGGCGGACTGAGCCTCGGGGCCTCCGTCGGATAAACTTGCCCCGCCGAACGCCCTGACGGGTCGTGGCGACGAAGAGGTCGATTCGATGAGCCAGGAAGAGATTTTCGGCAAGGTGAAGGAAGTCCTCGTGGACGCGCTCAGCGTCGACGACGACCAGGTCACCCTCGCGTCCCGCCTCCAGGCCGACCTCGACGCCGAGTCGATCGACTTCCTGGACATCGTCTTCCGCCTCGAACGCGAGTTCGGCATCAAAATCGACCGGAACGAACTGTTCCCCGAGTCGGTCTTCCAGGGCGACCCCGAGTTCGTGCAGGACGGCAAGGTGACGCCGAAGGGCCTCGCCGAACTGCGGGAGCGGATGCCGTTCGCCGACCTCGCGACGTTCGAGAAGAACCCGAAGTTCGACCAGATCGGCGACCTGTTCACGGTCGACCTGATCGTCAAGTACATCGCGAGCAAGCTGCCGGCGTAACACCGTGTAGCCGCGACGCGATAGCGGAGCGCGGTGTCCCGAACGCTCCGCTATCGCGTCGCGGCTGCACGAACTCAGGATGAACCCGTCATGCGTTGGATCTGGATCGACCGGTTCACCGCGTTCGAGTCCGGGAAGTCGGCGACCGCCGTCAAGTGCCTGTCCGCGGCCGAGGACCACTTCGCGGACCACTTCCCCGGCTACCCCGTGATGCCGGGTTCGCTGATCCTCGAAGGACTCGCCCAAACCGGCGGCATCCTGGTCGGGGAAGCGAACCAGTTCCGCGAAAAAGTGGTCCTGGCAAAAATCCCGGTGGCGAAGTTCCACCGCGAGGCGACCCCCGGCGAGGTGCTGACGTACCAGGCCGACGTGATCGACCTGCGACCCGAAGGGGCCGTCATTCGCGGCAAAGTGACGAGCGGCGACGATCTGATCGCGGAGGCGGAGATCTTCTTCGCCCACCTCGACCAGAACCGCAGTGCCCAGGTGTTCGGCGACCACAACTTCGTCTTCACCGGCGAACTGCGGCACTTGCTCGGCACCGCACCGGGTCGGCCGCAGTTGCCGCCGCCGAAGAGCTAAATCCCCTCCCCCTGGGACGGGGGAGGGTTAGGGTGGGGGTCGCTTGAGTGGTGAACCCTTCACCCCCACCCCAACCCTCCCCCCTCAAGGGGGAGGGAGTGTTCTGTACGGAGCCCCCGCGGGCTCCGCTTTTGTTCCGGGGTCTCTCAATGTCCGCACCTTCCCCCCGCCGGGCCGTCCTCACCGGGCTCGGGCTGATCTCCGCCCTCGGCTCGGACGCCGACACCGTCTGGAACGCGCTCGTCGCCGGCAAGTCCGGGATTCGCCGGCTCACGCAGTTCGACGCGGTCGACCTGCCGTGCCGGGTCGGGGCCGAGATTCCGGACTTCGACGCGAAGAAGATCATCACCCAGAAGGAGCAGCGGAAGACGCTCAAGGTGATGGCCCGGACGGTGCAACTCGGGGTGGCCGCGGCCCAGAAGGCAGTCGAAGCGGCATCGTTGAAGCCGGGGCAAATCGCCCCCGCCCGGTTCGGCGTCGAGTTCGCCTGCGTGATGGTCGCCACCGAGCCCGAGGACATGGCCGGCGGCGCGAAACTCACCGCGAACAAGACCCCCGGCACCGTCGACATGGCCGGGTGGGGCACCGAGGGCATCCGGCAGGTTCCGCCGCTGTGGATGCTGAAGTACCTGCCGAACATGCCGGCGTGCCACGTCTCGGTGAACCACGACGCGAAGGGGCCGAACAACACGATCACCGCGTCCGACGCCGCCGGGCTGCTGGCCCTCGGCGAGGCCTACCGCATCCTCGGCCGGGACGTGGCGGACGCCTTCCTCGTCGGCGGCTGCGAGTCGAAACTGAACCCGGTCAGCTTCGCCCGGCACACGACGTTTCACAGCCTGACCCGGCACAACGACGCACCGGACCAGGCCGTCCGCCCGTTCGACGCCACCCGCGACGGCACCGCCCTCGGCGAAGGCGGCATCGTGATGTTGCTCGAAGAATACGAAGGGGCGAAGAAACGCGGTGCGCCGGTCGACGCCGAACTGGTGGGCTACGCTTCCGGCTTCGACCGCGGCCGCAAGGGGCCGGTCCTGGCCGGCGTCATCCGCAACGCGATGAAGGAAGCGGGCGTCACCGCCGCGGACATCGACCACGTCAACGCCGGGGCCGGCGGCATCCCGGAACTCGACGCCTTCGAGGCCCGCGGCATCCACGAGGTCTTCGGCACCGCCGTCCCGGTCGTGTCGTACAAGCCCCACTTCGGCAGCTTGGGGGCCGCGTCCGGTCTGATCGAACTCGCCGTCAGCGTCCTCGCCCTGAAGCGCGGCGAACTCCCCGGCACGCTGAACCACACGACCCCCGACCCCGCCTGCCCGGTGAACGTCCACGTCGGCAAACCCCGGCCGGTGACGAAGCCGTACGCGGTGAAGGTGAGCTACACCGACCTCGGCCAGTGTGCCGCGGTCGTGGTGAAGAAGGGGGCGTGAGGGTAGAATGGGGGCGTTCCTTCCACACGAGCCGGGACCCGGACTACTGGCGACACCGCATCCCCGGAGGAGAACCGTGATGACTCCGAACGCCGCGGAGATTCTGAACGCCGCGCTAAAGTTGCCCGAGAGTGAACGGCTCGACCTCGCCGACGAGATCGCCGCGAGCGTGCCGTTCGAGGACGAGGAACTTCGCCAGAAGTGGTTGGCGGAGTGCCGGCGTCGCGTGGCGGAAGCGGAGGCGGACCCGAGCCTCCGCATTCCGGAAGACGAGGCGCGGCAGTTGACGGACGAGTTCATGGCCAAATTGCGAGCGAATCACGACGGACGGTGTTGATGCGATCACTCGTCCCCATGCGAATCGTGACGGCTTTCCTGCTCCTCAACGTGCTGATCGCGATAGCCTCGGGACTGCACTCAGATTTGGCCTGTTTCGCGATGTTCGGAGCGATCAACGCCTTCCTGGCACTGGTGGTTTTCGCGGTCGCGGCCCGGGTTCGACATCACAACGGCGATGAGGAAGAGTAATGGGCTGGAACACGACCGCCGTCTTCGCCGAGGGGAAGTCCCTGGCCGACATGAAGGCCACGATCCCGGACGTGTTTGCCTTCAAGGGCACCACCATCGGCTGGGAAGCCGCGGCGACGACCGGGCTGGGCAAGAACGTCGCGGTCGGGGAGATCCCCGGCTGGGGCGCGATCTGGACGCCGAACATCAACGTGACGTCCGCGGAGGAAGTGCTCGAACCCGCGTCGCTCAACGGCCGGGCCGTGGCAATCTACCTCAGCAGCGTCAGTTCCATCCACGGCTTCGCCCTGTGGGTCGACGGCGCGTTCGTCCGGCTCCTGCTGCGGGAAGGTGCGGACACCGCGGTGGACGACGGCGAGCCACTGCCGGAGGAGGCCGACCTCGACTGGGCCGACGCGGAGGCGGCCGTCTTCGCCGTCGCGAAGAAGCTGACGGGCCTGGACGTGGCGCGTCACGAAACGTGGGCGGACGCGAAGTTCGCGGTCGGGGAGATTTAACCATGCGACGACAGTTCACACTCGAATACTGGCAGGACGGCCCCTGGCTGGTCGGTCGCTTGCTCGAAGTTCCCGGCGTATTCAGCCAGGGCAAGACCCTCGACGAATTGGGGGAAAACATCCGCGAGGTGTTCGACCTGATGGTCTCGCAAGATCGTGCGCCGGCCCCAACCGCTGCCCAACGGCAAGAGTTGGAAATCGAGGTATGAAACGGCGGGACTTCATCCGGGAGATCGAAGACGCGGGCTGTGAGCTGCACCGACACGGCAAGCGGCACGACATCTACCGCAACCCCGCCAACGGACGGCAAGCACCGGTCCCGCGGCACCGCGAAATCGCTGACACGCTTTGCCGGATCATCCGCGAACAACTTGGCCTCACGGATGAGACAGACTCCTAAACATGGGCGAACGCGAAGTTCTGGGTCGCAGAGATTGAACGGAGGCCAACCGTGTCCACCGAAGTTGCCGAGATGCTCCGGAAAATCGAGTCCTGGCCCGCTGCGGACCAGATCGAGCTCGTTCACGAAGTTTGGGAGCGGTTGAACGAACCTCCATCGTCGGCAGAACTCGATCCCGATTTGATCGCGATGCTTCAATCCCGACTCGATGACCACGCCGCGAACCCGAACGACACCGTCTCCGCGGACGAGGTTCACCAATATCTTCGGCGGCAACGATGACCCCGGCGCGTTACCGCTACCGCGCCCGACAGGATGCGAACGAAGTCTGCGACTGGTACGAGCGGCAGTCTCCTGGATTGGGGCATGAGTTCGCGAAGGAACTCGAAGCCACTGTTCGAAGAATACAGCAGCAGCCCGAGGCCTGCCCGATCGTATGGCAGAAGGTGCGGATAGCGACGACGGGACGATTCCCCTACGTCGTTTACTTCGCGCTCGACGAGGCCGGCATACTGATCCTTGCCGTCCATCACGGACACCGAAAGCCCGGACGCTGGCGGTCCAGACTCTAACCGTTGAGGCAGACACATGGCTCGTCGTCGCGTCGTGATCACCGGGATGGGCGTCGTCACCCCGCTCGGGCACTCCGTCCCGGAGATGTTCGCGAACCTGCTCGAAGGCAAGAGCGGCGTCGGCCGCATCTCCCACTTCGAGGCGGCCACGTTTCCGACGACGTTCGCCGCCGAGGTCAAAAACTACGACCTCGGCCAGTTCCTCAAGTCGCCGGAACGCTTCGACAAGTGCGGGCCGAACACCCGGTTCGGGCTCGCCGCCGCCAAGCAGGCCCTCGACGACGCCAACCTCCTCGACGCCCGCGGCGTCGACCGCACCCGCGTCGGCGTCTACCTCGGGTCCGGCGAGGGTAGCGAGGACTTCCGCACCGTTGTCTCCAGCATCGGCACCGCCTCCCCGGACGGCCGCAAGGTCGACCCCGCCCGGTTCGTCGGGTCCGCCCTCACCATGCTCGACGGCAAGCGGGAGGCCGAGCTCGAAATGCACACCACCGCCGGCCGGCTCGCCGACGAGTTCGACCTGTGCGGCCCGAACTTCGCCTGCCTGACCGCCTGCGCCGCCAGCGCCCAGGCCCTCGGCGAGGCCCTCGAGATCATCCGCCACGGCGACGCCGACGTGATGCTGTCCGGCGGGGCCCACAGCATGATCCACCCGTTCGGCGTCACCGGGTTCAACCTGCTGACCGCCCTGTCCACCCGCAACGACGCCCCGCAGAAGGCCAGCCGCCCGTTCGACCTCACCCGCGACGGGTTCGTCCTCGGCGAGGGGGCGGGGATGCTCGTGCTCGAAGAACTGGAGCACGCGAAGGCCCGCAACGCGACCATCTACGCCGAACTCACCGGGTACGGCACCACCGGCGACGCCTACGCCATGACCGACCCGCACCCCGAGGGGCTCGGCGCGATCGAGTGCATGAAGAACGCCATGACCGACGCCCGGGTCGGCCCGGCGGACATCGGCTACATCAACGCCCACGGCACCAGCACCCGCGCGAACGACGACTCCGAAACGCTCGCCGTGAAGGGGGCCCTCGGCGAGCACGCCTACCGGACGCCGGTGTCCTCGTCCAAGAGCATGCTCGGCCACCTGATCGCGGCCGGGGGGGCGGTCGAACTCATCATCTCGATCCTGGCGATGCGGCAGAACGTGCTGCCGCCGACGATCAACTACGAGACCCCGGACCCGAAGTGCGACCTGGACTACGTCCCGAACACGGCCCGCGAAAAGACCGGGATCCGCCACGTCCTGAGCAACAGCTTCGGCTTCGGCGGCCAGAACATCACCCTGATCGCGAGCCGGGTGTAAGGAACCGCCACGCAACAATGTCCTGATTTCTCACTCGTCACCGGGAGCCGCGAACGCAAGTGAGCGGTTCACTTCCGCCCAGGTGAGACTGCCATTTTCCCGAGGAAGCGAGCCGCTCACTTGCGTTCGCGGCTCTCAAGAACTCGAACACTTCGGCGGACGCCTCCGAACTCGCCCTACCCGTCCTTCCGCTTCCGCCCGCGCGGTGGCGGGACGAGCGGGGCCGTCAGCTTCTCGTACAGCCCGAACAGGAACTCGACCCGCTCGCGGTCGCTCTTGAACGGCTCCTTGCGGTAGCAGAGCTCGACGGCCCGGTCCAGGTCCGCGTGGGCCTTCACCAGCGCCGGCGGCATGGTCAGCGGGTCGTACAGGTCGGCCAGACTCGACCCCGGGAACTGCGCCCGCGCGTCGAGCACCGCCTGCGCCCGCGCCTCCACCGCCGCCCGCTGCTTGTCCGTCGGCGACGCGGGCCAGGGGTAGTTGTTGTAGACGAGATTAACCGAGTATTGATAATCAGATTTGAGACGGCCAGTCACACGGTTGACCCAAGCCATGTGCATGGCCGATGTCAAGACGCCAAAGTGCCAAAGGCTAGCATTGGACATTACTCTTAGCTTATTACTGGCAATAGTTGAAGGTGGAAGGTATCCGATTGGGATATACCTTCGACGCTCCGAAGAGACTTCGGGAATTACGAGATAATCAGCCTTTGGGAAGTTCTCCACATGAAACCGCGTCGGCGTCTCGGCGAGTTTCCGCGTCGGAGCACTCTTGCTTGCGAGCCGAAATTGCCTGACCGCTTCGATTCTCTTCATCACTTCCGGCATAGCCCGTAACTCTTGTGGCGGACACTCGCCGACCCACAGGCACCATCGCTGCCAGCCGTTCAAAAATTCGTCGGAACCCAGCCAGCGGCGAAACCATCTCGCGGCGTTGGGTTCCACCGAGAGGAAGTGTTCCCGCTCTTCATCCGTGAAGAGATAGTTCCCGTCGTCAATCGGCTTGTTCCCGATCCCGATGACGGGTGCGCCCGCACAAATCGGCTGTCCACGGTTCACGATCACCGTGTCCGGCCCCTCCACCAGATACGGGCTGATGTTCTTCGCCACGGTCACAACGGGATTGTTCGGGTCGTGGTCGTAGTCGTAGACCCGTTTGCCGTCCGCGTCCCCCATTCCGAAGCCGACGATGACGACATGGACGTGAGCCTTGCCGCGGGCCTCACTTTCCCAGGCGAAGGTGCGGTGCGCGAACCGGATGCGGACGCCCCGGCGGAACATCTCGCCCCAGAGGACGCCGACTTGTTCCCCCTGCGTGATGCTGTTCGTCGAGACGAACCCGACCGTGATCTCCGTCCCCTTGATGTACTCGGCCGCCTTGATGTACCAGGCTGCGACGTAGTCCAATAAGCCGTAACTCTTTACCCCCCCCCAATTACGGCCATATCGGCCCGCTGCTCGTCGGTCTGGTACTTGCCCCCCACGAACGGCGGGTTCCCCAGGACGTAGCTGCACTTCTCCGGGGGGAGCACGTCCTTCCAGTCGATCCGCAGGGCGTTGGCGTGGGGGATCGTCGCGCGTTTGCGGAGCGGGAGCCGGGCGAAGTACTGGCCGAACTCTTCGCTCAGCCGCTGATTCATCTGGTGGTCGACCAGCCACAGCGCGACCTCGGCGATGCGACAGGGGAACTCGTTGATCTCGATGCCGTACATGGCGTCTACGTCGATGAGTGACAGCCCCTGAATCTCGATCATGACGCGCTGGTCGCCGTGCAAGGCCTTGAGCACGCCGATTTCGAGCAGCCGGAGTTCGCGGTAGGTGACCACGAGGAAGTTGCCGCACCCACAGGCGGGGTCGAGAAAGGTCAGCCGGCTGAGTTTCCGGTGAAACTCGCGGAGGCGGTTGTTCCGGTTCGTGTCCCGTGCCGCCTTGATGCGGTCGAACTCGGCGCGGAGGTCGTCGAGGAAGAGGGACCGGACGAGCTTGAGGATGTCCCGCTCGGAGGTGTAGTGCGCCCCGATCTGGCGGCGCTCGCGGGGCTCCATGACGCTCTGGAAGAGGGAGCCGAACACGGCCGGGGAGATGCGGGACCAGTCGAACCGACAGCAGACGAGGAGGCGGTCGCGCATGGCGCGGTTGAAGTCGGCGAACCCGAGTGCCTCGGCGAACAGGTCGCCGTTGACGTAGGGGAGCCCGGCGAGTTCCTCCAGGAGGTTCGTCTGGCGACGGTCTTCGGGCTGGTTGAGGACATGGAACAGGCGGGCGAGTTGGGGGCCGAGGTCGGACCCGTCTTCGCGGGTGTGGTTCTCCACGAAGAGGGTAAACGTGTTCCGCGGGAACAACCCGGTGTCCTCGGCGAACAGGCAGAACAGGATGCGGACGAGGAACCGTTCGAGGTCGTGGCCGGCGTACCCGCCCTCTTCGAGGGCGTCGTGCAAGTCGCCGAGGAGTTCGACGGCCCGGATGTTGATGGGGTCTTCGGCGGTGAGCTTGTGCTGCTTGTATCCGGGAATGAAGGCGAACCGGTCGACATTCTTGTGGAACTCGGCGAGCTTGAACCCGTGCTCGGTACCTTCTTCGAGGTCGTAGAGTTTGAAATTGGCGAAGTCGGATACGACGACGTAGCGGGGAACGTCCGCTTGCCGGCCTGCCGAGACCAGTGCCTGGATGTAGTCCATCGCCTGGGAGTACGCCTTGCCGAGGTCTTTCCCGGTGCTCTTGTGCTCGACGATCAGTGTTCCCTTCCAGAACACGTCGATGTACGACCAGTGCCCGGTTCTGTTGCGGACGGCTTCCTCAAAGCTGGCGATGACCCGCCGGGTGATCCCGAACACCAGGAAAAACCGTTCCCAGAAGGGCTTGGCCTCGGCGTGTTCGCTGGTCACGCCGGCAAAGTCCTTGGCGAAGGCGACCGCGTTGTGGCGGATTTCGTTCCACGAAATGGGCATGTCGCGTCTCGGGGGAACGGGTGTCCGGTCTTATTTTGGTTTGCCGAACACCTGTGTCCAGTACACGGTCCCGTCCCTGGCCACGGCCCGTGCGATGCCGACTTCGCCGAAGGATTCTTTCAGCAGGTTCTCCTTGTGCGGCGGGGAGGCCATCCAAATCGCGACCGCTTCCGTCGCGGACATTTTTGGGCTGCCGCACGCGATGTTCTCGCCGAAGCCCTTGCCCGGGTACTTCGTCGCGGTCATGCGGTCGACGAAGCTGACGCCGTCGAGCGAGTGGTCGAGTTTGTTCTGCTTCGCCATGTTTTCGGAGTGTTCGCGGGCGGCCTTGTAGAGCGTCGGGTGGAACTTCAGCGGCGGCACCTTGGCGGCCTCCCGTTCCTTGTTCGTCAGGTCGAGCGCGGCTTGCTCTTCCTTCGTCGGGGTGAGCTTGTCCTCGTCGGCGGCGAAGACCGCGGACCAGGCGAAGCCGACGACCAGCAGCAGGGGGCGAAGCACGGGCAATCTCCGGGCGGGGGGGAACCGGTGCAGTGTACCCGAACCCGGGCGCGGCGACAGCGAGTGCCCGCGAACTTCGCCAGCCACTTGACCCGCCCCCGATCGCGGTTTACGATCCACTCACCTACCCACCGCGGGTCTTCCCGCTCTCGGCCCGACGTTTCCCCGAACATTCCTCGCACGGGGCTGCCCATGTGCCGTTCGCTCTCCCGGATCGTGGCCGCGCTGTGTCTGCTCGCGGGGACGGCCGCGCTCGCGCAGCAGCCGCAGAACTACCTGCCGCAGCCGCGGATCACGTCCGCGTTCCCGACCGGGGCGAAGGCCGGCTCGTCGAGCGAAGTCACGATCACCGGGACGGACCTGGACGACGCGGAGGGGCTGGTGTTCTCGCACCCGGGGATCCAGTCCGAACTGATCGTCCCGCCGGAACCGAAGGCCGTCGACCCGAAGGCGAAGAACCCGCCGGCGGCCGGCAAGAAGGGCAAGGCCGCCGCGCTGACCGCCGCGAAGTTCAAGGTGACGGTCCCCGCCGAGGTGCCGCCCGGCACTTATGACGTGCGCGTTTCCAGCAAGCTCGGGCTGAGCAACCCGCGGGCGTTCGTCGTCGGCACGCTGCCGGAAGTCGAGGAGAAGGAGCCGAACAACGACGTGCCCGAGGCGCAGAAGATCGCTCTCGGCACCGTCGTCAGCGGCGTGATCGCGAACCCGCAGGACGTCGACTACTTCGCCTTCCCCGCGAAGGCCGGGCAGCGGGTGCTCGTCCACTGTGCCACGTCGTCGATCGACAGCCGGGCGCGGCCGCTCGTCGAGGTGTACGCGGCGGACAACCGCAAGCTGGCGATGAGCCGCAACTACGCGGACAACGACGCCCTCGCGGACGTGACCGTCCCCGCCGACGGCGAGTACCTCGTCCGCGTGTGCGAGTTCGCGTACCAGGCCGGCAGCCCGGATTATTTCTACCGCCTGACGGTGAACGCCGGGCCGTGGGTGGACGCGGTCTTCCCGCCGGTGGTGAACCCCGGCAAGCCGACGCCGGTGACGCTGTACGGCCGCAACCTGCCGGGCGGAAAGCCCGTCGAGGGGATGCTCGTCGACGGCCGGCCGGTCGAGTCCCTGGCCGTGACGGTGACGCCCCCGGCGGACGCCGCGGGCAAGCTCCGGTTCCGCGGCCGCGTCGACCCGGCGATGGCCCTGCAAGACGCCTTCGAGTACCAGCTTCCCGGCGCGAACGCGGTGCCGATCTTCCTGAGCGACGCCCCGATCGTGCCGGAAGGAGCCGCCGCCAACGACACCCCGGAGACGGCCCAGGCGATCGCCCCGCCCTGCGACATCGCGGGCCGCATCGAGAAACGCTACGACCGCGACTACTACAGTTTCACCGCGAAAAAGGGAGATTCCTTCGTCGTCGAACTCCTCGCCGACCGCATCGGGGCGGGGATGGACACCTACTTCTCGGTCCGCACGGACAAGAACGCGGACATCATCCCGGAGCAGGACGACGACACCGAAGTGCTCCACCCGAGCAAGTTCTTCACCCGCAGCGGCGACCCGGCCCGCGGCAAGTTCACCGCCCCGGCCGACGGCAAGTACGTGATCCTCGTCGGCAGCCGGGAGGCGACGGTGAACTACGGCCCGCGGTGCGTGTACCGGTTGCGGGTGTCGACGCCGGCCCCGGACTTCCGCGCGGTCGTCACCCCGGCCGGGAAGTCGATCCCCTCCGCGGGATTGGCCCGGGTCGGCGGCGAGTCCGCGTTCGACGTGTACGTCGACCGCAAGGACGGCTTCGCCGGCACCGTGACGGCCACGGTTGAGGGGTTGCCGGCCGGCGTGACCGCCAAGCCGGCGGTCATCGGCGTCGGGGCGAAGTGGGGCACCATCGTCCTGAGCGCGGCCGAAACCGCGGCCGCGTTCACCGGCCCGATCACCGTGAAATGCACCGCCGAAATCGCCGGGAAGCCGGTGGTCCGCGACGCCCGCCCCGCTTCCGTCACTTGGCCCGTGCAGGACGGCCAGAACGTCCCCGCGATCGTCCGGCTCGACCAGCAACTGATGCTCGCGGTGCGGCCCGAGAAGGCGACGTTCCGGCTCGTCGCGGACTTCGCCGGGCTGAAGGTCAAGACGAAGGACAAGGAAGGGAAGGAGACCGAAACCCCGGCGAAACTGCCGCTGTTCGTTCGGCCCGGTGACAAGGTCACGGTGCCGGTGAAGGTCGTCTGGCAGGACGCGGCCACCCGCGAGAACCCGGTCAACGTCGTCGCGGAGGCGACGGCCCCGAACAACCAGAACGCGCCGGTCACGGTCAACAACAACCAGCCGACGCCGATCCCGAAGGACAAGAACGACGGGGTCATCGCCCTCGACGTGAAGCCGCAGGCGACGCCCGGAACCTCGGCGGTCACGCTCCGCGGCGAGGCGCTGATCCAGTACGTCCGCGACCCGATGCAGAAGGACAAGAAAACCCCGGTGACGGTCCTCGCCTACGTCGAAACCATTCCGGTCACGGTCCTGCCGACGACGCTGGCGAAGGTCAGCGCGACCCCGCCGGGGAGCGTCAAAGTGGGCGGCACCGGCGAACTCGTCGTCCGCGTCGAACGGCAAGTGGAGTATACCGGCGAGTTCAAGGTGAGCGTCACAGTGCCGAAGGACTTCAAGGGGCTGACCGTAAAGGACGCGGTGATCCCCGCCGGCCAGGAAGAGGTGAAGATTCCCGTCCAAGTCGCCGCCGACGTGAAGCCGGGAGCGGTGAGCGGGATCGTCGTGACGGCGACCGGAACCGTTCACGGACAGTTCGCGATCCCGCAAGAGGCGAAGGTGAACCTGACGATTTCAAAGTAAGAGTTTAGACAGGATTACAGGATATACACGAATCTTAAATCTTGTATGTCCTGTAATCCTGTCTAAATGTATTGAATCAATACATTGGAGCCTTCCATGCCCCGCTTTCTCTCGGCACTGACCCTGGCCCTGTCACCGGCACTGCTCCTCGCGGCCGACCCGCCGCCGGCCGGGCTGAAGCCGATCGAGCCGATCGACCTGAAGCGCACCGACCCGATCAGCTACGAAAAAGACGTGGCCCCGATCTTCGCGGCGAAGTGTACCGTGTGCCACGCCGGGAAGCTCACGGAAGGCAAGTACGACATGGGCACCCACGCCGGCGTCATGAAAGGGGGCAAGAAGGGCCTCGCGGTCATCGCCGGGAAGTCCGGGGAGAGCACGCTCTGGCTCCGCAGCAGTCACCGCATGGAAAAGGTGATGCCGCCGAAGTCGGAGGAAAACCCGCTCACGCCGGCGGAAGTCGCGGTGCTGAAGTTGTGGATCGACCAGGGCGCGAAGGGTCCTGCCATCGACGTGCGGCAGCGGCCGAAGGTCGTGCTCGGGTTGCCGCCGGCGCTCGTCAAACCGGTGCGGGCCGTCGCGGTTTCGCCGGAGAAGGACAAGCCGGTCATCGCGGCCGGGCGGGGGAACCAGATCCACCTGTTCGACGGCAAGACCGGCAACTTCGTCAAGACGCTCGTCGACCCGGACCTGAAACTCCCCGACGGCAAGCCCGCGGCCGCCGCCCACCTCTCGCTCGTCGAGTCGATGGCGTTCTCGCCCGACGGCAAAACGCTCGCCACGGGCAGCTTCCAGGAAGTCACCCTCTGGGACATGGACAAGGGCACCCCAAAACTCCGCATCGGCGGGTTCGCGGACCGGGTCGTGGCCATTGCGTACTCCGCAGACGGCTCCCAGTTCGCCACCGGGGGCGGGGCACCGACCGAGGACGGCGAGATCAAGCTGTTCGACGCGGCCGGCAAGTCCATCGGCGAGATCCGGAACGGCCACTCGGACACCGTCTTCGGCGTTTGCTTCAGCCCGGACGGAAAACTCCTTGCCACGTCGGGGGCGGACAAGTTCGTGAAGGTGTTCGAACTCCCCGCCGGCAAGTTCGTGAAATCCTTCGAGGGGCACACGCACCACGTCATGGACGTCGGCTGGACCGCGGACGGGAAGAAACTCGTCTCCGCGGGGGCGGACAACGTCGTGAAGGTGTGGGACTACGAGAAGGGCGAGAAGGCCCGCGACATCCAGGGGTACACCAAGCAGATCACCCGGCTCGTGTTCCTGCCGAAGACGCCGACGTTCCTGGCCGTCGGCGGGGATGCGAGCGTGAAGCTGTGGAACGCCGACAACGGCGGCGCGATGAAGACCTACCCCGCGGCCGGCGACTTCCTGTACGCGGTGGCCGCCAGCCCGGACGGGGGCGTCGTCGCGGCCGGCGGCGAGGACGGCGTCGTTCGGATCTACGACGGGACGAAGGCGGCGCTCGTGAAGGCGGCGCTTCCCCCCGACGCGGAACCGAAGAAAGAGGAACCGAAGAAGAAGTGACCCCGGTTAGCCGCGAGGCGAAGCCGAGCGCGAGACAGCAACCATGAGCGAAGAACCGAAACGGACGAGCCGCTGGGTCCTCGGCTCCTGTCTCGTGGCGGGGTTGACCGTACTCGGCCTCTGGTCCGTCTCGTCGACGTGTTCGGGCCGCCACGAGCCGATCTTCGACAACCTGAAGCCGGCCCCGTCGACCGGATCGCAACCCGCGATCCAGTCTGTCGAACCTCCCTCACACGAGCCGGAACTCGTCGCATCGAGCGGGTGTTGACGGGTGCGGTCCCGCGCTCGGCTTCGCCTCGCGGCTAACCGTCGGCGAACCGCACGTCGCGGTTCCGCACGGCCGACCGTAACCGCGTCAAATACTCCGCGCGACGGATGTCTTTGCCCCCGAGGCGGGTCGTGTGCTCCGTTCGCATTTGCACGTCGAACAACTCGAACCCGCGGGTTCGCAGCCGTTCCACCAGTGCGACGATCGCCACTTTGGAGCCGTCCGTGACGCGGTAGAACATGGACTCGCCGGCGAAGAACGCGCCGACGGCGACGCCGTAGATGCCGCCGCCGAGCTGCCACCCGCCGGACTCGGCCGGCACCCACGCCTCGACGCTGTGGGCCAGCCCCGCGCGGTGGAGGGTTTCGTAGGCCGCGATCATGTCGGGGGTGATCCACGTCTCGTCGTCTTCGCGGGTGGCGCACCCGCGGACGACTTCGCCGAACGCCTCGTTCACAGTGGTGCGAAACTTCCCGGAACGGATGGTGCGGGCGAGGCTGCGGGAGACGTGTAACTCGTCGAGATCGATGACGGCCCGCGGGTCGGGCGACCACCACAGAATCGGGTCGCCCTCGGAGAACCAGGGGAAGACGCCTTCGGAATAAGCTCGCAGCAGGGTAGCGGGCTTCAAATCGCCGCCGACACCGACGAGCCCGTCGGCGTCGGCGGTGTGGGGCGGGATCCAGAATCGGGAGGCGGCGGGTTCGATCACTTCTTCTCGGGCAGCGGGTAGCCGCGTTCCTTGCCGCCGGTGATTTGGATCTGGCCGTCTTCCTTGTTCTTCGCGTTGGAGATCACGATGAACCCGCGGTCGATCGGCCCGAGGATGCCGGCGAGGACTTCCTCCAGCGGCTTGTCGTCGGCCTTGTACGTGAACCGGGCGTTCAGCGACACGCCCTTGGCGTTCGTGAACTTGATGGTGCCGAGCTTCTTCGACTTGACCTGCCCGGCGAGCTCGTCGAGCGTGTCGCGGAGGATCGCGTTCTTGTAGTCGACGGTGAGCTTGAACTTCGTCAGGATTTCCCGCGTCTTGGCGGCGGCCTCGGTGTCCTTCGGCGCGTCCTTGGGCGGGTCGGCGGCGACGGCGGGCACGGTGAACGCGGCGGCGAGGCCGGCGACGGACAGCATCAGGACCAGACGACGCATGGGAGGGCTCCGGTGGCAGTAGGGGACCGTAAGCGAATCCTATCCCGATTTGTCGCGGCCGCCAGCGAAATGGTTCCCGTCACTTCGCGCCGAACACGAGGGACATGAGTTCCCCCCGCGTGGTCGGGTTCGACTTGAACAGCCCCCGCAGGGCGCTGGTGATGGTCATCGCGCCGGGCTTGCGGACGCCGCGGATCGTCATGCACGAGTGGGACGCCTCCAGAATCACGCCGACGCCGCGGGGCTTGAGCTCGCGCATGATGAGTTCCGCGAGGTCTTCCGTCATCCGCTCCTGCACCTGCGGCTTGCGGGCGAGGGCCTCCACCACCCGGGCCAGCTTGCTCAGCCCGACGACCTGGCCGTCCGGCAGGTACGCGACGTGGGCCTTGCCGATGAACGGCAGCAGGTGGTGCTCGCAGCAGGACGCGAACTCGATGTCCTTGACGAGCACCATCTCGTCGTGCCGCTGGGTGAACGTCTTTTTCAGGAACTGCGACGGGTCCGTGTGCAGCCCGCTGAAGACCTCCGCGTACATCCGGGCGACGCGGTCCGGGGTTTCGAGCAGCCCCTCGCGGTCCGGGTCTTCGCCGACGGCGGCGAGGATCTCGCGCACGGCCTTGCGGATGCGGTCGTGGTCGACGGGCGTGGGCGCAACTTCGGGTTTCGGTTTCAACGGACCATCTCGGGCGGCGGAGAGTTCGGTTCTGGTCGAATTGTAGGCCGAAGAGCATGAAGCGGGACTACAGGAATCTGGAACATCCTCGAACCGGGATAAACTGAATCGAGACTGGGTCACGCTGAGGAGCAAAACAATGCAACGCTTTTGGCTCTGGCTCGCAACTGCCGTATTGTGCATCTTCGGATTCTGGCTGTTTGAGGGCTCCGAGAACCGCCGTGTCATGCGGAACGCGGATGAGACATTCAAGCGAGTGGCCGAAGGCGTGCCTGTCGATGGAAGAGAGGCTGAATCGATCCGTGCCGTGCTCGATGCCCAGGTTGACGCCTGGAATCGCGGCGACCTCGAAGGCTTCATGAAGGGGTACTGGAAGTCCGAAGATTTGGTGTTTTTCTCCGGCGGCGACGTGACGAAAGGCTGGGACGCGACCCTCGCCCGCTACCGCAAACGCTACCAGGCCGACGGCAAGGAGATGGGCAAGGTCGCGTTTTCGGACGTGGAGATCACCCCCATCGGGGCCGAGAACGCCCTCGTCCGCGGCCGGTGGAAGGTGGTCACGTCGAAGGAAACGCTGCAAGGGCTGTTCACCCTGCGGTTCCAGAAACTCGACGCCGGCTGGCGGATCGTCCACGACCACTCGTCCGCCGCGGAACCGCCGAAGAAGAAGGAGTAGCCGAGCTAGCCGGGTGAAACCGCGGAGTGGACGGGTTTGGGAACGACGGCCTCAAACCGGGTGAACGAGTAATCGTCCTCCGTGGTAATCGCCCACTCGACCGGCCCGGCTTCGGCGAGGATCGCGTCGGTCCGGCCTTCCACCTCGGCCTGAATGTCGGCGGAAGGGAAGGACCACGCCGGCACCCACGCCGGCCACCGCGGTGCCAGGTGCGGGGCGACCGCGTCCACGAACCGACCGATCGCGTCGTCCGGCAGGAGCCGCAGTTCAAACGTGCGACGGTCACATCCCTCATCAGCCGGAAAGTCGTCGCTGAGGTCGAATCGGAAGACAGGACCAGCGGTTCCGAACTGCAAGAGACCGTTCGTGGCCCCGTCGTAAAACCCGGTCATGATGACGCGGGTCACGCCGGACGGGTCGTTCAGCCCGGCATGAGGTCCGCTCGGCCCGTTTGTAGTTCCGGACACGCTTACACCCTCCCGTGCGGTGCGCCGGGTCGCGTCGGGTCGGCGTGTCGTGGACACGGAAGTGCGCTTCCACGGCGGCCCGATCCGCCCGCGCGGCGGTGTCGCGTGCGGTGACGGAAACGCCGTGAATTCCCATCACACTTTCGGCAGCGGCGGCTTGCCCTGCGAGCCGCTCCGCCGACTCCGGCTCCGTTCCGAACCGTTTCAGAATCTCCACGGCGTGCCTCGTTCGCGCGAGCGGTTACTTCCCCGCGAACGCCCGCTGGAACGCGGCGACGCCGGCTCCGGAGTCCAGCTGGAAGCCGCTGTCGACCAGAACCAGTTCCAGCGCGGACACCGCGCCGAGCACCTCGAAGGCGTCCGTGTAGCCCATGTGGGACAGCCGCCAGATCTTCCCCTTCATGTTGTCCTGGCCGTCCGCCAGCTTGTAGCCGTACTGCTTCTCCATCTTTTTGAGCGTGGCCGAGCCGTCGACGCCGGCGGGCACGGTGATGACCGTCAGTGCGTTGTTCGGCCGCTCCGCGAAGAGTTCCAGGCCGATCGCCTTCACCGCGGCGCGGGTGGCGGCGGCGATCTTCGCGTGCCGGGTCCAGAGGTTCTCGATCCCCTCCGTGCGAATCCGCTTCAGGCTCGCCCGCTGCGCCTTGATGAGCGTGTTCGCCGGGGTGAACGGCGTGTCGCTCTCGGCGAGGGACTTCCGGTAGCGGCGCAGGTCCAGGTAGAAGTTCCGCACCGGCGTCGCGTCGATCTTCTTCCACGCCTTCTCGCTGCACGACACGAACGCGAGCCCCGGCGGGAGCATCAGCGCCTTCTGCGAGCCCGTGACCATGACGTCCACATTCCAGGCGTCCGTGCGGCACTCCATCGCACCGAGGCCGGAGATGCCGTCGACGATCAGCAGCGCGTCGGTCTTTGCCACCAACTTGCCGAAACCCTCGATGTCGTGGCCGACGCCGGTGCTGGTTTCGCTCAGCGTGGCGAAGACGGCCTTCGCGTCCGGGTTCTCGACGAGGGCCTTGCCCAGCATCTCGGGCGTGACCGCCTTGCCGTAGGGGACCTCGACGGCGACGACGTTCGCCTGGAACGCCTTCAGCACGCCGCGCCAGCGCTCGCCCCACCGGCCCGCGGTCAGGAGGATGACCTTCTCGCCGGGGGCCAGGGAACTCGACACCGCGGCTTCCATCCCGCCGGTGCCGGAACACGTCAGCGTCATCACCGGTTGCGTCGTCTGGAAGGCGTACTTCAGGTCTTCGGTCACTTCCGCGAGAACCGCCTTCGCCTCGGCGGACCGGTGGTAGCCGACCGGGCGGGCCAGTTCGAGCAGGGTTTCGTCGGGGACCGTGGTCGGGCCGGGGGTGAACAACCGCGTCTTCATCAGACTCTCGTGCGTGCGGGGCCAGTGGGAGAACCGAACGGTGTTATTGTAAGAAGCGCGGTCGGAACAGTCCGGTGACACGGGAGCCGCGACCGCAAGGGCGCGGCCGCCCCAACGGTGGAAGTTCTCCGTTGATGGGCGAGATCTTCCCCCTCGAACACGGCAACTCGACCCCGGAAGCGGCCGCTCCCTTGCGGTCGCGGCTCTCGAAAGCCCCGAACCTCCCCACCGCTTTCGTGTCCTCTTGGGGGACTTCGCACGCCGTTGGTCCGACCCGACAGGACAAAACACGATGTTCGACAACACCTGGAAACTGGTGGCGGGCGGGACCGCGCTGGGCCTGCTCGCCGGAATGTGGGACAAGATCAAGGCCGCGGCCTGGCGGGGGTTGAACCTCTTCATCCAGCGGATCGAGATCCCCACGCACCAGGCGCACGAGGCCGTCACCGCGTACCTGATTGCCCACTACCAGCGGAGCCGCAACTACGACCGCATGTACGGGGCCGCGTGGGAGTCCCACCGCAACGGCCGGTACGGGCTCGTCCCCTACGAGCAGTTCGGCAGCCGCACGCTGATCCTCTGGAACGGCTGGTTCCCGTTCCTGTACGCGAACCAGCAGGAGCAGAAGGGGAACGCCAACAACACCCAGCCGCAGAACCACTACTACCGCCAGAGCACGACCGTCACGGTGTACAGCACGCTGACGTACATCCGCGGGACGCTGGACGTGGAAAAGATCCTGAAGGAAGCCTGCGCCCAGCGGAACGCGATCTCGTGGGCCGCCGAGGACGCGGAGGCGAAGGACCAGAGCCGGTTCGTGCTGCACCACATTCCGAAGCGAACCGACGGCGACGAGGGCATGTCGTCCGGCCGGAACGGGCTCGCGTGGTACCAGCAGGGGATGTACCGGCTGCTCGCCCACACGCCGGACCAGCTCGGCCGGCAGCCGCTCGGGAACGGCTCGGCTCTCGACAACCTGATCTTCCCGAAGCGGGTGAAGGACCTCATCCGGGAGATCGCCCTCTGGCGGAAGTCCCGCGACTGGTACCGGGAAAAGGGCATCCCCTGGAAGCGCGGCTGGCTGATGTACGGCCCGCCGGGCACCGGGAAGACGGCCCTCGCCCGGGCGTTCGCCGAGGACCTGAACATGCCGATCTACGTCTACAACCTCGCCGAGATCGGGAACACGGAACTCGTCAAGGCGTGGTGCGAGATGCAGATGAACGTGCCGTGCGTGGCGCTGATCGAGGACATCGACAACGTCTTCCACGGCCGGGAGAACGTGGCGCGAAAGGGCGGGCTTTCGTCCCTGTTCCTCGCGCCGAAGAAGCCGGACGAGGACGGCGGCACGACCTCGGTATCGTCCGGGCCGCTCACGTTCGACTGCCTGCTGAACTGCCTGGACGGGGTCGAACGGTCGGACGGGATCTTCACGATCATCACGACCAACGACCTGACCAAGATCGACTCCGCCCTCGGTCAGCCGCGGAAGCTGCCGGACGGAACGGTCGAGTTCATCAGCACCCGCCCCGGCCGGCTCGACAAGGCGGTCGAACTGGGCTACATGGAACCGGCGGACAAGAAGCGGATGGCCCGGCGGATCCTCGGGGCCTACGAGCACGAGTACCTCGCGATGCTCGAGTTCGTCGACCGGTTCCCGGACCTGAACGAGACGCCGGCCCAGTTCCAGGAACGCTGTGCGCAGATCGCGCTGAAGTGCTTCTGGAACGAGGTCCACGGCCCGAAGGCGGAGGCGGCGACGCCGACCGTCGCGGCGGTGGCCGAGCCCCTCACCAGCGGCTCGGCGTGAACGTGCCGAGAGCCGCGACTGCGAAGGAGCGGCCGCTTCACGGGTGAAACCACAAGGTTGGCAGACGAGATCGTCGGCCGGGATTCTTGTGGGTAGACCCGTGAAGCGGCCGCTGCTTCGCAGTCGCGGCTCTCATGCCCTGCTTACACGAACTTCGTCCTGCCCGGCATCGCGATCGGGGCGGGGTCGTGCGGCCCCCAGGCGAATTCCGTCGGGACGAGGCTCTGCTTCGAGTTCAGGATCTGGTCCCAGGTGATCCGCTGGCCGGTGTACGCCGCCTCGCGGCCCATGATGCCCATGAGCGTGCTGTGGGCGGACACTACCGCGTCGTTCATCGGCTTGCCGGCCTTGATGCTCTGGATCAGTTCGACGTGCTCCAGGTCGTACGGGCTCACGTCGGTCGGCTCGGCGGTCCACTTCTTGCCGTCGATGGTGAGTTCGTGCTTCATCAGCTGGCCCTGGCCCTTCGTGCCGAGGATGTGGTCCATCACCAGCGTCTGACAGCCCTTCGTCTGCCGGCACTGGAGGAACACCTTCGCCCCGGTCGCGTACTCGTAGACCACGGTGAAATGGTCCCAGATGTTGCCCCACTTCGCGTCGGTGCGGACCTGCCGGCCGCCCATGCCGGTCGCGGCGACGGGCAGCGCCCCGTTCATCATCCACGCGGCCTTGTCCACGTTGTGGATCGCCTGTTCGACGATGAAGTCGCCCGAGAGCCAGTTGTAGTAGTACCAGTTGCGGATCTGCTTCTCCATCGGCGTCCACTTCTCTTCGTCGCCGCGGTACCACAGTTCCCCGGTGAGGAAGGTCGTGTGGATCGCGAGGACGTCGCCGATCGCGCCGTCGTGGATCTTCTTGACGGTCTCCCGCTTCGGCAGGTCGTAGCGGTAGGTGAAGCCCGCGCACACGCCGAGCTTCTTCTTCTCCGCGAGCTTCGCCGTTTCGAGCACCGACCGCGCCCCGGTCGCGTCGACGGCGTGCGGCTTCTCCATGAAGACGTGCTTGTCCTTCTCGACGGCGTACTTGAAGTGGATCGGCCGGAAGCCGGGCGAAGTCGCGAGGATGACCACGTCCACGCCGCTGTCGATGGCCTGCTTGTACCCGTCGAACCCGGAGAAGCAGCGCTCCGCCGGCACGTCGATGCGGTCCTTGTACTTGCCCTTGTTGGCGTCGCGGAACTCCTTCAACTTCGGCTCGATGCGGTCCGCGAAAATGTCGCAGGCGGCCCAGAGTTTCACGGTCGGGTCCGCGGCGAGGATGTTCAGGGCCGCGCCGCCGCCGCGGCCGCCGCAGCCGACGAGGGCGACCTTGATCTCGTTCGCCCCCGCCGCGTGAACGGCGGGAACGGTCAGGGACGCGGCGGCCGCGGTCGCGGCGGTCGCTTGCAGGA
The DNA here is from genome assembly GCA_964444365.1 of uncultured Alcaligenaceae bacterium. Taxonomy (GTDB): domain Bacteria; phylum Planctomycetota; class Planctomycetia; order Gemmatales; family Gemmataceae; genus CAYUHJ01. The sequence goes on along the minus strand of CAYUHJ010000092.1, from coordinate 84 downwards.
ACGTGCGGCGGGTCGGCGTCGGTTCGGCAGCGTGCATGAAAAGGGTCCCGGCGGAAGAGGGTGAAAAGTGGGCTAGGCGTATTG
>CAYUHJ010000091.1:0-22824 GCA_964444365.1 uncultured Alcaligenaceae bacterium | reverse complement strand
GCTCATCAGCGGAAGCCCCTCTCGGCACACCTCGCGGACTGGAAGGCGTCGCTCGAAGCGGCCGGGAGGACGGCGAAGTACGTCGGGATGAAGGTGATGCGAGCGGAGACGGTGTTCAACAAGGCTGGGTTCAATTACCTCCCAGACGTGTCCGCCTCAAAGGTGGAAACGGTCATCGCGAAGATGAAGAAGAACCCCCGGTTCGGAACCCAAACCGCGAACCATTACCTCGCGGCCGTGAAGCAGTTCTCCCGCTGGCTCGTCCGGGATCGTCGGTGTTCCGACAGCCCGCTCGCACACCTGTCGGGCGGGAACGTGCGGCTCGACCGTCGGCACGAACGGCGGGACGCCACGGATGCCGAACTGTCCGTCCTGTTCGAGCACGTTCGCGGCGCTGGGGTTCGCTCGAAGCTCTCCGGGGAGGATCGGGAACGGCTCTATCGAACCGCGCTACTCACCGGCATCCGGGCGAGCGAACTCGCCTCGCTCACCCCGGAATCGTTCTCCCTTGCGAACCCGCCGACCGTGACCGTCGAGGCGATCCACTCGAAGAACCGACGGGCCGACACCCTTCCCCTCCACCCCGACCTTGTCGCGTGCCTGTCCCCCTGGCTCGCGAACAAGAAGTCCGGCGAAAGGCTCTGGCCGGGTAAGTGGGCACAGCACACGCGGGCGGGGAAGATTCTTCGGGCCGACCTGGAAGCCGCGCGGGAAGCGTGGATACTGGCGGCATCTACTGAAAAGGGACATATGTACAGATTAGATTCTGATTTTCTTAAGCCGGTAGATCGGGAGGGGAAGGTTCTCGACTTCCACTCACTCCGTCACACGTTCATCAGCCGGATAGTTCGGGCCGGCGTTAACCCGAAGGACGCTCAGACACTCGCCCGGCATTCGGTCATCACCCTGACTATGGACCGCTACGCACACGTCAATCGGAAGGACGTGGCGGCCGCCCTCTCGACGGTCCCGCCCCTTCCGGCCGTGGGCACTAAATGGACACTAAACGGAGCCAGCGGAGAGCATCCCGTGAGCGTGGGTGAGAGTTTAGACGCTTCACTCTGCAGGCCACACGATCAACCGCAAACCCTTGAAAAGACAGTGATTGAGAGAACCGGAGAGCTACTAAAAGCGGAGGGGAAGGGATTCGAACCCTTGATCGGGACTGGCCCGATTTCGGTTTTCAAGACCGACGCATTCGACCACTCTGCCACCCCTCCGGTGTATGCCGAACAATCAAGCGTTTATAAGAGTCGTGGCTCTTGAGATTCGCTTTGTGGATGCGGCTCGGGCGAATCGGTGTCTGCTACGGCGTGAGTATTCTAGCCAGTCGCTCCTTTCGTGGACATTCCGGCGTCCGCCGACGCATGCTTTTTCCGTTCACTGTTCGGCCTGCTGGCGCGATCTCTGTTGGGCCGGTCCACAAGCGCATGCGCCTGGCTGCGGTGGGGTAGGCGTTGTGGGAATCTCTTACAAGTCTCCCATCACCAGGTTCGTCGATGACGAACGGCAGCGGTTCGAAAACTTCTCAATGACGTGCCCGAGCCTGTAGACCGTGGCCCGATAAGTGAAGCTCGACTGGAACACGCCCCACAGATACCGGGAACCGTTCAAGGCCCGGCTGTTACGCCTCCGCCGCCTGGTGCCGACTCCCCAAGCCAGTGACGGGCAATTGGTATGAGGGCGTCCACTGACCTTTGCTTGCCGCTCTTGAAGGACGCGTTCGAAACGCGGCACGAGATGACGTGACTCCGCCCGGCGGGAAAGGTGGGCCGTCGGATTTCGGCAAGCCGTCCACGCCCGTGGGCGGGGTGCTCGGACTTCACCCGCGGACTGGCTTCCGCGGTTCGCCACGGTGCCAAAAGGCGAAGGGACACCCGGTTGGAACTCGCGGTTGACCGCGGCAACCCAGGCGGGGTAGACAGTCCCTCTCACCGGAGGGACCGACCATGCGCCGTGCGATTGGGTGCCTGACCGCGTTAGCCGTCATCGGGTGCGGGAAGCGGGAGACCGTCGAAGCCCCTCCCCCGGCACCGCCGGCCGTCGACCGGATGGCCGTGCCGTTCGACGACGCGACCGCCGCCGCGCCGCCGCAGGACACGCCGTTCGCCCCGGAGAAAACGCTCGCCGGCAGGCCGACCGCCGACGTGGTCGCGGACGTCCGGCGGGTGTGGGACACGATCCGGTTCGCCGGCCCGACCCGGGCCACGATCCGCACCGACGCCGGCGACATCGAGGTCACGCTGAACCCGGACGCGGCCCCGAACCACGTCCGCAACTTCCTCGCCCTCGCGCAAGTGGGCTTCTACGACGGCCTGACGTTCGAGCGGGTCGTCCGCCAGGAGACCGTCGGGCTCGACGGCAGCCGCACCCGCTACGAATTCCTGACGGCCGGCTGCCCCCTCGGCGACGGCGGCCAGGGCAAGGGGCACATCGGCTACTTCCTGAAGCCCGAGTTCGACGAGAAGATCCCCCACGAGGAGGGGACCGTCGGGTTCTGGCGCGAGGACGACGACAACTCGGCCGGCACCCGGTTCTATATCATGCTCGGCCCTTGTCTGCCGATGAACGGGAAGTACACGGTCATCGGCAAGGTGACGCTCGGCATGGACGCCGTTCACGCCATCGCGAACGCCCCGGTCCGCGACCCGGACTACGAAAAGCCCGTGGCCCCGGTCGTCATCAAGAAGATCGACCGGCAGCCGTGACGCGGGTGTGATACGCTGACCGGGAGCCCGCGCCGCCGGAGGGTCCCCGATGCTCGCCGAGTTCGTGAACGAAAAAGTCGTCGTCGACCTGCGCGGCGAGTACGTCTGCCTCGGGACGTTGAAGGGCGTCGACGAGCACTTTTTGGAACTCCGCAACGCGGACCTGCACGACCTCCGGGACACCGACACGAGCCGGGAGAACTACGTCGCCGCGTCGGTGGCGACGGGGGTCAAACGCAACCGCAAGCGGGTGCTGATCGCCCGCGCGGAGGTCGTCGCCGTGTCCAGGCTCGCGGACGTGATCGACGAGTGACGGGCAGGCGAGCTCACGCCCCCGTTCCGGGCACCGGGACTCGTTCCAGCTCCTGCCAGAACGCGGCCAGCACCTTCGGGGTGTCTCCCGGCAGCGGCTTCGTGGAATACAGGGACCGACTCAACAAGTCCGCGACCCGGGCGGCGTTGCCCAGGTCCGGGTGCCGACGGGCGAACTCGGCGGGGGTTTCCTGCGGGCTCCGGCCGGAGTCTCGCTCCCGTGCCCACGCATCGAACGCGGCGAAGGTGTACGCCAGCAGCTCGGCGGGCTCCCGCCGCCGGGCGGAGCCGTCCGCGAACGGGTTCGGGAACTCCGCGAACGCGGGCGGTGGTGCTTCTGCCGGTGAAGTCACTCCCTCCCCGGACTGACGTCCGGGGCTCGCCTTTTTCCGGAACCCCTGCAGCCACGCGAGCAGGTTCTTCGCCCAGTCCGTGAACGGGGCGAGCCACTTCAGCACGAAGAGCACGACACCCGCGATGACGGCGAGTGCGACCAGCACCCACACGATCCACTTCGCAACGTTCGCCACGGCCGCGACCGCCTCGCCGAGCCGGCTCGCCCCGGACGGGGAACCGTCGCCGCCGTCGGACTCGTCGGCTTGCCCGTCCGCCTCGCCGCGGTCGGAGCCGCTGCCCTCGGAACCCTGCGTGCCGTCCTTCTTCTCGCCGTCCCCCTTCTGGCCGTCCTTGCCCCCCTTCTTGTGCCCCTTGCCGGTGCCGTCCCCCTTGTCCCCTTTCGGGCCGCCGGGCTTGCCGCCCTTCGCGGTGTTGGACCCGTCCCCGGCTTCGGTCTTGCCCCCCTTCGCGCCGTCCCCCTTGCCGGCGGAGTTGTCCCGGACGACGGCGTTCTTCGACGCGGCGCGGTCCTGCCGGCCGGACCGTTGCAGTTCGAACCACGGCGTCTCCGTGTGCGGCCGCGGCAACAGCGCCCCGATCCCCACGAACGCGACGATGAGCACGACCCCGAGCCCGAGCCAGCCGGCGGTCAACGCGGTCGGCACGCGGGCACCCCGTTCTTGCAGATACTTCCGCAACCCGAGCAGGCTCGTGGTGACGAGCAGCCCCAGCCCGCTGCCGACGAACGCGGCCATTTCCAGGAACGTCGTCCGCCGGCGGGCGACATCATCCGGAGAGATCAGCGACTGCCCGAGGGCGAAGACCGGCAGGGCCGCGAGGCCGAAGTAGAGTACCCACGTCCCCGGCGTGTACGGCTTCTTCTTCCGAGCCTCGCGGTAGGCCTGGAACCGCTCGAACCACGAAGTCGACTTCCCTCGCTTGCGCTTCGGGCCGGTATCGGGTTCTCCCTCGTTCGGCGACGGCTCCAGCCCCGCCGCGACGAGCAACCCCCGACCGGACGCCTTGCGGTCCTCGTCGAGATGCGTGCAGTCCCACGTCAGCTTGTTCGCCAGCCACCAGACCATCCCCATCAGGAACAGGTTGATGACCGGGCCGACCGCCTTCAACGTCGGGGTGGGGTACTCGACGTAGCTGAGCATCGCGACGAACACCGCCGCCCCGAGCCCGAGGCCGTACAGCCCGGCGTGGCGGGAGCCCATCTCGATGCCGATCCGCGCGACGAGCACGGCCCCGGCGACGAAGAAGAACATCGTGTAGAGCAGCCGGGCGGAGTAGTTCCCGGCGTACAGCACGTCGACGAGGAAGAACGTGAGGCTGCCGACCATCAGCATGACGAGCACCGGGCTCACCGCGACGGCGACGAGGTCGGTCAGCGAGGCGCGCATGGGGAACATCCGATGGTTAGCCGCGAGGCGACGCCGAGCGCGGACTTCTACCCACGGGCGGCTGCGTCACCGGGCGGGAAGTCCGCGCTCGGCGTCGCCTCGCGGCTAACCGGGGTCACACCGTCCACATCGACTTCACGTCGGGGTTCACGATGCACTCCGTCGGCCACTCGCCGCCCAGGATCTTGACGATGTTCGCTGCGGCGACGGCGGCCATCTCGTTGCGGGAAAGCTGGTCCACGCCCGCGGTGTGGGCGGTGAACAGGACGTTGTCGAGTTGCGTCAGCGGGTTGCCGGCGGGGGGCTCCACGTCGAGCACGTCGAGCGCGACGCCGGCGATGCGCTTGGCGGACATCGCCTCGAAGAGTTCCGGTTCGTTCACGACGCCGCCGCGGGACGTGTTGACGAGGTACGCCGTCGGCTTCATCAGGTTGAGCGTCCGGTGCCCGATCAGGTGCCGGGTTTCGTGCGTCAGCGGGGTGTGCAGCGTGACGAAGTCGGAGGTCGCGAAGAGTTCGTCCATCGGCACCATGCGGACGCCGTTCTCCGCGGCGAACTCGGCCCCGGCGTAGGGGTCGTGCGCGATGATCGTCAGGTCGAACGCCTTCGCCCGGCGGACGACGGCCTTCCCGGTGCGGCCCAGCCCGACGACGCCGAGCGTCTTGCTGCGGATGTGCCCGTAGGCTTTTCGCGGCCAGCCGCCGGCGCGGATCGCGTTGTGTTGCGGGACGATCTGCTTCGCCAGCGCGATGATGAGTCCGACCGCCTGTTCCGCGACGGCGTCGTGGTTCGCGCCGACGGCGATGGCCACCGCGACGCCGTTGTCCGTGGCCGCCTGCACGTCGATCGCGTCGTACCCGACCCCGGCCCGGGACAGCACCTTCAGGCCGTTCGCCGCCGCGAGCTCGATCACCTTCCGCGTGTACGGCTCCGACCCCGCCAGCGACGCGACGCAACCGGGGACGGCCTCCAACACCTGCGACTCGATCATCTGGACGTGCTGCTTCGGGAAGACGAGGTCGTACCCGGCGTCGCGCAGCGGCGGGGCGAACACCGACTGGATGTCGTACAGGTGGGCGGGGCCGATCAGCACGCGGGGTTTCATATGCGTTCGGGTACGGAATGTGTTGGAGAGATTCTGCGGCAGAGGCGTCCGGTCATGATACGCCTTCCCGCGAACCGGGACGACGAGTCGGGTGTCCCTCCCCCAACTCGGGGATGAGGCAGCCCCGGGTTCCCCCGAGAAAGCAGAAACTGCAATGGCTCGCTTGAATTTCGGCGAATGCGCACCGATGATACAGGTAGGCGGGGCTTGCATTCCCGCCGAACCGACGAGTTCCCGAACGGCTTCATCCACCGCCTCGGAGGTCGACCCACGAAAGACACGCCGCGACCGGCTGCCGTTCGTCTCCACCGACCCCGACAGGCAACCACCTGAGGGAGGTCACTTGAGCAGCACCGCCGTGTACCCCACCGTCGGGGCCGTTGACGCCCCGGAATCTCCCCGTCCCCTGTTGCCGTCGGCCCTCCAGCGGGCCTGCATCGCGGCGAAGGTCGCCAGCGAGAACAAAGGCCAGGACGTCCTCGTCCTCGACCTCCGGCAACTGACCCCCATCTTCGACTTCTTCGTCATCAGCACCGGCGCGAGCCGGCGGCAGGTTCACACGATCGTCGAGGAAACGGACGCCGCCCTGCGGGCCGTCGGGGACACGCGGGCCGGCATCGAGGGGTACGAGGCGAGCAAGTGGATCGTCCAGGACTTCGGCGACGTGGTCGTCCACGTCTTCGACGCCGACACCCGGGCGTACTACCGGCTCGAAGACCTGTGGGCGGACGCCGTGAAGGTGGACTGGGAGAACGAGATCGAATAACCCGCGACCCGGTCGTCAGCACCCGCTGCACGAGCGTGTTGGTCCCGCCCGAGCCCGACGGCCCCGCGAGGAGACTCCGGTCTTCATCGGGGCGTCGGGCTCGCGACCTTTCCGGGTGGAGAATCTGGGAAACTTTTGCCCGAAAGCAAACCGCCTTCCGCACTCCCCCTCTCGAATCCGCGAAGATTCGCTGCAGTTCTCCGCGAAACCCCCGCATCATGGGGCGGTCCTGCTCCGCTTGCTCCGACCGGAGTGGTGTGGGTATGATGGGAGTGATTCTGTCGACGTTTCCGAGGCCGCGCACCTGCCGAGGTTTGCCGTGAGCACCAAGCCCGCCGAGTCTCCCGAGGCGACGGCCAACGCCCGCACCCGCTACAGTCGGGCCATCGACGAGGCGTTTGAAGACGCCTCCAAGATGTCCGGGTCGAGCCTCACGCCGGCCGAGTTCTACCAGCAGTTCCTGAACCGGACGCTGTCGGCGATCGACGCGCCGGCCGGGGCCGTTTGGCTGCGGACGCCGCAAGGCTTCCTCCAGATTGCCTGTCAAGTCAATTTGGATAAGGTCGGCCTCGACAACAAGCGCGGCGGCCGGCAGTGCCACAACGAGATTCTGCGGCAGGTCTTCCAGTCCGCCCCGCCGCGGCCGGTGATGATCGAGCCGCAAGGCCGACTGACCGGGATCACCGCCGAAGCCGGGGCCGTCCCCGCTGCCAACCTCACCGATCACTGGACGCTCTTCGCCCCGATCGTCACCCCGGAAAAGACCGCGTTCGGCCTGCTGGAAATCTTTCAGGACGCCAGCCACGACGCCCGGTTGTACCCGACGTTCCTGAACTACACGTTCCAGATGGCGGGGTACGCTAGCCAGTACCACACCTTCACAAACGCCCGGCAGGCCAGCGGCCTGGAGAAGGTCTACGCCCAGGTCGAGAACTTCGCCCGTGTCATTCACACCAGCCTGAACCCGACCGAAGTGGCATACCACGTCGCGAATGAGGGCAAGCGGCTCGTCGAGTGCGACCGCCTCTGCGTCGGCGTGCGACACGGGAGCAAGGTCACCGTCGAGGCGGTGTCCGGGGCGGACGTCGTCGAAAAGGCGAGCACCCACGTCCGGCGGATGCGGGCGTTGCTGAACGCCGTCCTGAAGCTGAACGAAAAGCTCGTCTACAAGGGGGAAAAGGACGAAGGCTTGCCGCCGGACCTGTCCCACGCCCTGGACGAGTACCTCGCCGAGAGCCAGCCCAAGTTCCTGGTCGTGCTGCCGATCCGCGACGAGCGGGAAAAGGACCTGAAGAAGCCGGCCCGGTCGGTGCTCCTGATGGAGTGCTTCAACCCGCCGGAACAGACGGAACCGCTGGTTCAACGGCTCGAAGTGGTCGGCAAGCACGCGGCCGGGGCACTGTACAACGCGGCCGAACTGAAGCGGATTCCCTTCGGCGTCATCTGGCGGCCGCTCGGCCGGTTGCAGGAAATACTCGGCGGGAAGAACAAGTTCTACGCCGCCGGCGGGGCCGTTCTGGCGGCGCTGCTGATCGCGTGCCTGGTGCTGATCCCGTACCCGCTCAAGATGGAAGCCAAGGGCGAGTTCCTGCCCGAGCACGTCAAGAACGTGTACTCGCCCGCCGAGGCGGAAGTCCGGCACCTCCTCGTCAAGACCGGCGACCGCGTCAACGAGGGGCAGCCGGTCATCGAGCTGTTCAGCACGCAGCTGCAAGAAAAATACGCCCAGGCCGAGGGCGAAATGGGCCGGTCGAACAAGATGATCGGCGAGTACGACACGCTCCTGTCCGTCCCGCAACTGTCCAACGAGCGGGCGGACGAACTCCGCCGGGAGAAGGCGAAGGAGCAGGCCACGGTCGACGCCCGCAGGGCGTACCTGTACCAGATGCGGGCCATGTACAACCTGATCGACGGCCCCGGCAAGGTCGGGTTCCTGACCGCCAACGCCGACCGGTTCGACGCCACGGTCCGCGGCTCGCCCGGGGCGTCGTGGCGGGTGCTGTCGGCGACCAACGCCAGCGACCTGACCCGCAAGACGGTCCGCCCGAACGAGCCGCTGATGAAACTCGGCTACGTCGACGGCCCCTGGCGCGTCGAGCTCAAGATCCCGCAGCGGAACATCGGCCACACGCTCAACGCGCTGGCCACCCCCGGCATGCACAAGACCGACGCCGCCGGGAAGAAGTACCTCGACGTGGACGTCCTGCTCACCAGCGCCCCGGACTCCAGCTACCCCGGCCGGCTCTACGCCGAGGACATCGCGGCCGAGGCCGTGCCGAACCGCGACGACCACAACCAGTCCGACCCGATCGTGCTGGCCTACGTCCGGGTGAACCTGCCCGACTACCCGGACGACAAAAAGATCCCCCGGCAACTGTTCGTCGCCGGGCAGGAAGTCCACACCCGCGTCCGCTGCGGGAACCACGCACTGGGCTACTCGATGTTCCACGGCGTGTGGGAGTGGTTCTACGAGAAGGTCGTGTTCTTCTTCTAATAGGACTTGTAGGGTGGGTCGAGCCGGCTTTGCGGCGAAGACCCACCGAAACGGCAACGAGCGGTTGACCGGACCGGTGGGTCAGCGCCGAAGCGGCTCGACCCACCCTACAAGACCAGCAACGCCCGCCGACCGGCCCGCGGCCCGCCGCGACCCCCGCCGGCTCCCCCAACAACCCGCTTGCGGCCACGGGCACAAGCTCCCTCCCTCTCACGGAGACGTTCGCGATGACCCGCTTTCTGACCGCGGTCGCGGCCGGCGTGTGCCTGACGGCCGGCGCGTGCAACACCGCGACGACGACCAACAACCCGGCCCCCGGCGACAAGCCCGCCGCGGTCGACATCGGCCGGCCGCTGATGACGCCCGCCAAGATGCCGGACCTCCCCCGGCCGACCGCCGCCGCCGACCCGATCGTCATCCCGAACGCCGTCGTCCAGTTCGACGTGAAGGTTCAGATCCCCGCCCAGGTGGACGGGTTGATCGAACTCATCGCGACGCCCGTGAACGGCCCCGTCAGCGCGAACGACCCGCTGATCGTCTACCACCCCCGCGACACCGAGCGGAAGCAACCCTACCGCCGCCTCCGCGAGCACGACCGCGTCGAGAAGGGGCAGACGCTGGTGCGCCTCGACGAGCAGAGCGTCGTGGTGCAGATCAATGTTGCGGAGAAGCAAATTTCCGCGTCCGAGGAAGCAATCAAGTACGGCAAAGCAGCGCGCGATTCCTACCAATTCTTGCTCGATCAGAGCATCAAGCTGCTTGACAAGAATGTTGGAAGCAAGGCCGAGGTCGAGACCAATCGGGCGACCGTCGCTCGTCTTACCGAGAACGTGGTGCAGTCCGAGCTCGCAAAGGCGAAGTCTGAGGGGGAGCACCTTCAGGCCCAGACGCAGCTCACGCGGTACTGGTGCCGCAGCCCGGTGAACGGCCGCGTCATCAAGCTGCTCAAGACCGCCGGCGAGTACGCAAAGGCCGGGGAGACGATCCTCGAAATCCAGTCGACCGACCGGGTCCGCGTCGAAGGCAAGCTCGACGCGCAGTACGCCAGCCGCGTGAAGAAGGACATGCTCGCGGTCGTCGAGCCGAGCGTCCCGTTCGGCCCCGCCCCGTTCGCAAACTGGCACCGGCAGGAGGTCGCCGCCGTCGCGGTGATCGCCGCCCAGCCCGGCCGACCGCTCGTCGTGTCCGGCGGGCTCGACTCCGCGGCCCTCGTGTGGGATCTGTTCGGGACGAAACAATCCCACCGGCTGCCGCACCCGAGCGGCGTCGGCGTGCGAGCCGTCGCTTGCACCGCCCCCGGCAGCAAGATCGGCCACCGGGCCGCGACCGGCGGGGACGACGGCAAGATTCGCCTCTGGGACCTGAGCAACGCCGACAAGCTGCCGCGGGAGCCGCTCGCCACGCTCGACGAAGGCCACCCGGTCGCCGTGACCGCGGCCGCGTTCAGCCCGGACGGCCGGTTCCTGGCCACCGCCGCCGGCCGCGACGTGTTCCTGTGGGATCTCACTCAGACCCCGCCGGTCAAGAAGTACGCCCTGCCGAGCGAGCACCGGGACTCCGTCACGTCGGTCCGGTTCACCCCGCAGGCGACGCTCGTCACCGCGTCCCGCGACCGCACCGTCCGCGTGTGGAAGCTCGGCGAGTCCGGGGCCGCCGTCACCGAACCGTTCATCGACCACCGGAGCGGCTCCCTGGACGTGCTCGGCGTGTCGTCCGACGGCGCGAAGGTGCTGTTCGACAAGGACGCCGGCCGGCTCGACGTGCTCTGCCTGCAGGACGGTCGCACGGTCGGCAACGTCCAGAACGCCGCCGCGTCCGCCCGGTTCACCGGGTTCGCGCTGTTCAGCCCGGACGACTCGCTCATCATCACGGCCGGCGGCGACGGCGACGTGAAGGGCGAAATGCAACTGTGGGAAGCGCCCGCGGTCGGCGGCCGCGCGTCCGAGCGCCGGCGGCTCGTCACGCCGGGCCGGGCGGGCGTCACCTGTGCCGCCTTCAGCCCGGACAAGGACCGGCCGTTCCTCGTGGTCGGCACCCAGGACGGCGGCGTCCACTACTGGCTCCCGCCGGGGCCGGAAGAACGCCAGAAGAAGTGGATCGGCCGGGTCGAAGCCGTGCTCCCTTCGGACTCGCGGTCGGTTCAGGTGCGGGTCGTGATGGAGCACCCGGCCGACGGCGGCGACGGCCTCCAAGACCGCAGCATGGCCACGGTCGTCATCAACCCGGACGCCGTCGTCACCCCGGCCGGGCAGGTCGTCCCCGCGCCGCAGCCCCGGCCCGTGTCGAAGGGGCCGGACGGTGCCCTCGTCGCGCCGCCGGTCGAGACGGTCAAGCCGGTCGCGGCGAAGGAGCCGATGAACGACATCCTCCCGGCCGGCGGCGTCATCAGCCCCCCGGTGAACGGGGCTCCGGTGCCCGCCACCCCGTTCCGCAGCCGGCCCATTGCACTGCCACCGATCCCGACGGCCCCGCTGCTCGGGACGGTGCCAAGTAAGTAGGCGACTCGCTCCGCGAGTCGCTGGAGCCACATCCCATCGTCACCCGAGAATCTCGCTGGGTTCTCGGGATTCGCAGCGGGTCACTCGCGGAGCGAGTGACCTACTCACAAGAGCCCGCGATGAACACGGAACTGCTGAACAACCCGGCCGAGCGGCGGAAGCAGGTCAAGTTCTGCGTCCGCCCGGACCTGCAGACGTCCGAGCAGCGGTACGAGGGCAAGGTCTTCCACGTCGTCAAGGATCCCGTCTGCCTGCGGTATTACCGGTTCAACCGCCAGGAGTACCACGTCTTCCAGCTCTTCGACGGCAAGCACACCCTCGAAGAGGTGCGGAAGGCGTTCGAGGACGAGTTCCGCCCGCACCGGCTCGAGTTCCACGACCTAGAGGCGTTCGCCCGGCAACTCGTGATGGCGGGGTTGGTCCAGGCCGAGCACGCCGGGGCCGGCAAGCACCTGTTCGAGCGGCGGGCCAAGCAGCGCCGCACGAAGCGGATCGCCGCGGTCACGAACATCCTCTACTGGAAGATCCCGGTCTTCGACCCGGACCGCATCCTGACGTGGATGTACGGCTACCTGTGGTGGATCTTCACTACGCCGTTCTTCGTGCTCAGCACCCTGTTCATGCTGGCCGCGGTGCTGCTGGTGACGGTGAAGTTCCAGACGTTCTACGACAAGATGCCGGCGTACCACGAGTTCTTCGCGTTCCGCACCGTCTTGTACATGTGGATCAGCCTCGGCGTCGTGAAGGTCATCCACGAGTTCGGGCACGGCCTCAGTTGCAAGGCCTTCAAGGGCGAATGCCACGAGATGGGCATACTCTTGATGTGCCTGTCGCCGGCGCTGTATTGCAACGTCACCGACGCGTGGACGCTCGCGGACAAGTGGAAGCGGATCATCATCAGCTTCGCCGGGATTTACGTCGAACTCTGCATCGCGGCGGCGTCCACGTTCGTGTGGTGGTACACGCCGCACCTGCCGTTCATCAACAACATAGCCCTCTGCCTGATGGTGCTGTGCTCCGTCAGCACCGTCATGTTCAACGCGAACCCGCTGATGCGGTTCGACGGCTACTACATGATGGCGGACTGGTTGGAGGTGCCCAACCTCCGCGACCGGTCCAACAAGTTCATTACGAACCTGTTTCAAGAACACTGCCTGGGCATTGAAGTCCAGCCCGAGCCGTACATGGCCCTGGGCCGCAAGATTTTGTTCGTGACGTATGCGGTGGCGGCGTACGTCTACCGGTGGGTCGTGATGTTCGGCATCCTGTGGGTGATGGCCGACATGCTCGGGCCGCAGTTGAAGGTGATCAGCCAGATGATCGCGGTCGCGTCGGTGACGTCCATGTTCGTCTGGCCGACGTACCGCATGGTGAAAAACTTCCGTCAACGGGGGCGGCTGCCGGACATGAAACCGAAACGGGTGTACGCGACGACCGCCGCCGGCGTCGCCTTGCTGGCCGCCTTCTTCCTGGTCCCGCTGCCGATCAGCCGGGTCTGGGACACCGGCCTCGTCGCCGTCGACCCGGACCACGCGAAGCCGGTCGGCCTCGTCGACCCCGGCCACCTGGTCGCCCTCAAGGTGACGGAGGGCCAGGCCGTCGCGGACCGGCAACTCCTCGCCGTGTTCGACAGCCGCGAACTCCGCGAGCAGCAGGCCCAGGTCGCGTCCCGGTGGAAGGAGCAGGTGTCCGTCGCGGACGCGCTCGCCGAGGGGGCCGCCCGTGCCCCGGCCAAGGACCGCGAGCAGCTGGAACTGCAGGCCCGGTCCGCCCGCACCCAGGCCCTGCTCTACGAACAGGAAATGAAGCTGATCGACGCCCGCCTCGCGGGCATGTCCCAGCTCGTCGCCCCGACGGCCGGCGTCGTCATGAGCCTGCCGCACCCGGACGAGGTCGGCAAACTGTTCGACAAGTACTCGTCGCAGGGCCGGCCGGTGTGCGTCGTCGGTGACCCGACGAAGCTCGTCGTCAAGGTGCCGGTCGTACCACTCGACTACCGCTTACTCCGGGAAGACCTGCCGCCCGGCGGATCCCTTGACGTGACCGTCTGCGTCAGCGGCCGGACGCACCGGCTGTACAACGGCAAGCTCCGCAAGTTGCCCGAGTCGGACGCGAAGCAGGTGCCGCTGGCCTTGACCCAGCGCGGCGGCGGCCCGCTGGCGGTGAAACAGTCCGGCGACGGCGGCCAGGACATGCAGCCGGTCGCGCAGGTGTACATCATCCAGGTCGAACTGACCGACCCGGACGTGACCGTGCGGCCGGGGGCACTGGTGCAGGTGAAGGTCCACTGCCAGTGGCGGTCGGCCGCGTGGTGGGTCGGCCGGAAGCTGTCCGAGGCCCTGGACATCGGGCTGTATTGATCGCAAATCCCGTCCCGGCGCGAACGAAAAGCCCGCGGACGAAGCGTCCGCGGGCTTTTGTGTTTCCTTTCATTCACTACGATAACCCGGATACCGCCCCGGGCTCTCCCCGGGGCGTCCGCTCCGGCCGGGATCTATGCGCCAGAACCTTCCCAACGTCGCCCTGTTCGTCATCCTCACGGCCGGCCTCGGGCTCGGTTGGTGGTACGTCGAAAAAACGTTCTTCCCGAAGCCCGTCAAGGAGCCGCCCCTGCCGCCGCGGGAACTGGTGCTCGCCCTGACCGGCGGGGCCGTGTTCGACACCGCCCCCGCGAAGGGGTGGCCGGCGTACACCGCCCCGGCCCCGCTCGCCGCGGACCTGCCGAAAGACCCGCCGAAGGTCACCCCGAACGACCCGCCGAAGGTCGCGCCCGCGGAGCCGCCGACGCTGGTCGCGTTGGGGGATGACACCTTCTACAACAAGGTGCTGCTCACCACCCGGGGGGCGGCGGTCCAGCAACTCACGCTCACCCGGTTCGACGAGGCGAACCGGCTCGGGCTCGAAGTGCGGACCGACGGCAAGCCCCAGGCGCTGCGGCTGATCCCCGGCGTCCTCCGGCCGCGGGACCGGTTCTCGCTCGAAAAGGAGGCCCCGTTCCCGCTCCTCGTCCCCGGCCCGGTGGCCGACGCGGACGTCCGGGCGCGGCTGGCGGAGCCGTCCTACGTCCTGCTGCACTACCCGGCAAAGGACGACCCGACCCGGCACGCCGACGACGCCGAGACGATGAACGACCAGCACCCGTCCCCCGAACTGGCGACCCGGCACTGGAAGATCGTTTCCAGCGGGAAGACCGAGGCCGGCGAGGCGACCGCCGCGTTCGAGACGGACCTCGGTGCCCCGTACTTCCTCACCCTTCGCAAGACGTTCACGCTCGCGCCGAAGGACTACCACGTCGGGATGAAGTTGGACGTGATTCCGAAAGAAGGCCGGGCGAAGGGCAAGGGCGTGTTCCGGTACCAGATCGCCGGGCCGCGCGGGCTGCCGATCGAGGGGGAGTGGTACACGTCGACGTTCCGGAACGCGATGATCGGGTGGCAGACGCCGTCCGGGGCGATGAAGCGGTCGTTCGAGGACGCCGCCCAGATCCAGCGGATGGCGGGCGGGGACCGGATCGCGCGGGCGGAGAACCAGTTGAAGTACGCCGCCGTCGCGACGCAGTACTTCGCGAGTGCGATCGCCGTGGACGACACCGCCCCGAAGGGCGCGACGAACCCGCTGGAGTCGGCCCGCGCCACCCGCGAGCCGCACCCGTGGGACACGCCGGACCAGCTGTTCCTCGCGGACATCACGGTCCGCGTCGTCGCCTCGCCCCTGGACCTCGCGGCGAACGAGCCGGTCACGCACCAGTACCTGCTGTACAACGGCCCGGTCAAGGTCGGGCTGCTGAAGCAGATGTCCAACACCCGCACGCACCCGGACTGGGAGGTCGACCCCGCCCTCGTCGACCGCTACCAGGACAAGCTCACGCTGCGGACGCTGAGCGACTACCACTCGCCGAACTTCTTCGGCCGGCTGGCGAACGCCATCTTCTGGGCGGACCTCGTTATCTTCTTCACGAACCTCATGCACTCCCTCCTGGGGGGGTTCAACCAGGCCGTCCCGATCTGGGGGTTGAACATCGTCATGCTGACGGTGTTCATCCGCATGTTGCTGCTGCTGCCGAGCCGCAAGCAGCAGGCGTCCATGATGAAGATGCAGCAGACCATGACGGCGCTGAAGCCCGAGTTGGACAAGCTCCACGAAAAGTACAAGGACGACTTCCACGCCTACAACCAGGCGAAGACGAAGCTGATGGTCGAGCACGGGGTCAACCCGATGTCCACGATGGGCGGGTGCGTGTTGCTGTTCGCCCAGATGCCGATCCTGATGGGGCTGTACTTCTGCCTGCAAGAGTCCGTGTTTTTCCGGCTCGAACCGTTCCTGTGGATCCCCAACCTCGCCGCCCCGGACATGCTGGTCTGGTGGACGGAGAACATCCCGATGGTCAGCCGGGCGGACAGCCTCGGCGGGGCGACGTACCTCGGGCCGTACTTCAACATCCTGCCGTTACTGTCCGTGGCCCTCATCTACACGCACCAGCGGCTCACGCTGCCGCCCCCGACGGACGAGCAGCAGGAGATGCAACAGAAGATGATGAAGATCATGATCATCTTCATGGGCGTGTTCTTCTACAAGGTCGCGGCCGGGCTGTGCATCTACTTCATCTGCGGCACGCTGTGGGCGCTCGCGGAGCGGCAACTCATCCCGAAGCCGAAGCTCAAGGAGGCCGCGGCCGGCACCAACGGGGACGGCAAGCCGGCGAAGGCCGAGCCGCAACCGCTGACCGGCTGGCGGGCGAAGCTCAAGGCCAAGCTCGACGAGATGAACGAGACCGGAAACGGCAACCGCCAGATCCGGAATGACCCGCAACCGCCGCGGGACGGGACGGACAAGCGAGACAAGAAGAAGAAAAAGCGGAAGTGACGGGCCGATCGCGAACGGGGCACGCGATGCGTGCCCCGTTCGGCTTCGCGGGGATCAACCGTTCGGCGGCAGCAGCTGCGGGTTCGCGAACACCGTCTTCCACGGCCGCACGTCCCACTTCAGGAAGACCCCGGCCGCGTGGAACGGGTCGTTCCGGATCAACTCCTCGGCCCCGGCGCGGTCCTCGGCCTCGTACACGATCAGTGCCCCGGAGTCGTCCGTGAACGGCCCGGCGGCGACCAGTTTGCCCGCCTCCAGCAGCGACGTCAGATAGGCCCGGTGGTTCGGCCGGTGGCTGCCGACGACGGCGGGGTCTTGCAGGTAGGAAATGACGGCGGCCCACTTCATCGCGTCAACTCCGGTCGGTGGTCGAAACGGGGATCGGCTCGGCGGCCGGCGACCCGGCGGCGGTCCACACGGCCTCCGCGCCGAACAGCAGCGCCGTGAACCCGAGGTCGCTGGCGAACGTCCCGCGGTAGAACGGGAGGGCCATCTCGTAGGACGCGAGCAGGCCGCTCAGGTCGCGGGCGTAACCGTGAACCGGGTCCAGCCACGCGACGGTGTTCGTGATCAGGAAGAAGCAGACGCTCGCCAGAACGGCGACCCCGCCGATGCGGACGGGATCCCGGCTGTCCCGCAGTAGGGTCCAGCCGAGCAGGGCGTACACCGCCAGCCCGCAGTAGACGCTCGGGGCCGGGACGTAGTCGGGGTCGAACCCGCTGCGGGAATACAGCACCGCGTCGCAGGCGACCTTCGCCCCGATCGCGACGATTCCGGCGACCGGCAGCCCGGCCCGGCCGCCGCGGGCCGCGAGGAACAGGGCGACCGCGCCGAACACCGCGAAGTTCCAGGGGCGGATCGAGTCCGGCAACAGCGGGACGGCGGCCGCGACCCAGGCCAGGGCGACGCCGGCGACGACCGGCAGGGGGCGGACCCAGCCCGCGGGGGAAGGAGAACTCATGTCGCGTCGGCCTCGGGTTGAACACAAAATGTCAAGCGTCATCGTAGGCCGACGGCCCCCCGCCCGCAAGCGGCCGCGACCCGTTCGGGAAATGCCTCGAAGTGTCGGTTCGGTGAGGTCGGCCGGTCACTCGGCCTTGGCGGCGGCGGCGGGGGTGCGCTTGCCGCCGGGGAGGTCGGTCGGCTCCGCGACCTTGCGGTAGCCCAGCGACCGCAGCACTTCCAGCACTTCGCTCCAGGTCGGGAACGGGCGGCGATTCTCGCGCTTGTAGCGGTCCATCGCCTTCATGAAGTCGGTTTCGTCGTCGGAGTAGTCGCGTTCGCAGGTGGTCGGGTCGATCAGGCGACGGCGTTCGCTGGTCCGCCGTTTCTCCGCGGCGTTGTTCGCGCGGCGGCGGTCGGTCGCGACCGGGATGTTCCGCTTCCGCCGGTCGTTGGGGAACGTACCCGCCTCGTCGGCCGGGGGCGGAACGGGTTGACCGGCGGCCGGTTGATTCGCTTGTGCCATCGCCAACGGCCCTTCGGGTGACGGAATTTAAGCCTACCCGGACGCCAAGGCGTGTCAATTGTTTTCCGCCCCGCCGCCGCCCCCGCTCCGGGCGGCCCGGCAACGTGTAGGGGTTCCGCGGGCGGGGGACTTCCGCACTCCCGGCGGTTCTCCTGCGGGAAGTGAAGTTCCCGCGAAGTCCGGCCGACGGCGTCACTCGTCCGCCGCGATCGGCTTAGTGGCGTCGATCGTCATCCACGCGAGCACGCCGGCGAAATAAACCCCGGCGTAGATGCTGAAGCAGTACAGAATCCCGTCCGTGCCGGGGAACGCCTTCATCAGCGTGCCGGTGACGAAGATGCCGGACACCGCGCCGACGAGGTTCCCGAACATGTTCATCGCCCCGGACACGGTGGCGGCGTACTGCTGGCCGACATCCTGACACACCGCCCACGCCGGGGCCATGATCAGGTCGTTGAAGAACCCCATCAGCATGAGCAACCCGGCGAACAGCCACAGGTTGCCGGGGTCGTTCAGCTTGACCCCGGCGGCGAGGAGGTAGCTGACCCCCGCCCCGCCGTACCCGATCATCCCCATGAGCCGGCGGCCCCACTTGCGGTCGCCGGTGCGGCGGATGTAGAGGTCCGAGAGGACGCCGCCGAGGTAGCAGCCGAGCATCCCGATCAGGAGCGGCGTCCCGGCGAGGACCGCGAGCAGCACCTTCCCGTCCGCCGTCGTGTTCCACTCCGGGAACTGGGCCTTGAGTTCGTCCGGCAGGAAGTACATCAGGAAGTACCAGCAGAAGTTCGTGACGACGTACATGAAGCAGATGGCCCAGAGGTTCCGCGACCGGATCAGCTTGCCCCACGGGACGGAGTCCACCTTGGTCGGGGCTGTGCGGCCGGCGTCGATGTACGCGAGTTCCGCCTCGTTCACGCCCGCCACTTCCGTCGGCCGGTTCCGGAACAGGACGAAGAACGCGACCGTCCAGACCCCGGCGATGCCCGCGAACAGCCACATCGCCTGCCGCCACGACAGCCCGGCGAAGTCGTCGGCCGTCAGCAGCAGCCAGACGAGCGGCGTCAGCCCGCCCATGCACCGGGCGCACGTCCAGACGGCGGACTTCGCGAACCCCCGGTCGGACGCGGGGAACCAGTTGTAGAGCGCCTTCGCGATGTTCGGGAACGCCCCGGCCTCCCCCACGCCAAACAGGAACTGCATGACGACGAGCGCCCCGAACCCGACGTAAAACCCGCCGGGCAGCGTCAGGCCGGTGAGCCCCGTCAGGGCGACGAACACCGTCCACCAGATGACGACCCGCAGCAGCGTGGACCGCGGCCCGCGGGTGTCGCCGAGCCAGCCGGAGGGGATCTCGAACATCGCGTAGGCGAGCTGGAACGCCATCAACACGATGAAGAAGTCGTCCTTGGTGTACGACGACCCGGCCGCGTTCAGGTCGGCCATGATGGCCGTCTTCGCGCTGCCGTTGGCGGCCCGGTCCATGTACGTGATCATGGCCAGCGAGCAGAGCAACCCGAGGACGCCGTACCGGACGCGGGTGGCGGGGACGGGGGGGGCTGCGAGGCCGGCACCGGCGGGGGGTGTCATGCGACCGGAAGGGGTTGGGGAGGGATTCGCGTTCGCTCACTCTACCCGCGGAATCACGGGCCGGCAACGAACGGTTCACAGCTCGATCTTCGTCCCCAGCAGTTTCAGAAACTCGCGCAGCCAGGCCGGGTGGGCGGGCCACGCCGGGCCGGTGACGAGGTTCCCGTCCACGTGCGCGCCGTCGATCGGCACGTCCGCGAACGTCCCGCCGCACAGCGTGACGTCCGGCCCGACGGCGGGGTACGCGCTACACGACCGGCCCTTGAGCACGCCCGCCGCCGCCAGGAGTTGCGGCCCGTGGCAGAGGGCGGCGACCGGCTTGTTCGCCTCGAAGAAGTGCCGGACGACGCCGAGCACGTCCGGGTTGAGCCGCAAGTATTCGGGTGCCCGCCCGCCGGGGACGACGAGCGCGTCGTAGAACGCGGCCGTCACGTCGGCGAACGTCGCGTTCAGCGTGAAGTCGTGCCCGCGCTTCTCGGAATAAGTTTGGTCCCCCTCGAAGTCGTGGACCGCGGTGCGGACTTTTTCCCCGGCCTTCTTCCCCGGACACACGGCGTGGACGACGTGCCCGACGGCGAGCAGCGCCTGGAACGGGACCATGACTTCGTAGTCCTCGACGAAGTCGCCGACGAGCACGAGGATTTTCTTGGCGGGCATGAGGTTCCTTGAGTTCGCTTGTAGGTCGGGTCGCGTCTTCGAGGCCCGATAGTGGCACCGCCTCGGGCCTCGAAGACGCGACCCGACCGACCAGATATTCGCCCCATTTCCCCGGTAATCTACCGAACGACTCTCGCTTCTGCCCCCGGATTCTTCCTGGGACTCCCCGCTCCGCCGAGTTATGATCGAGCCACATCTCGAATCCGAAAAGTTCCCCGAAGGAACCGGGCGGCGGCGGGAACTATTCCCCCGTAGCCGACGCGACCGGAGCGAACCGTATGTCGTACTCCCCCCGCGGGTCCGTGCTGGCGGCCCTCCGCCGGCTGGCCCCGCCGACCGCCGGGCCGGACGCCTCCGACGCCGAACTTCTCCGGAAGTACGTCGCCGGGCGGGACGACGCCGCGTTCGCCGAACTCGTCCGCCGGCACGGGCCGATGGTGCTCGGCGTCTGCCGGCGGCGGCTCGGGCGGTCCGCCGACGCGGACGACGCCTTCCAGGTGGTGTTCATGGTCCTGGCCCGGGACGCGGCCAAGATCGAGCACCGCGAGTCGCCGGCCGGGTGGCTGTACCGGGTCGCGTACCTCGTCGCCCTGAAGTGGGCCGGGAAGGCCCACCGCCGCACGCCGGGGGAACTCCTCGTGGACGCCGTCTTCGACCCCCACCCCGGCCCGGAGGCGGACGCTTCCGGGGGCGAACTGCACGCGGTCGTCGGCGAGGAGTTGAACGCCCTCCCCGACAAACTCCGGGCGGTCGTGGTGCTGTGCGGGCTCGAAGAGCGCACGAACGCCGAAGCCGCCCGGGTGCTCGGGTGCCCCGTCGGGACGGTCGATTCCCGGCTGTCCGCGGCGCGGGCGAGGCTGCGGGACCGGCTCGCCCGGCGGGGGGTGGCGGTGCCGGCGGTCGCGCTCGGCGGGCTGGTCGAACCGCTGGCGTCGGCCAACGCGGTGTCGGAATCGCTGTTGAATCAGACGCTCCGGGCGGCGGCGCACTACGCCGCCGGCGGGGCCGGTGTCGATCCCCTCTCTTCCTTCGCAGACGGAGTCTCTTCCACCATGTCTACGCTCAGACTGAAGCTGTTCCTGGCGGCCGGCATGTCGGCCGCGGTGCTCGGCAGTGCCGGGTTCGGGCTGTTCGCCGCGAACGCCGACACCCCCGCGAAGGAGAAGGTCGCCGCGGCGGCACCGCTCGCTGCGGCGGCCGCGGCCCCGGCCAAGGCCGACCCGCCGAAGAAAACAACTAAGCCAGCGGCCCTGCCGGTCACCGAGATGGCCGTCCGCGACACGCTGAACCAGCCGCTCGGCGAACTGGACGTGGACGGCCTCCCGTTCCGCGCCCTGCTCGACATGCTGCACGACAAGCACGGGCTCATCGCTCGCATTGACACGCCGTCGTTCAAGCGGACGGGGGGTCAGGAGGGCGGGGCGGACGTGAATGCCTTGTACGAACAGCAGATCAAGATCCCCGTCACCCGCGGGATGACGGTCGCCGACCTGATCAACGAGGCCGTCGCCCAATTCCCTGGGAAGGCCACTTACCGCATCCGCGGTGGTCAGGTCGTCATCGTCCCGGCGTACATCCCGCCCGTCGTGCCGGGGTCCAACTTCGACGCCAGCGGGAACCCTGCACCGCAAATGATCTCCAGCGAGCACCTGTCCGAACAACTCAACGGCGAGCCCGTGTCGTTCGTCGCCGACGGCAAGACGCTGACCGACGCGGTGAAGGAACTCCGCAAGCTCACCGGGGCGAACATCGTCATCGACGCCCGGTTCCGCGACAAGGCGAAGGTCGAGGTCGACGGCTCGTTCAACGACACCCGGCTGCTGACCGTCCTGCAGGTGCTCGGCGACATGGCGGACCTGAAGCCGGTGACGCTGAACAACGTGTTCTACCTCACCGACGCGAAGAACGCGGATAAGCTCCAGAAGCAGGTCAACCGCGAACTGTTCGGCGATTCCGGGGCCGTAAGCCCGCCGAACGGCACGGCGGCCGTGAACGCCGAGGCGCAGAAGGCGCTGCACTTCCTTCAGGTCGTGAGAGAACTCCTCCACCCGGACCAGCCCCCGGCCCCGGAACCCGCGCCCGCGCCGCCGGCCGACCCCGCCGCCTTGAAGGAAGCGATCAAGGAGGGGCTCAAGGAGTTCCTCGCGAAGCCGGCCCAGCCGTAACTCCTCCTCGCAGCCGGGAACGGGATGCCGTTCCCGGCTCCGCGGATTCAGCCACTTCTCTCGTTCCTCACGTCCGCCGCACGTCTCGCGATTCGAACCGAACCCGTCTTCGATGCCCGGTGTCCCTCCCGTAACGTCCCCGGAGTGTGGCGGAACGCACGCGACTTTGCGAAGGTCGGAGGTCAGGTTCGATTCCTGGCGGGGACACTGTTCCGGGAAGGAGGATCGGTCGTGGCCAAACCCGTGTTCTATCGCCAGTGCCGTCTGTCCAAGCCGTGTGCGGGCGGCGAGTTCGTCCAGGTCGGCTGGATTCCGGAGCCGTTCGCCGTGACGGGGAAGGTGCTTCGCCTGTGGGCAGACGGTGCCTGGGATGACGGCTGGGTCGTGAAGTCGGCCGGCGGCCACCGCCTCGCGGCCGCGGACGTGCCGGACTTCCACGAACTGAGCAAGGCCCACCTC